>JBEELK010000105.1:0-7844 GCA_041168165.1 Planctomycetota bacterium | reverse complement strand
GCCTGAGGACGCGATCCTGTGGCGCATGCGTTCGCGCGGGCTCACCGGCGATCGCGGCTTCTTCGCGAAGAACCCGCCCTACGGCGCGCCGATCCACGTGCACTGCGCATCGACGCCGGAGCAGAAGCCCGTCGTCACGATCCACGACGTGACCGGCAAGGAAGTGGCGAAGGTCGAAGGCGAACTGCGCAAGGGCCTGCAGACGCTGCACTGGGATGCGCGCATCGGCGGCAAGCTCGCCAAGCCCGGCGCGTATTCGGCCCGCATGACGGAAGGCAAGGCGACGCAGATCCACGCATTCCGTCTGCTGCCAGATCCCGAGTCCATCGCAAACGACGACGACGCAACGCGCCCATCTGCCGCGACCAAGCAGGAGGAACTCCGATGAACGCATCCCCCATCGTCCGTTCGCATGTCGCGTGGATCCTCGCGCTCGCTGCGGCATCGTCGCTGCGCGCGCAAGCGACGGACCTCGAGCACCTGCGCACCAACGTGCTCGGCCAGATGCAGTGGAAGGAACTCGGCCCCGTCTCGTTCGGCGGTCGCATCGTCGACATCGAAGCGCATCCGCAGAACGCCAACGTGTTCTGGGTCGCGTCTGCGAGCGGCGGTTTGTTCCGCACCGACAACCGCGGGCTGACGTTCGCGCCGCAGTTCCAAGACGCCTACTCGATCTCGATCGGCGATCTCGCGGTCGCGCCGTCTGCGCCCGACGTGCTCTACGTCGGAACCGGCGAGTCCAACAACCAGCGCAGCAGCTACTGGGGCAACGGCGTGCACAAGTCGGCCGACGGCGGCAAGACGTGGACGCATGTTGGACTCGAGGGCACGGACCACATCGGCCGCATCGTCGTGCATCCGCAGAACCCCGATGTCGTCTTCGTGGCGGCGCTCGGCGCGCTCTACCGCAGCAACGACGAACGCGGGCTCTACAAGACCATCGACGGCGGCAAGACCTGGACGCGCTGCTTATTCGTGTCCGCGGACGCGGGCGTCGTCGACGTAGCGATGGATCCGCGCAACGCCGACGTGCTCTACGCCGCGAGCTACGAGCGACGCCGTCGCGCATGGGACTTCCGCGAAGGCGGGAACGGCAGCCGCATTCACAAGTCAACCGACGGCGGCGCCACGTGGGCCGAACTCGGCGGCGGCTTGCCGAAGGGCGAACTCGGCCGCATCGGCATCGCGATCGCGCAAGCGAACCCCGACGTGATCTACGCGTCGATCGAGAACCTCGAGCCCGACACCGCGCCGCCACCTGAGGAACCCAAGGCAGAAGAAGCGAAGGGCGCCGATGCGAACGCATGGCCCGACGCCGAGACGCAAGCGGATCCGCTCGCGTTCGCGCAGTGGCAAGCGCAGCGCGACGAAGTCGAAGCCGAACAAGCGCAGGACCCGCAAGAGAAGCAGCGCGCGCCGCGTCGCAAGACGATCGGCGGCGAGGTCTGGCGCAGCGATGACGCGGGCAAGACTTGGCGCAAGCCGCACAAGGGCCGCGTTGGCGGTGAGCCGCTCTACTACTACGGGCAGGTGCGCGTCGACCCGAGCAACGTCGACACGGTCTATGTGCTCGGCGTGCCGGTGTTCTGCTCCAAAGATGGCGGCAAGACGTGGACGCCGAGCTCCGAGCGCCAAGGCCGCGGCGGTGCGAACAAGGCGTTCCACGGCAACCTGCACGTCGACCACCACGCGCTCTGGATCGATCCGAAGGATGGTCGCCACGCGCTGCTCGGCAACGACGGCGGACTCGCCGAGACCTTCGATGGCGGCGCGCACTGGGACCACATGGCCCGTTTGCCGATCGCGCAGTTCTATGCCGTCGCAGCGGACGATCGGATGCCCTACCGCATCTACGGCGGACTGCAGGACAACGGCACGTGGGGCTTCCCCATGCAAGCGGCGGGCGGCATCACGGCGGACGCTGCGTTCCGCATCGATGGCGGCGACGGCTTCTTCGTCGCGATCGACCGCGACGATCAGGACATCGTCTACTCGGAGAGCCAGTTCGGCGGCATGTCGCGCCAGAACCTGCGCACTGGCGAACGCGAAGGCATCAAGCCAAAGGCCGAGAAGGGCCAACAACCGCTGCGTTTCAACTGGATGACGCCGATCGTGCTGTCGCCGCATGCGCCGCACACGGTCTACACCGGCAGCCAGTTCGTGCATCGCTCGCGCGATCGCGGCCACACCTGGACGACGATCAGCGCGGACCTCACGACCAACGACGCCGAGAAGAAGCGCGGCGACGTGCCGCATTGCACGATCACGCGGATCGCCGAGTCCCCGCGGCGCGAAGGCTGGATCTACGTCGGCACCGACGATGGCAAGGTCTGGCGCACGCGCGACGGCGGCGCATCGTGGAACGACCTCACCGAGCGCTTCCCCGACGCGACGCGCGGGCTGTGGGTGTCGTGCATCGACGCGTCGCCGCACGACGACAACACGGTGTTCGTCTCGTTCACGGGCTTCCGCGAAGACCGCCGCGAGCCGCTGCTGTTCCGCAGCGACGATGGCGGCGAGACCTTCCTCGCGATCGCCAACGACCTGCCGCAGGAGCCGATCAACGTCGTGCGCCAGCACCCGGACGTCGCGAGCATGCTGCTCGTCGGCACCGAGATGGGCCTCTACTGCTCGTGCGACGAAGGCGCGCATTGGCTCCCGCTTGGCAAGGGCCTGCCGCGCGCCGCGGTGCACGATCTGCTCGTGCATCCGCGACACCGCCACGTGATCGCGGGCACGCATGGCCGCGGCATCTGGATCCTCGACGGCAAGGGCCTGTCCGCGATGACGTCGGACGCGTTGCAGCAATCGTTCGTTGCGCTGCCGCCGAGCGACGGCATCGCAATGCGACGCACGTTCTCGCGCGGCTACGAAGGCGCGCGCAAGTGGTCTGCGGAGAGCCCGTTCACGACGGCGACGTTCCGTTGGTGCCTCGCCGAAGACCGAACCGAGAAGGTGCTCGTCGAAGTGCTCGACGCAAAGGGCGAGACACTCTTCCGCCATGAAGAGGATGCAACCGCAGGCTACCACGAAGTCGCGTGGTCCATGGCGCGGCGACCAGGCAGCGGTGTGCGCGGCATGCTGCAAGGCATCTCCGGCAGCGCGCGGCGCATGCAGGGCCAGCGCCCTGGCGACTACGCGGTGCGGATCACGTGCGGCACGGACACGGCGACGTTGCCGTTCTCGGTAATCGACCTTCGCGGTCCACGCGACGCGTTGGGCTCGGTGCCGGGAGCTTCCGGCGGGTTCTTCGACCAGGATGACGAAGGCGCAACGCGCAGCGACGACGGCGAGCGCGACCGCTGAGGGCGAGCGCGCGTTCTTCCGATCGGCTCAGCTAACCGGGGGGATCGGGCCGTCGTAGAGCGGATCATCGCCGCCCGACTCCGCTTCGCCTTCCGTGCCTTCGTCGTCGCTGTCGTCGTCTTCGTCTTCGTCGGACTCCAAGTCGTCGATGTCGCCCATCAAGACGCACTGGATCTCGGCGAGGAACTGGATGCGCCACAGCGCCTCCATCTGCTTCTGCGTGCACTTCACGTCGCCGTCGCGTTCGAAGTGCTTCGGCTCGAGGTCGTTGAGCGCATAGAGCGACAGGCGCGCGGCGTTGAGGCTCGCGAGCCACGCGTTCACATGGGTGTCGGGAAGGTAGATCGCCCAGCTATCCGCGTCCTCGATCTGGCGCAGCGACGCGAGGTCCTTGCGCACGATCTGCAACCGCGACATGAACAAGCGCTCCAGTTCTGGAGTTGCATGTTCGCGCCACTGCTCCTCGTCCTCGGCGCCATCGTAGGTATCGGGCAACAAGCGCTCGCGGACGCGCGAGTCGTTGCTCTCCACCAGCATGGGCACGCCGCGCAGCGTATCGACGCACTGCTTCGTCAGTCCGCCGAGCACGTAGCCGTCGTCTGCGCGCGCTGCCCACATGTTCATGCGTCCGCCTGTTCGAGCGTCGTGAGCAGATGATGCGCCTGCAGCTTCTGCGTGTAGACCTCGGCCTGCTCACGGCCGCCACTCCAGACCAAGCTGCGCCCTTCGCGATGCACTTCGAGCATCAGCTTGCGCGCTTTCGCCTCGGCGTAGCCAAAGACCTGCATGAACACGCGCGTCACGTATCCCATCAACGTGACGGGATCATCGTGCACGATCACGTTCCACGGACGGGCCGGCGCGGTCTGAGTCCGCGTCTCGGTCTTGGTCTTCTCCTGCGTGGAGGCGCGGGGGCTACGGGTCATCCGGGGGATGATAGCGACGAAGCGCGATCTGGGGAGCCCACCCCCACGACGCCGAGGGCAACGGCGTTACGGCCGCCCCGCGCTCACGACGGGACCGTCACCATCCCCATCTCGCAGACCTTGCGGAAGTGTGCCGCATCGACAGGTTGCACCGACAAGCGCGCACCGCGCTGCAACACCATCATGTCCGCGAGCGCAGGTTCGCCCTTCAGCGCATCGCGGTCGACGGGCCGCGGCATCGCAGCGACCGGAACGATTTCCACGCCAAACCATCGCGGAGCCTCGCGCGTGGCCTTCGGGTCGTAGTAAGGGCTCTTCGGATCGAACTGCGTCTCGTCAGCCCACGCATCCTTCGACACGCGCGCGATGCCGACGATCGCCGTGGGCTCCGCGTTGCTGTGGTAGTAGAGGACGAGGTCGCCAGCGTGGATCTCGTCGCGCAGCAGGTTGCGCGCCTGGTAGTTGCGCACGCCGGTCCACTGCGTGCGCCCGTCCTTTTGGAAGTGCGCAAAGCCGTAGACATCCGGCTCGGACTTGAACAACCAGAAGCGGCGCGGAGGTTTTGCCATCGACGGCGCGGGACGATACTCGCGCCGTTTGGACGCGCCTACTGCCAGAGTTGGCGCAAGTTGTCGCCATCGAGCGGCGACAGTTCGAACACCACGCCGTCGATGCTGCCGATGCGCCGCACGACGAGCGGTTTGCCATCGCGATCGAACACGTCGATCGCGCCGAACCCGACCGCATCCGCCGGGTCGTAGTTGCGCCCCATCACGAGCGACCAATCCGGCTCGCCGAGGTCAAGTTCCTTCGCGAGACGAACGTGCTTGCACTGCAGGTCGCGCAACCGATCCACGATGTCGGCGATGCGATCGTCCGCCACCGGCGAGCCTGCGCGATCGATCCATGCGCCCTTGTCGTCGACGAGGAGCTGGCGGACTGCGCCCGAGCGCCTCGACAGGTCCACCTTCGTCACGGGCTCCAACACGCTAAAGACCGAGCGCGGCACGTAGTCCGTCCACGGCCGTCGGATCATGTCCACCGCGCCCTTCGGCACGGCGACGATCTCGTCCTTCGCATCCTGCGGCGACGCATAAGTGATCGGCAAGTTCTCGATCACGTCGTCGCGGCCGAGTCGGAGCTGGTGCGGCTTCTGGTCGCTGACGCCCTGCACCGCCACCGCGAGCGCTCCGGTCGCGAGCCCTAGCGCGTTCGCATCCGCGCCTCGTGGCACGAACGACATCACGCGCAGGTTGTTGATTGCCGTGACGAGTTCGTTGGCGGCCTGCGGATCCGCGGCGCCGCGAATCGGCTCCGCGAGCTGCCACGCCGAGTCCACCGTGTCGCGCGAGATCACGATGCGCGGACGCGCGTCACCGCCGTCCACCATCATCGTCAGCGCTTCGTGATAGATGTCGCGCAACGGGATCAGGATGCGCGAACGCAGCTCGTCCGCGGTCTCCGTGAAGATGCGCTGCGCCTGCTGGTTCAGCGTCTTGAAGCTGATCTTGCGGCCTTCCAGGCGGCCAAACAGGTTGTCCTGCGTGTCGCGCCACACCTTGACCACTTCGTCCTGCGTGCCGCCGCGCAGCGTGATCACGAGATCGGGCTCGGTGTCCGGCAGGCGGATCGGCCCGTTGACGAACAGGTCGATGCGCATCGCGAGGATGTTGCCGACGAATGAGTTCGACGACGCGGTCGCCGCGCGAGTCTCGAACGGCTCCATCAGGCGCCAGCCTTCCGCCGCGCGCGCGAGCTTCATCACTTCGCGGCCGCCGCCTTGCTGCGCGCGGTCGACAAGGACTTCGCGCACCGCGCCGGGCGGCGTCGAAAACACCTGCCGTTCGCGAAGGTCGTCGAGGCTCTTCTTCATCGCCGTGAACAGCGCGAGCCCGCCACGGTAGATCGCGCCCTTGCGCCGCACGAAGAGATCCGAGCCCAGCGGGCCTTCGGATCCGATCTCGATGTCTTCCTTCGCGCCGTCTTCGAAGTCGATCTCGAGCATCAACCGCGGCTTGTCGAGCCCGGTGCGCGCGCGATTCTGCTCGTCGTCGGGGAACGGCGTCTCGCCGACCATCGCGCTATCGAACGTGCTCGCGAGGTTGACGAGGTGGTCCTGCGCCAGCAGGTCGTCGATCGGATGCACAATGCGAAAGGGGCCGCCAGGTTGGCGCCGCACTTCGATCGGCTCCTCGTCCGCGAACTGCCACTGCATGCGAACCGCCGTTGCGATGCGGTGATTGGCGAGCAGCGACACCGAGACGGAGCCCTGGTCGGAGGACGTTTCGTTCGTGAGCCACAACGTGGCGCCGAGCGCCCCGACCACGAACAGCAGCGACGCTTGCACACGCCAGTTCATCAGCGATCCCTCCTGCGCCATGCCACGAACATCCCGAGCATCAACAGCGATCCCGGCACTCCGATCACGAGCAACCACCAGATGCGTTCCGCTTGCTGCGGCTTCAGCTCGAAGTGGCGCGCGACGTAACGACTGCCATGGATGTTGAGCAGCACGTTGCGCTCCACAAGCCAGTTGAACACGTTGGAACACAGCGCCGCGTTGACGCCCATGCCGAGGTTGTTGCAGAACAACCCGCTCATCACGACGCAGCGGCCGGTCGGAGCCGAGCCATCCGGCTTCTTCTCGCCGTCGATCTCGATCACGGCGCCGAGGTCAAACGCGCCAAAGGCGCTGTCGAGCTTCGGCGCGTTCGTGTCCGGGAACCCGTTGCGGTCCGGCTGCGCGAGCCACGCTTGCGGGCCCGACTGCAGCAGCGACTCGTAGCGCACGCCTTGCGGCTGGTCGCCGCGACGCTGCAACGGACGTGATTGGTCCATCTGCAGCATCTGGCTCGAACGCGCAAGGCGCAGCGTCACCGGATGGTTTGGGTTCAGCGACAGGTCGAGCTTGCTCACGCGCGCGTCGCCATCGAGGCCGCGCACTTCCGCGCCGTAGCGCGGGTCGGTGATCAAGTGGAACACCGGCTGCGGCCCCAACTCAAACCCGAGCAGCTTGCCGAGTTCGCCGCCGGTCGGATTCCAATCGGGCTGCGCAGCCCACGAGTAGTTGACGAACATGCGCCCGCCGCGGCGCAGGTAGTCGTGCAGCGCGCGCACTTCCGAGTCGGCGCACTCGCGGCGCGGCTCCAACATCACGACGATCGCAGCGTCCTCGGGAACGGTGCGCGCGCGCGACAGGTCGAGTTCGCGCGAATCGAGGCCGAGCGCGTGCAGCATCTGGAACAGCTGCGAGTAGCTCGTGCCGGTCGACGACGTCGGCGACTGCAGGTCGAGCGAGTTGCCGTTCAAGAAGTAGATCACCGGCGTGCCCTGCACGAGCAGGCTCTTCAGCGCCGACGACAGGGCCTCTTCGCCCTTGTAGTTCTTGAGCACCGGCAGCGCCGTCTGCGGCATCGGCAGGTTGGTCTGCCGCGTCTGTGGGATCTCGACCAGCGCAAGGTCGCCTTCGAGCGACAGCGTGCGATGGCGCGGCGGACGCCCCGGTTGCGCGACCGACACGACGACGACGTCCGTCGACGTCACGCCGAACTTCTGAACCGCTTCGCGCGTGCCCGTGATGTCCGCGTAGAGGTCGTGGTCGACGACGCGCAG
>JBEELK010000104.1:0-15752 GCA_041168165.1 Planctomycetota bacterium | reverse complement strand
CGCCAAGCGATCGGAGCCAACGGCTTTGACGCATGGTGGCGCAACGCGCTGCACACGGGCTTCGTCGCGGACAGCAAGTTCGCAGCCGAAAGCCCGACGCTCGCTCCCGCTGGCGTCGCCGCCGCGGTTCGCGCGTTCCAGCCGATCGCCGGCACGGAAGTGCAATTGCGTCCGTGCCCCAAGATGTGGGACGGCCGCTACGCCAACAACTCGTGGATGCAGGAGCTGCCGGACCCACTGACGAAGATCTCGTGGGACAACGCCGCTCTGATGGGCCCTGCAATGGCGCAGCGCCTCGGCGTCAGCAAGGGCGACATGGTCAGCATCAAGGCTGGCAACGCCAACCTGAACATCCCGGCGTTTGTGCTGCCGGGCCACGCGGACGACGCGGTCACGATCTACCTCGGCTGGGGCCGCCAACTGTCGGCGGAAGCGAAGGTCGCGCAGGGCACGGGCTTCAACGCCTACGCGCTGCGTTCGACGACGGCGCAGTGGACGCTCGCTGGCGCAACGGTCGCGAAGGGCCAAGGCAACTACCGCATCGTGTCGCTCCAAGAGCAAGGCACGATGGCTGGCCGCGAGATCGTCCGCGAGACGACTGCGGAAGGTCACAAGCAGAACCCCAACTGGGCGCCGCAGCGCTCGGCGCTCGACAAGATCGCCAAGCTCACCGGCAAGAACGAGTCGGACTTGGCGCAGTCGTTGTGGCGCGAACGCGGCTACCTCGACGGTGACAAGGCCAACGATCCCATCGCCGGCAAGTCGCCCTACCAGTGGGGCATGGTCATTGACCTCAACGCATGCACGGGTTGCTCCGCATGCGTGGTCGCGTGCGTCGCCGAGAACAACATCCCGATGGTCGGGAAGACGCAGACGGCCAACAACCGCACGATGTTCTGGATCCGCACGGACCGCTACTTCACGTCGAAGCCGGGCGAACCGCTCGAAGTCGGCGAGGACCCGCAGGTCGCGAACATGCCGGTGCCTTGCATGCAGTGCGAGAACGCGCCGTGCGAGTCGGTGTGCCCAGTTGCCGCAACCATGCACAGCCCCGATGGGCTCAACGACATGGTCTACAACCGCTGCATCGGCACGCGGTATTGCGCCAACAACTGCCCCTACAAGGTCCGCCGCTTCAACTACTTCAACTACCTCGGCGACGTGCCTGACACGAAGCGGATGGCGTTCAACCCGGACGTCACCCCGCGCGCCCGCGGCGTGATGGAGAAGTGCACCTACTGCGTCCAGCGCATCAACGGCGCGCGCATCGAGGCGAAGCTCTCCGGCACGAAGGTTGGCGACAACGAAGGCCAGGTGAAGGTCGCAACGGCGTGCTCGCAAGCGTGCCCGACGCAGGCCATCACGTTCGGCAACATCATCGACACGTCGAGCAACGTCGCGAAGCTGCGCCAGAGCAGCCTCAACTACGGCCTGCTCTCCGAGCTCAATACCAAGCCGCGCACGACCTACCTCGGTCGCGTCCGCAACCCCAACCCGGAACTCTCGCAGAACCAGGGCTGATCGAATGACCGCCATCACCGTAATCGACGAGCCCGAGAACCCGCTGCGCCGCGCGCCGCTGGTCGAAGGCAACAACGACTTCACGTCGGTCACCAACATCGTCGCCCGCGTCGTCGAATCGAAGACGCCCAAGGGTTGGTACCTGATGTTCGGCGCAGCGATCGCGCTGCTGCTGAACCTCGGTGCGATGATCGGTTACCTGATCTTCACCGGCATCGGCGTGTGGGGTAACAACTCGCCCGTCGGCTGGGGTTGGCCGATCGTCAACTTCGTCTTCTGGATCGGCATCGGCCACGCCGGAACGCTGATCAGCGCCATCCTCTTCTTGTTCCGACAGAAGTGGCGCACGTCGATCAACCGCGCGTCGGAAGCCATGACGATCTTCGCAGTCATGGCCGCCGGCATCTTCCCGGCGATCCACGTCGGACGCATCTGGGTGATCTGGTGGGTGTTCCCGCTGCCCAACCAGATGTCGATGTGGCCCAACTTCAAGAGCCCGCTGCTCTGGGACGTCTTCGCGGTTAGCACCTACTTCACGGTGTCGGCGATGTTCTGGTTCGTCGGCCTCGTGCCCGACCTCGCGACCTTCCGCGATCGCGCAGCCAAGGCTGGCCGCATGGTCGCAGCGCGCGTCTACGGCGCGTTCTCGCTCGGTTGGCACGGTAGCAACCGCCACTGGGTCCACTACGAGAAGGCCTACCTGATCCTGGCCGCGCTGAGCACGCCGCTCGTGCTCTCCGTGCACTCGATCGTCTCCTTCGACTTCGCAGTGTCGATCGTCCCCGGTTGGCACACGACGATCTTCCCGCCGTACTTCGTCGCGGGCGCCATCTTCTCGGGCTTCGGCATGGTGCTGACGCTCATGATCCCGGCGCGTGCGTGGCTCGGCCTGCATGACCTGATCACGCTGAACCACCTCGACAACATCGCCAAGGTGCTCCTGCTGACCGGAACGATGGTCGGCTACGCCTACGGGATGGAGTTCTTCATCGCGTGGTACAGCGGCTCGGAATACGAGCAGTTCTGCTTCATCAACCGCGCGTTCGGCCCCTACTGGTGGGCCTACTGGATCATGATCAGCTGCAACGTGATCAGCCCCCAGTTCTTCTGGGTGCGCAGCTTGCGTCGCAACCCCGCGTTCCTGTTCGTCGTGTCGATCTTCGTCAACATCGGCATGTGGTTCGAACGCTTCGTGATCACGGTGTCGTCGCTCAACCGCGACTTCTTGCCGTCGAGCTGGGCTTACTTCAGCCCGACGATCATCGACATCCTGACCTACGCCGGCAGCTTCGGTCTGTTCTTCACGTTCTTCCTCTTGTTCTGCCGCTTCATGCCCATCATCGCGATCAGCGAAGTGAAGGGCGTGATGCCAGAGGCGAACCCGCATCACGGTCACGACGACCACAGCCACGGTCACTCCGCGGCTCACACCCACTGAGGCACGAGGACAAGCAATGGCCAATCACTGGGGCATCGTCGCCGAGTTTGAGTCTCCAGCCGCGATCTATCACGCGGCGGAGAAGGTCACGGCGCAGGGTTACACCAAGGTTGACGCACACACGCCCTTCCCGGTCCACGGACTGGACAAGGCGCTGCGTCAGGGTCCCAGCCACCTCGGCTGGATCGTCATCTGCTGCGGTGCCACGGGCATCTTCCTCGCGCAGTTGATGATGTACTGGATGAACGCGGTCGACTACCCGATCTGGGTGTCGGGTAAGCAGCCATACGCGTGGCCTACCACGATCCCGATCACGTTCGAGTTGATGGTGCTGCTGTCCGCATTCGGCGCCGTCTTCGGCATGTTCGGCATCAACAAGCTGCCGCGCTTGCACCACCCGATCTTCAACCACAGCCAGATCCACCGCGCGACCGACGACCGGTTCTTCCTGTCGATCGAGAGCACCGATCCCAAGTTCGATCGCAACGCGACCGCGAAGCTCCTCGAGAGCATCGGCGCCAAGCACATCGAACTGTTGGAGGATGCATGAGCACGATCTCCAAGTTCGCATTGGCGCTGCTCGCGCTCGCGCTCGGCGCGTGCCGCGGCGGCACGTCGACGTCTCCGCCAATCCACCTCGTTCAGGACATGGACTTCCAGCCCAAGCTGAAGACCCAGTCCGAAACCAAGTTCGAAGGTTGGAAGGACGGCCGCAGCATGCGACTCCCGGTCGCAGGCACGGTTGCGCGCGGCTCGCTGCCGGACGCAACGCTGCTCCCGGATCCGAAGAACGCCGGCAAAGGCGTCGATGGGGCTTGGCTCGCCAAGAACCCGCTCGCTCTGACGGCGGAGTCGCTGGCGCGCGGCAAGGATCGCTATGAGATCCACTGCGCGATCTGCCACGGCCAGTCGGGCCGCGGTGGCAATGGCGACCAAGGCCATGGCCTCGTCGGCCGCCGCTGGCCGGTTGCCGTGCCGAACTTCCACGCAGTGCAGGGCAAGGACAACCGCGTCGCCAACTTCACCGATGGCGAGTACTTCGAAGTGCTGTCGAGCCCGGTCGGACGCAACACGATGCCGTCGTACGCCGCGCGCATCACCGTCGAAGACCGCTGGGCCATCGTCCAATACATCCGCGCCCTCCAGACCCTGGGGAACCAGTAAGCCATGACCGCGACCATGACTGCGCTGCCGATCGAAAAGGTGGCACCGAACCTCGTCACCCGCGTCAAGGACGGGGACCTGAAGGCCGGCCAGATGGCCATGCTCGGACTCGGCATCGCGTTGCTCGCCATCGCGTTTGCTACCGGTCTCGGCGGCGACAAGGAGCACCAGGGCCGTTTCTGGTTCAGCTACCTGACGGGCTACATGGGCGTCCTCGGCATCACGCTGGGCGCTCTGTTCTTCACGATGGTGCAGCACATCACGCGCGCCGGTTGGAGCGTGGGAGTGCGCCGCGTCGCTGAGAACGTGGCCGGCGCGATCCCCGTGATGGCGCTGCTGTTCCTGCCGATCGCGCTGGTGGGTTTTGATCACCTCTACCACCACTGGGCTCACGCCAACGTGAACCCGGAGACGCACGCAGCGATCCTTCCCGGCCAGCCGGGCTATGACCACGTGCTCGCGGGCAAGTCGGGCTACCTCAACAAGCAGTTCTTCTTCATCCGCGCCGGCATCTACTTCGCGATCTGGATCAGCCTTTCGCTGTTCTTCCGCCGCAACTCGCTCAAGCAAGACGAGACCGGCGATGGCGCGCTGAGCCTCAAGATGGCGCGTCTCGCAGCGCCAGGTCTGCTGCTGTTCGCGCTGTCGATCACGTTCGCGGCATTCGACTGGATCATGTCGCTGGACCCGCACTGGTTCAGCACGATGTTCGGCATCTGCTACTTTGCTGGCGGCTTCATGTCCTTCCTCGCGTTCACCGCGCTGCTCGCGCGCTGGATTCGCAGCAAGGGCTACCTCGGCGAAGTCATCAATACCGAGCACTTCCACGACATCGGCAAGCTGATGTTCGCGTTCATGGTCTTCTGGACCTACGTGAACTTCAGCCAATACATGCTGATCTGGTACGCGAACCTCCCCGAAGAAACGGTTTGGTTCGAGCATCGCCGGCATAACGGCTGGAGCTCGGTCGGCACGATCCTCGTGTTCGGCCACTTCCTCGTGCCGTTCGTGTTCCTGATGTCGCGCCACATCAAGCGCAACGGCTTCACGTTGAGCCTCGGCGCTGCGTTCCTGCTCGTCATCCACTGGATCGACATGCAGTACCTGATCCTGCCGCAAGCGGGCCACGGTCACGGCGCGGCACACGCGACGGAAGCAGTCGAGATCAGCAACGCGGGCCACCCGCCGTTCAGCCACGACCTCAACCTGTGGCTGCACAACATCCAGCCGAACGACGCTCTGTGCTACTTCGGCATGCTGTGCCTTGTCGCGGGCATCGCGATCCTATTCGTGCGCAAGAACAACCTCGTCCCGCTGCGCGATCCGCGCCTGTCGGAGACGCTGCACTTCCAGAACATCTGACCTGCGAGGAACACGACGATGGGCCACGCTCACGCAACGCACACGAACAACGGCGCTCGCCCCGAGCCGCACGATCCCGAGCACGACATCGACGCGAAGTCGACCGCGGTTTGGGTGCTCGGCTCGACGGTGGTGCTGTTCATCTCGCTCTACTTCTTAATGCCGCTGTTCGACGTGGTGATGACCGCGGAACGCAATCGCAAGATCAACCTTGCTCCGACGGAAGAACTCGACACAGCCCGCGCGACGGAGAACCAGTTCCTCCGTGGCGGCAAGAAGACGATCGAGCAAGTGATGCAGGAGATGGTCAAGAAGTGATCTCCCTGTTGTCGAGCATCGCGCGCGCATTCGCGACCGCAGTGTCCGCCTCAGCCATCGCGCTGATCGCGGCAGGCGGCGTTGCGTGCGGACAAGGCCACCCGCCGTCCTCGATCGAGGTCGTGCAGGAGGCTGCGTCCATGCAAGACAAGATCGGAATGAAGCTCGACCCCGAGCTCACCTTCATCGACGAGCGCAACTACCCGTTCCGCTTCGGCCAAGTGTTCCCCGGCGATCGCCCGGTGGTGCTCGTCCCCGGCTACTACGCATGCCCCGACATGTGTGGCCAAGTGATCCACGGCATGCTCGATGCGCTCAACGCCGTCGACCTGTCGCCGGGCAGCGACTACTTGATCATCAACGTCAGCATCGACCCGCGCGAAACCGCCGAGACCGCCAAGGAGCGCAAGCAGAAGTTCCTCGCGTTGATGACGCGCGTTGGCGGCGAAGATGGCTGGCGCTTCCTGACGACGCCGCAAGAGAGCGAGATCAAGAAGCTGACGGAAAGCGTGGGCTTCCGCTACTTCTGGGCTGAGCACGACAATCGCTACGCGCACCCTGGTGCCTTGCTGTTCTTCACGCCGCAAGGCGTGCTGAGCCGCGTGCTCACGGGCACGACATTCGATGCGTCGGACGTGCGCCTCGCAATCGTCGAGGCCAGCGCTGGCAAGCTCGGCACGTTCTGGGACGAGGTCCGCCTCAACTGCCTGACGTTCGATGACCGCACCGGCAGCTATGCGCTGCTCGGCATGACGGTCATGCGCATCGGCGGCGTGCTCACGATTCTTGTCATCCTCGCGATGATCGCCCTGATGCTGCGCCGCGAACGCGAACGCGCGCGCACCGCAATCCAAACTCCAGCGGAAGGCACCCAAGCCCCATCCGCCTCATGAACCTCTCCCCCGTGCAACCGTCCGTCGCTCTGCGACGGAACCCCTTGCAAGCAACTGGCAGCCAGGCCCTTGTAGGGGCAGCGCCAAAGGAAGTCCGCCCGTGATCTCCACCTTGATCCAGGAACCGAAGAACTACATCGAGAACCCGGCCAAGCTGCCGGTTCTCAGCGACAAGTGGGGCCAACTCGAGCCATTGGCTTCGACGTTCGACCACGTCGATGGGCTCTTCTACTTCACCTATGTCGTCTGCATCTTCTTCTTCGTCTTGATCACCGGCGTGCTCGCGCTGTCGGTCGTCAAGTATCGGCGAAAGACCTTCGACCAACCGGCGGCCTCGATCGTCACTCACAACACTCCACTCGAGGTGATCTGGACGATCATCCCGCTCATCATCGTCATGGTGATGTTCGTGTGGGGTTGGAAGGGCAGCAATGACATGCTGGTCGCCCCTGCGGACGCGCGCCAATACAAGGCGGTCGCGAAGCAGTGGAACTGGTCGTTCAGCTACCCGGGCAGCAAGGTGCAGAGCTACAACGAGCTCTGGCTCGAGGTGGACAAGTCCGCCGCGTTCACGCTGCAGTCGACCGACGTGCTCCACGCATTCTTCTTGCCAGGCATGCGCGTGAAGCGTGACGTGGTCCCGGGTCGTCAGCAGACGGCTTGGTTCCGCCCGACGAAGACAGGCGATTACCACCTGTTCTGCGCCGAGTATTGCGGCCAGGACCACAGCAAGATGTATGCGCTCGTCCACGTTGTGACGGCGGCCGAATATGCGAAGAAGCCGTGGGATGTCCTCAAGGACAGCACTCCGGCGGAAGCGATCGCGAGCGGCGAGAACATCTACAAGGCACTGTGCCTCAGCTGCCACAGCGTCAACGGCACGCCGGGCACCGGCCCGAGCTGGGCTGGTCCGAAGGGCCTGTTCGCCAAGGATGGCGACAAGGTCATCGGCCGCGCTCGCGAGGTCGTCCTTGCAGACGGCTCGACGCAGACGGTCACGGTCGACGAGGCTTACATCAAGGAGTCGATCGCGATGCCCAACGCCAAGAAGGTCGCGGAGCTGCCCTACCGCAACAACAACATGTCCGCGTTCGCCGACCTCGACGAGCGCCGCGTGAACTGCCTGATCGCTTACATGAAGTCGCTCGCAAGCAACTGAGAGCCCAGCCATGACGACCAACGTTCCTGCTTACGAGGTGCACGCCGGCGAGCACGGCGCAGCGAAGCCCAACTTCCTGAATGTCACGAAGGGCTTCATGTCCTGGGCCGCAACCCTGGACCACAAGCGCATCGGCATCATGTATCTGATTGGCGTGACGGCGGCCTTCCTCGCGGGCGGCCTCTTCGCGCTACTCGTTCGTCTGCACCTGTGGGAGCCGACTGGCGCGTTGTTCGACAACGCGACTTACAACCAAGTGTTCACGCTGCACGGCGTGTTCATGGTGTTCATCTTCGTGATCCCAGCAATCCCGGGGTCACTCGGAAACATCGTGCTCCCAATCATGTTGGGCGCCAAAGACGTCGCGCTGCCGCGCCTCAACCTGCTGAGCTTCTATCTCTGGGTCACCGGCACGATCTTCGCCCTCTATGCGATCATCGCAGGCGGCTTTGACACGGGCTGGACGTTCTACGCGCCCTACAGCCTCTATACGAACCAAGCGGTCGTATCGATCGGGCTGGGCATCTTCATCCTCGGCTTCAGCTCGATCTTCACGGGGCTCAACTTCATCGTCACGACGCACAAGCTGCGCGCCCCAGGCATGACCTGGTTCCGCATGCCGCTCTTCGTCTGGGCGATCTATGCGACTTCGATCCTGCAGGTTCTGGCGACGCCGGTGCTCGGCATCACGATCCTGCTCGTCGCGTTCGAGCGCCTCTATGGCGTCGGCATCTTCGATCCGCGCCTCGGCGGCGACCCGGTGCTGTTCGAGCACTTCTTCTGGTTCTACAGCCACCCCGCGGTCTACATCATGGTGCTGCCGGCCTTCGGCATCATCAGTGAGCTGGTCACGGTCCACAGCCGCAAGCCGCTGTTCGGCTACAAGCTCATCGCGTTCAGCTCGATCGCGATCGCAGTGATCAGCTTCCTCGTGTGGGGCCACCACATGTTCACGAGCGGTCAGTCGACGTACGCGATGTTCGCGTTCTCGTTCTTGACCTTCTTCGTGGCGATCCCGACAGCCATCAAGGAGTTCAGCTGGGTCGCGACGATCTGGAAGGGCTCGATCGCGATGAACTCGCCGATGCTCTACACGCTGGCCTTCCTGATCATCTTCGCGATCGGCGGTCTCACGGGCGTGATCCTCGGTGCTCTCAACGTCGACATCCACCTGCACGACACCTACTTCGTCGTCGCGCACTTCCACTACGTGATGATGGGCTCCATTGCGCTGGCGTTCTTCGCCGGCCTGCACCACTGGTGGCCCAAGATCTTCGGCGTGATCTACAACGAAGGCCTCGCGAAGCTCGCGTGCGGCATCATCTTCGTCGGCTTCAACGCGACGTTCATCCCGCAGTTCGTGATGGGCAGCCGCGGCATGCCGCGTCGGTATGCGACATACATCGAGGACTACCAGCCGTTCCACCAAGCCTCGACGATCGGCGCGATGATCCTCGGCGCCGGCGTGGCGCTGATGGTCGGCTACCTCGTCCACTCTCTGCTCGCCGGCAAGAAGGCGATGCAGAACCACTGGGGCGGCGTGACGCTCGAATGGCTGTCGCCGACGCCTCCGCCGCTCGAGAACTTCGACGAGCCGCCGGTCGTGACCACTGAGGTCTACGACTACTCGACGCTCGACCTCAAGACGACGCAGACCCCGGTCCGCTGACGCGGCACAACGCAGAATCCACGAGATCCCCATGAGCCACGATCACGGACACTCCGTCGTCGTCCCCGCGCCGGGACCCGGCTTCTTGCCGCACACCGTCGCGCACCACTTCGACACTCCCACGCAGGAGTTCCAGGCAGCCAAGCTCGGCTTCTGGCTGTTCCTCGCGACGGAAATCCTGCTCTTCGGCGGCCTCTTCGCTGCCTACTTCTTCTTCCATCAGGTCTACCCGGAGACCTTCAAGGTCGGCGGGGAGCAACTCAACTGGCGCCTTGGCGCGATCAACACGATCGTGCTACTGCTGAGCTCGTGGACAATGGCCATGGGCGTGCGCTCCGCGCAGGTGAGCCAAAAGGGCAAGCTGTTGATGTACTGCGCGCTGACGGTGATCGGCGCGGTCATCTTCATGTGCATCAAGTTCGTCGAGTATCAGGCCAAGTTCGACCACGGCCTGTTGCCCGTGTTCGGCGGAATGCACGACGCGCTCGGCCAGCAACTGCAGTGGTACACCGACCATGACGGCGTCATGGCCGGCGTCGAGCACGGCAACCTGTTCTTCTCGATCTACTTCACGATGACGGCGATCCACGGTCTGCACGTCATCATCGGCGCGGGCCTGATCGTCTGGATCATGTTCGGCGCCGCCAAGGGCCGCTTCCACGCGAACTACTTCCTGCCTGTCGACTTGGTCGGCCTCTACTGGCACCTCGTCGACCTGATCTGGATCTTCCTCTTCCCGCTGCTCTACCTGGTGCCCTGATGTCTGCCCACGATCACGCGCACGGCCACGACGCCCACAGCTACGGGCCGCATCACGTCACGTCGACCAAGACGTTCGTCAACGTCCTGCTCGCGCTGCTGTTCCTCACGATCATCACGGTCGCCGCGTCGCGCGTCGACTTCGGCTCCGCCAACTTGCTGATCGCGATGCTGATCGCGAGCGTCAAGGCATCGCTGGTGATCGCGATCTTCATGCACGTGAAGTGGGACACGGCGATCAACAAGCTCGTCTTCCTCAGCTCCTTCCTGTTCTTGTCACTGCTGCTGATCTTCACGCTGAGCGATCAAGCAACGCGCGGAGACGACGACCCGTTGCGCACGGTGAAGCTGCCTGTCGACAACGGATTCGTGCAGCCAAAGCCGCACGCAGAGAACCACTGATCGCCTGGGGCGGCCTCGATGTCCGACGACCGTGGCGTGACGCCGCCCCCATTGGCAGCCCTCCAAGCTGCCTACCTGCACACGCGAGCCCCTGGCGGTGCTCGCATTGCATTCTGGTCGCAATCAGGGATCACGCAGGACGCTCTGCCCGACTCGCTGCGCGGCAAGACGGAGCCAGTAGATCTCCAGATCCTGCTGCCTATCGAAGAGCAATCGCTGCAGCCGATCCAATCCGCCGTCGCCGATGACGACGAGCAGAAGAATGCGCGCATCGCGCCGTCCCTCTGGACGATGCCCGCTCTCGCCGCATCGCTTGCAGACGCCGTTCCGGTCCTCGCTGCGCTCGATATCGATCCTCTTGCGCCGACGCTCCGCGCGCTTGCTGCAGCCTGCAAGCTCGTTGTGCAGATGCGCGATCGCGGCGACTTCGCTCCAGCACCACAACCCGGCGTCGCGCGCTTCGCGCCGCATTGGTCTTTGGACTCTCAGTGGTGCCTCGCGGCGCTGGCCGAACTGGTGCCTGGAAGCCTGCTGACCGCGCGCACCGCGGTTCCTGACGATCCCGTCTATGCCGTCACGGCGCGCAATCTGCTTGTCAGCTTTGCAGCGCACGCGATCGATCAGATCGCAAACGACGCGAAACCGGCCTTCGAGAAGGCAGAGCGACTGCCGCGCGAGTTCTGGCACACGGACATGGTGCCTGTGCTCGAGATCCTCGTGCCGGACCAGCCACTCGAAGAGAACGCGCCGTGGGGTCTGCAGTTGCTGGCGCGGCCGATTCCGACTGTGAACCTGCTCGAAACGCTCGAGCAGGTGCACCAGCGCATCAGCCAATCGCTGTTCCCCAATGAGTTGCTGCGCGACAGCGTGCAGCGCTTCGAGAACAAGATCGACGAGCTGTCCGAGAAGCTGCCGCCGCTGCGTCGCGCTCGCAATCTCGTCGACGGCAAGGCGAGCCTAAATCGCCAAGAACTCGACCAGATCCTCGACCACATCCCGCTGCTCGAAACCGAAGGCTTCGAGCTACGGGTTCCCGGTGTCGAGTCGATGCAGCGACTCGCCGCGCACGTCACGCTCGCAGAAATCCCAGGCGGCGACTCCACGCGGCCTTGGTTCGAGTTCCGCTGGAATCTTGCGCTCGGCGAAACCGTCCTGACGCGCGAAGAGTTCGATGCACTCGTCGACGCCAAGTCGCCGTTGGTGTTCCTCGACAACCGCCCCGTGCTGCTGAGCCCGAAGGACCGACAAGCGCTGATCGACTTCAAGAAGCGCATGGCGGAGACCGGGGAGCGGATCAGCTTCTTCGAGGCCCTTCGCCTTCGCCTCGGCGGCGCGGCGCACTTGCACGGCCTCGCGATGGAGACGATCGCGAGCACGCCTCGACTCGAAGCGTTGCTCGAGAGCCTGGAGAAGTCGCGCAACGTCGAAGGGCGTCCGATGCCCAAGGGCTTCCTCGGCGAGCTGCGGCCCTATCAGCAACGCGGCCATTCGTGGATGTACTACCTAGTCGACCAAGGCTTTGGCGCATGCCTCGCGGACGACATGGGTCTCGGCAAGACAGTGCAAGCAATCGCTGTCATGCTCGATTGGCGCAAACGCACGGACAAGCCTGGCTGCCTCTTGATCGTCTGCCCGGTCTCCGTGCTCGGTAACTGGCGTCGCGAGCTGATCCGCTTTGCGCCCGAGTTGCGCACGACCCTGCATCACGGGAAGACGCGCGCGGAGTCGGCAGAGGAGTTCCAGAAGGTCCTCGACAAGCACGACATCATGCTGACCAGCTACAACTTGCTGCAGCGTGACGAAGAGCTCCTCACGTCGTGCGCGTTCGAGGGCGTGATCCTCGATGAAGCGCAGAACATCAAGAACCCGACGACCAAGCAGTCCAAGGTCGCTCGCGCATTGCGCGGCAACTTCCGCGTAGCGCTCACCGGCACGCCGCTCGAGAACAGGCCGCTCGACCTCTGGTCGATCATGGACTTCCTCAACGAAGGCCTGCTCGGCTCACGGACCCAGTTCTTGCAGACGCTGGAGCACCCGATCGTGAAGCAGCGCCGACAGAGCTCGATGTCCGCGCTCGCGCGGCTCGTGCGCCCGTTCGTGTTGCGTCGCCTCAAGACCGACTCCGAGATCGTCTCGGACCTTCCGGAGAAGACCGAGCAGATCGTCGCGTCGTCGCTGACGCGCGAGCAGGCAATCCTCTACGAGTCCGTGGTCCGCAAGGGCTTGCAAGAAGTCGAGCGCGCGCAAGAAGGCATTGCCCGCCGCGGCGCGATCCTCACTACGCTGCTTCGGCTCAAGCAAGTGTGCAACCATCCGGCGCACTACCTCGGCGATGGCAGTTCGCTGCCGTCTCGCAGCGGCAAGTTGGACCTGCTCACCGAGATGCTCGAGGAGGCACTCGAAGAAGGCGATCGCTGCCTTGTGTTCACGCAGTTCAAGGAAATGGGATCGCTGCTGAAGACGCACGTCGAAGAGCGCATCGGCGGCCCAGTCCTATTCCTGCACGGCAGCGTGCCGCAGAAGGAGCGCGACACGATGGTCGCGGACTTCCAGGAATCGCGGCCCGACGGCCCCAAGGTATTCATCCTGTCGCTCAAGGCAGGCGGCACCGGCCTCAACCTCACTGCCGCCAACCGCGTATTCCACTTCGACCGCTGGTGGAACCCGGCTGTCGAAGACCAAGCGACGGACCGCGCGTTCCGCATCGGCCAGTTGCGCAACGTGTTCGTGCACAAGTTCGTCTGCACCGGCACGCTCGAAGAACGCATCCAGCAGATGCTCGAGCGCAAGCGCGAGGTCGCGGACAACCTGCTTGCTGCAGGCGAGAACTGGATCACCGAACTCAGCAACGAGGACCTGAAGAAGCTCCTCGCGCTGGATCGCAAGGAGGCGATGGCATGAGCGAGCAAAAGAGCGTCTCCCTTGGTGAGCGCTGGCGCCGCGAAGCCACGCGCGGAGTGGATGACAAGCGTCTCGCCGCCGCGCTCGAGTTGCTGCCCTCGATCCGCAAGCCGATGGTCCGCATTCGGCCAGGATCGATGCGCGCCGAGATGGAAGGGGCCATGGGCTCCATCCACGAAGTAAGCCTCCAGGTGATGACGCTCCCGCAAAAGGAGTGGAACACGGTGGTGCGCGTGCTGCGTCGCAGCAAGTCGATCATCGAGGCCTTGGAGCAAGGCAAGGTACCGCGTGCGTTCGACCGCCTGCTGGCTCGCATCGTCGGCGAGCCTCTATTCCCGGATGCACGCCGCGTGACGTTTGGGTGCTCCTGTGACTTGCAGGAAAAGCCATGCCGGCACGTGCTCGCGCTCAACGAACTGTTCGCACGACGGCTCGACGAAAAGCCTTGGGAACTGCTCGTGCTGCGCGGCATCGACTTGCACGGGCTGCTTGCGAAGGTCCGTCAACAAACCACGGACCAAGACCTGCCTCCGCTTGCGTTTGGCGCCCCCGAGGAACCCGTGCTTTATCCAGAAGCGGAAGGCGCTGACCTCGACGCGGCACTCTCCCCGACACAGATTCGCTGGCTGCTAGGCGATGTTTCGCCGCGCGCAGTTGAGGCCGTCAAGACGCGCCTCGAAGCGCTCATGCAGCCAAAGGCCTGACGTTTTTTGGACGCGAATGCGCGTCCTTTCACGGAACTGCGGCTTGAGCGAGGCGAGCGAGTTCGGACACTGACGCTGTCCCCCTCTCGGCCAAGAGCGTCTCCGTGATCGCAAACCTCCTCTCGTTCGATCTCACGTCGACCGGGCCGGCGCAACTCGCGCTTGTCCTCTTCTGCCTTGCGTATCTCCTCGTGGTGCTCGAGGAGCGACTGCATGTCCGTAAGTCGATCCCCGTGGTCCTAGCCGCGGGCGCTTGCTGGACGCTCGTCGCCGTCGCCTACCACGCGCATCCGGAGAGCCATGCGCTCGACACGTCCCATATGGAGGACCGCGTCATGCACCATGTGGCGGACTATGGCGCGCTGTTCCTCTTCTTGATGGTGGCGATGACCTACATCTCCGCCATCTCGCAGCACAACGTCTTCCTCAAGCTCAATTCGATCCTCGTATCGCGCGGCTTCAGCCTCCGCGCCGTGTTCTGGCTGACCGGTGCGCTGGCGTTCTTCATCTCGCCAGTTGCCGACAACATGACGACCGCCCTTCTGATGGGCGCCGTCGCGATCTCCGTCGGCCGTGGCCATGCATGGTTCATCAGCCTTGCGTGCACCAACATCGTGATCGCTGCCAATGCGGGTGGTGCGTTCTCACCCTTCGGCGACATCACGACGTTGATGGTGTGGCAAGAGGGCAAGGTGCACACGACCAAGTTCTTGGCGTTGTTCGTCCCCTCGCTGGTGAACTGGCTGGTGCCCGCAGCGTGCATGCACTTCTTGGTGCCAAAGGACTCGCCGCACAGCGTTCAGCAGAACGCGCAGCTCAAGGAGGGATGGCTCGTCGTGATCGTGCTGTTCCTTGCCACGATCGTCACTTCGGTCGTCTTCCACATGGCGTTCCACATCCCGCCATTCCTCGGGATGATGACAGGCCTCGGCTACTACTTCATCTACGGCTGGTTCGTCACTCGACGTCACCACAAGCGCGGCACCGGCGAGCCGCTCGACGTGTTCAAGAACGTCGCGGACGTCGAGTGGGACACGATGCTGTTCTTCTTCGGCGTCGTGATGTGCGTCGGCGCGATGCAAGAACTCGGCTACCTCACGCTCGTCGGCAATTGGCTTTTCGCCGCGGACGGCGGCATCGGCGCGTTCTGGGCCAACGTGGGCATCGGCATCCTCTCTGCGGTCGTCGACAACGTGCCGGTGATGTTCGCCGTGATCGGGATGAACCCGCCTATGGACCCTAGTGGCGCGCTGCACACACCGCTTGCTGACTACAACTGGCTGCTCGTTACGCTCACGGCTGGCGTTGGCGGCTCGCTGCTGTCCGTGGGCTCAGCAGCAGGAGTTGCGCTCATGGGTTCAGCCCGGGGCAGTTACACGTTTGGCGGGCACCTCAAGGTCATGCCATTCATTGCGCTCGGCTACGCCGCATCGATCTGGGTCCACACGCTGCTAAACGGCGC
>JBEELK010000103.1:0-12077 GCA_041168165.1 Planctomycetota bacterium | reverse complement strand
CTACGCCTTCGGCGCAGCGCCGATCTCGCTGGGCAACCGCCGCAACTTGCCGTCGCGGCCGACGCACGCGAGCTTCGTCTCCGCCATCGCGGTCACCGCACCGTCGGACTCGCGCTGCACTCGATACTCGAGCGTGAACGCTGCCTTCTGCCGCTCCTTCATGCGCACGGAGATCGCAGCGACGTCGTCGTAGTCGATCGGCTTCACGTAGCGGATCGACATGTCGACGACTTGCAGCAAGTTGCCCTCGTCCTCCATCTGCCGGTAGCTCTTGCCGCAGCGGCGCATGTATTCGGTTCGCGCTTCTTCGAGCCACGCGACGTAGCTGCCGTGGTGCGCGATGCCCATGCGATCCGTCTCGCAGTAGCGCACGCGCACGCGATGCGGCGGCGCGTCGAATCCGTCGTCGGTCATGCGCGCATGATGCTGTGGCGCGATCAGAAATCCGAGCGCGGGATCGGCTGGATGGCGTGCGCGGCTTCGTAGTGCGCGCGCAGCAGATCGCCGCCGAAGTCGCGTTCGAAGTCGCGCCAGACCGTGTGCACGTGGTTCGCGCGATCCTGCGTGCAGTCGTATTCAACGACGAATGTCGGCCCCTGCGCGCGCCAGTAGTGACCTTCGCCGGGCTTCTCGCTGCCCATCCAGCAGAACGTGATCGCGTCGAGCCCCGCAGCGCGAATGCGCCGCAGGTCCGCTTCCGCGAAGTCCGGGACAAGCGCATGCGCAAAACGCTCGACGAGCAGCCACAGAGCCGCACGCTGAGCTGGTTCCATCGCCCCATGGGACAGGCCGCGCGGCGAGCCCGCGTCGACTGCTACACGCGTGGGACCAAGAACGATGTCCGGCGGCGCCACGGGATCGACGATTGCGATCGCGCGTTGTTCGTTGCGCAACGACGCGAGCAACGCGCGAGCAAGGTCCTCTTCGACGGCAAGAACGCGCTCGCCTGCGCGCGGGCCATCGGGAATGCGGTGCGGATTGGCGCCAAAGAACCTCGGCGAACCGCCGGCGATCGCTCCATCCGAAAACGCGACGTGCAGCGACACGTGATGACCCTGCAACCGCAACGCCCACGCGCCCATCGTCGACGGCTCGCCAAACACCTGCAGCCAGTAGCGACTCGGATCGCGATGCCGCGCATCGAGTCCGCGCGCCGACTCGCGCGCGTGCAGTTCGTTCTCCAGAGCCAGGATCGCATCGACGGTCGCCATGCCGCGATCCGACAAGACCGCGAGCAACAGCGCGCGCGCCGCGTCTCGTTGCGCGGCGTCGAGGTCGCCCCACATCACGCCTGGATACTGAGCTGGCACGAAGCCCCACTTGGTCCGCGATGGATCGCCGAGTGGCGCCGTTGCTGCAGCGCGCTGCGCATCGGTGAGCACGAGCAAGAACGCGCGAGCCGCGTCGGCCGCGCGCGCAACCGCGGCGCGTTGGTCCACGGCGTCGCGATGCGCGGCGCACGATGCAAGCCCTGCGCACGCGAGCGCAAATGCCAACCTGCTCACCACTCGCCTCATCGCCCCGCCTCCGCAATGTCGCCGCTATACACCGCGATCGGCGTGCGCAACGTCGAGATGTCCTTCCACGGATCCGCGCGGAGCACGACGAAGCCCGAGACGCCGCCGATGCTGCCGTACTTGCTGGTGGCGAGCACCTTCGCCGCGACCACGGTCGCTGAGCGCAACGCAGCGTCGGCGGGCATGCCGTAGTCCACCATCAACTCCAACTCGCGCGCGTTCTCGCCATGCGCAAACACGCCGGCGTCGCTGCCGCATGCGATCTCGACGCCGACTGCGAGCGCGCGCTGGAACCCAGCCTTCGCCGCGTTGAGCCGTTCGAGCATTGGGCCGCTGTGCCCGGCGTTGCGCACGATCGTCTCGTTGGCCGTGAGGCACGGCACGAGCACGACGCCGAGTTCTTTCATGCGACGCAGAGTCGCTTCGCTTGCGCCCGCGCCGTGCTCGATGGTCTTCGCGCCCGCTTCGATCGCGTTCTTGATGCCTGCGTCCGTCGTCGCATGCGCAGAGACCGGGAGCCCGAGGCTCGCCGCTTCTGCGCACAGCGCGTGCATCTCCGCAGCCGAGAACGTCGGCGATACGCCGCCTTTGCCATCGCGGTAGTCGGCGTAGACCTTGATCCACTGCGCGCCGCCGCGCTGCTGTTCGCGCACCGCAGCGCGGATCTCCTCGATGCCGAGCACGCACTGCGCGCCCTTCTCGACTTTCGGGTCGTCGGGATCGGGCCCGTAACGACCGCGCATGTGGATCGCGCGCGTCGAGGCGAACACTTCGGGCCCCGCGAAGATTCCTTCCTTCCACGCCTTCTGCAGGTCCACGTCCGCGTAGCCAGCTCCTTCGGTGCCGAGATCGCGCACCGCGAAGAAGCCCGCGCGCAACGTCGCCTCGGCGTGACGCACCGCGCGCATCGAACGCAGCGCGAGGCTCTCGTTGCGAACCTGCTCGTCCCACGACTTCTCGGCATAGGGCCGCAAGAACAGGTGCGTGTGCAGGTCGATCAAGCCAGGGATCACCCACGCGTCGCCGAAGTCGCGATCCACGTCCTCGCCTTCGCGGCGTGCACGCACCTCGAAGATGCTCGGCCCCATCGCCCCCACGACTTGGTCTTCGAGCCACGAGCGACCGTCCGGCGCAAGCAAGCGCTTGCATGCGAACGACGTCGGTCGCTGTGCCGCGGCGCGTTCGCATACGGCAGCGCCTGCGACGAGCAAGATCAGCGCAACACGCAACCAAGGCCACGAGGACACGACTCGCATCCGCCCATCATGCATTGCCGCTCGCATTCGCGCCTGCTTAGCGGTGAACTCCGCCACCGCGAATGGACTGGATCACGTCTTCGGAAGCCTGGATCGCGCTCTGCACACTGACCGTCATGGAGGTCGTGCTCGGCGTCGACAATCTCGTGTTCGTCTCGATCCTCACCGGTCGCTTGCCGGCGGCGCAGAGGCCCAAGGCGCAGCGCCTAGGACTCACGCTCGCGCTCGGCCTGCGACTCGTGCTGCTGTTCTGCATCTCGTGGGTCATGCAACTCACGGCGCCGCTGTTCTCTGTCATCGGCCGCGAGATCTCCGGCAAGGACCTGATCCTGCTCGGCGGCGGCCTGTTCTTGATGTGGAAGAGCGTCACCGAGATCCATCGCAAGCTCGAGGGCGAGGACGGCGAGAACGAAGGCGGCGGCAAGGCCGTGACGATGGGCTCGGTGCTCGCGCAGATCGCGCTGCTCGACCTCGTGTTCTCGCTCGATTCGGTGATCACCGCAGTCGGCATGGCCAAGGACGTCGCAGTCATGGTCCTCGCGATCGTGATCTCCTCGGTCGTGATGATCGCATTCGTCGACCGCATCTGCGCGTTCGTCGACTCGCACCCGACGGTCAAGATGCTCGCGCTGTCGTTCTTGCTGCTGATCGGCACGACGCTCGTCGCCGAGGGCGCCGGCCAGCACTTCCCGAAGGGCTACGTCTACTTCGCGATGGGGTTCTCGGTGTTCGTCGAAGCGCTCAACCTGCGGCTCAAGAAGAAGGGTAAGCCCGTGCGCCTGCATGGGCCTTCCGGCCAGGTCTGAGCCCGCTGCGATCGCGCGGATTGCGTCGTTGCGAGAATGCGGCGAGGCCCGGCAGAATGCGGGAAGGTCCGCACTCGAATCCCCTCCAAGGCCCCCATGCTCCGCCGCCCCTGGCTCCCGATCGCGCTCGCCCTGTTCACGGCCTGCGCCAGTTCCGACCCCAAGTCCACGACGGGCACGTTTGACCCCGAACTGGAGAAGCAAGAGCAGGGGAAGCTCGACTCGGAGGCCGCGCGCAACGAGTTCCACGCCGTGCTGCTGCAGATGGACCAAGCGCTCGACAGCTATGTGCGCGCCGTCAGCAACTCCGGCATCGCGCGCTACGACACCGAGCGCGAGCAGCTCGATCGACTGCTGCGCCAACTCGTGAGCGGCAAGCCGGCGGGATCCACCACCGACAAGCTCGTGGCGCTCGCGGGCGACTCCGCGGATACATATCGGCAAGGCATCGCGCTCGCGGCGCTTGGCTTCGCCGATCGCAGCGACGCGATGTCGGTGATCCTGCAAGGCGCGCAACTTGAGGATGAGCAGCTCGTCGATCGCGCCGTGCTCGGCCTCGCGATCCTGCGCGATCCGCGCACGCCGCCAGGCGTCATCGCGCGCGTCGTCGAGAACGAGAAGCACAACGAACGGGGCCGCATCGGCGCGGCATGGGCGCTCGTGCATCTGCAAGAGAACAGCCTGCGCGCGGACGAGATCCTTCCGGTCTGGTTGCACATCCTCGAAGGCGACAAGGATCAGCATCCGCTGCTGCTCGCCAACGCGCTGCGCGGCCTCGGCTTCACGCGCAACGCCAAGCACGCGGCGATCGTCGCGAAGTACACCTCGCACCCGACGCCGCGCGTTCGCATGAACGCGGCGATCGCGCTCGGCCGCATGAACGCGCAAGACCAATACGAGAGCTTGCTGACGATGCTCGGCCCGGGCGAAACGACGCCCAACGTTCGGCTCGCGGCGCGCAAGGCGCTGCAGCAACTTGCTGGCAACGTGGACCGTGGCTACGACGTCGCGCTGTGGCGACGCGAGTTCCAGCGCGGCAAGTGATGACGGCGCGCGCAGCGGCTTGCGCGGCCGCGCTCGCGCTCACGGTGACGCTGACGGGCTGTAGCCGTCAGCCCGCGACCGACGCGGCATCGCAAGCGCCCGCCGATGCGCCGGTCGACGTGCCCGTCGATCTAGCAGTGCTCGACGCAGCCTCTGTCCCATCGCGATTGGTTGCTGCATGCCACGGCGAGGTCACGGGGTTTGATCGCTTCGTCGCGCACGTGACGTTGCCCGACGGCTCCAAAGCGAAGGCATACGGCAGCCTGCCGGATCGACTGCGCATCGAGTGGCCGGACGGCGAGACGCACCTGTGCCAAGGCTCGCGCGCGCTGCGCGTGACGCAGCCACCAGCGCCAGCCGCGGAGCTCGATCCCATCGCAGCATCGCGCGCGTTGGCGATGCTGCGCTTGCTCGACGTCGCGACGCTTGGCCCGGCACGGCGCGCGACTGCGTGCGAGCGCATCGCAGCCAACGCATTCCGCATCACGGAGCGCGACGGCGCATCCTGGCGCATGGAACTGCAGCCCAACGCGCTGCTGCTCGCGTCGATGACGCCGCTCGATGGCGCAACCCAAGACGGCGTCGTCATCGAAGGCCACCTGCGCACGTCCACGACGCGCATCGTGCAGTCCGCCACCATCGCGCCGCTCGGACGATGCGCGATTCGCTTCGACTCCGTCGACTTCGCTTGGGACGAGTCGATGTTTGACGAAGCCGCGGTTGCCGCGACCGATGAGAAGCCAACGCTGACGGTCGGCGCGCCGCAGCATCCCACCGAGCCCGTGCTCGAACCGGTGCGCGCCGCGCGTTGGCTCTGCGTGGCAGACCCTGGCAACTGGGAAGCGCGCGCCGCGATCGCGCAGCAGTGGACCGCGACCTTGCGCGAGGCGGGGCAGAGCATCGCCGGCTTCTGCGGCCTCGCGCGCGACGGCGACCGCGATCTGTTCGTGATCCCGTTCCGCGCGGCGGCAGGCGCCAAGCCTTGGGCTGCCCCTTCCGGGGTCGAACTCCGCGAAGCCTCGGCAACGCGCGCGATCGCCGTCTACCCGCCGACTGGCACGTTCGAGGAACGCCGCGCGACCGGGCTCGCGCAGCTGCAGCGCGCCATCCAAGACCGCGGCCTCACTGCCGCGAGCCTCGTGATCACGCAACCGTTCTTGCACCTCGACGAGGCCACACCGGACGCAAACGCGCTGACGTCGCCAGTCGTGCGCGTCGCGGCATTGCTGCGTTGACCCAAGAATCTGGCGGGTTCCATCCCCCGTCGAGCATCAAGCTCATCATGCGAACCCAACAGACCAACGCTGCCTTCACCACGGTCGTCGACTCGCCGATCGGCAAGCTGCGCATCGCAGTCACCGCGACGGGTGCCCTTGCCAGGATCGAGATGCAAGAGGCCCCGATGACCCAGAAGTCCGAGCCGCCTCCCGCGCGCGAAGGCGAGCAAGCGAACGCCGCGCGCTGCGCCCACGTGACGAAGCAACTCGCGGACTACTTCGCAGGTCGGCGCACGTCGTTCGAGCTCGAGCTCGCGGCTGAGGGCACGGAGTTTCAGCAGAAGGCATGGAACGCGCTGCAGAAGATCCCGTTCGGCAAGACGCGCAGCTACCAAGAGCAAGCGCAGAAGATCGGCAAGCCGACCGCGATGCGCGCGATCGGCGCCGCGAACGGGCGCAATCCTGTCCCCATCGTCGTGCCTTGCCATCGCGTGATCGGCAAGGACGGCAGCCTCACCGGCTTCAGCGCCGGCGTGGACAAGAAGCGTTGGCTGCTCGATCACGAACAGCGCGTGCTCGCCGCGTCGAAGAACGCAGCGAGCAGCAAGCGCTGAGCAGCCATCGTCGCGCGATCAGCGCGGGAACACGCGGCCGAGGCGGCCGAGGTTGCGCAGGCGCGACTCGTGAGCGCCGAGGTCGTTGTCGAGCTGCACCCAAAGGTTGCCGCGGTCGATGACCACGCCTTCGATCTTCTCGTAGGGCGTGAACTCGCGGACGCAGTCGCGCACGAGGATCTTCGTCACCGTGTCCGTCGCGTCCGGGATGCCGTCCGCGTCCGGCGTCACGTTCGAGAGATCGAACGCGTAGATCTTCTTCAGCGTCGAGCCCGCGCCGATGCCCTTGTCGCGCTCGATCACGAGGAAGCGGTTGTCACCGATCGTCGTGATCTCCGAGAGGCCAGCCCAGTTGACGACGTCCGTCGTGTCGAGCTGGTAGTAGAAGAAGTCCCAGTTGCCGCCGAACCGGATGCCGCTGCTCGGCGTCGCCGGATCCTGCAGTTGCTGCAGGTCGTAGCGCGCGATGCGGACGAAGATCGGGCCGGTGGGGAACTCGTTGTTGAAGTCGCGCTGGATCGCCGCGAACGCGTAGCGGCCATCCGTCGAGAGGCTGCAGCCTTCGTAGCCGTTGCTGCGAACGCGCATGCCGCCGACCGGACCGCGAGCCGTGCCACCGATCGCCGCGTTGGCGCCAGCGTCGATCGAGTTCGGCATCTGGATCTCACGCACCGCGTTGCCAGCGGCGTCGATCTGGACGAGCAGGTTGGGCTGCGTCGTGCCGTTGCCTTCGCTCGCGCACCAATAGCCGCCCGCGCCGGTCGTGACGATCGACGTGTCGTTGCAGATGCCTTCGAAGTCGTAGAGCGCCTGGACGCCAGCCTTGAGGACCGGCTTCACCTTCGTGACCGGCGCCGTGCCGCGACCCGATTGGATCGTGTAGATCGACGACGGCAGCGCGTTGTCGCACACCGCGACGAACTGGCCCGGCAGCGCACCGTTGGTCAGGCCGGACAGCGCGCCCCACGGCGTCGTCATGTCGGACGAGAACAGGGTCGGCTGCTGGCGATCGCCGTTCCACGTGCCTTCCACGCCCTGGAAGATCGTGATCGTGCCCGAGACTTCTTCGGAGGTCGCAACGAGGCCGCGCTGCGGGATCGCAACGACGCCTTCCGGCGAGATGCCGGTCGGCAGCAGCTGCACCAAGCGGGGCTGCGTCGGGATGTTGATGTCGTAGACCGCCATGAACGAGCCGCGCTCGCTCAACGCGAACAGGAAGTCGTTGCCGCCGAACGTCGCGGTCGTGGCGCCTTCCATCTCGATGCCCTTCGCGGCCGAGCGCGAATCGGGGTAGTGACCGAACACCACTGCCGCTTCCTCGAGCTCGCCGGCGTCATCGCCGAGGAACGTGCCGTCGATCGAGGTCCAGCTGATGCCGCGGCCGCCGGTGAAGCTCAGTTCGCCTTCGTCGCAGGTGTAGAGGACCGAGCCATCGCGCGAGAACGCGATCGCGTCCGACATGCGCGAGCCTGCCGCGATCGGCTGGCCGCCGCCACCCACGACCGCGCCCGCGTTGGTCGGATAGAGCTGGCTGAAGTCGATCTTCGCGTCGCGACGAAGGTCGGCGGCGCGCGGCGCGCAAACGCCCTTGCTGAAGACGCGCACGAGTTGCGGCTGGTTGGGATCGAGCATGTCGATCACCGCGACGCCGTTGTTCTCTTGCAGCGTGACCGCGCAGTAGCGGCCCTGCCATGCGACGAACTCAGGCTGCGGGTCGTTGGGGAACAAGCAGCCGGCGGCCGCGAGGTCCGCGCTCGGGAGCGCAACGCTGGTGACGACCGAGTTCGCGAAGTTGGTGAAGTCGACGCGCACGACCTGGACGAGGCCCACCGGGCTCACGTCCGCCGGGTTGCCGGGCTGATCCGCGCTCGTCACGAGACCGTTGCTGCCGACGATGATCGGCTGGTTCTCGATCGCGACGACGACGTGCACTTGGCCGCCGATCAGGCGCGCCTTGCAGCTATCCGGGTGGAAGCCGATGTCGATGCTGCCCGCGATCGCGGCCGTGCCAGGATTGCGCAGGTCGATGACGACGAGACGGCCGGGGTTCTGCGCGGGCGGAAGCTGGCCCGTGACCGGACGATCGACCCACACCGCGACGTAGGCGTAGTCGCCGAGGATGCTGACGGAGACGGGCTCGCCGCCCATCGCGATCGTCGAAACCTGACGCGGACGGTTCGGGTTGCGGATGTCGACGATGCCGATCTGCTCCGCGCCTGCGTCCGTGTAGACGAGGAACGTGCCGTTCTTGGTGACGTCGACGATCTCGGCGATGCCGCCGGCGACGTTGAAGCTGGAGATCGGGCGGAAGCTCCGGATCGTGTTGCCGTGGATCTGCGACGTGCCCTGCGGGTCGAGTTCGATCGCGGGAAGCTGAGCCAACGCCGAAGCCGCGAACAGCGGCAGCGCGAGCGTGCGGAAGGAAGCGAGTTGCATTCGAGTCTCCTGATGCGTGTCACACGTGCCGTCGATGCGACGACACGGCGAAGGACGCTAGGACGCTCGATGAAGACTCGCAGAGGATCGCGCGAGTGATCGATGCAGATCGGGAGCTTGGCAGCTCCTTTGCGCGGGCTTCAACAACAAGGGCAATGCGCCTTGGTCGCGCATTGCTGGCTCAGGTCACGGCTCGAATCGCCGCTCGCGACGCACCTTCGCGCGGTGGCTGAACGACGCCTTCACGTCGGGCCTACCCATGTTGGCGACCGAGCAGTTCGCGCAGACGTCGCGAAGCTCCATGTTGTAGAGCTGCTTGCGCAGTTCCTTGTACTTGGGCCCGGTCCAGATCTCGGCGAACGTGTTCGTCTTGAAGCTGCCGAACGTCGTGAACTCGAACCAGCAGCCGCACGGGAACACCGATCCGTCTGGGTTCACGTGGATGTAGTACCACGGGAAGTAGCACGGTCGGCTGTGGTTCCGCTTCTCCTTGGCCTTCAGCAAGAACTCGCGGTTCTTGTGGTTGAGGTAGTTGGCGACTTCCTCGGACTCCGCGAGCGCCGCCGGATCCGCGCTCGGCGCGACGAGCGCGAAGCCGCCGCCTTCATCGTGGCGCTGCTGATCCGTGACCTGGCCCTGGTCGGCGAACGTCTCGGCGATCGGGATCGGCATCACGCAGAACATGCCGACTTCGTTGGCGACGCGCTGCGCCTCGGCCATCGTGTCGTTGCACAGCTTGGCGTCGTTCATCAGCGACTCGTCCTCAATGCCGAGGCCGCCGATGACCGCCATGTGCACGAAGTTCATGTACTTCACGCCGCGATCGCGCCAGAAGCGGATCATCTGCGGCACTTCGCGGATGTTGCTGCGCATCAACACGCACGTGACGCTGATGTCCGGCTTGTCGACGCCGCGGCGCTTCTTGCTGTCGTTGATGATGTCGAAGCGACGCAAGAACGGCTCCCACTTCGCGGGCTTGCGGATCTTCTCGAACGTCTCCTTCGTGATGCCGTCGCAGCTCACCGTGATCAACGGCATGCCCGAGTCGATCACGGAGTCCATGATCTTGTCGGTCATCGCGAGGCAGTTGGTGCTGAAGTGGAAGTTGGGCACTCCGTACTTCTTGCACAGCTCCAGCGCGAGCGGGAGGTCGGGCGCGAGCAGCGGCTCGGCGCTCGACGACAGCACGACGTCGTGCGCGCGCGGGAACAACTCGGCCGCGACCTTCTCGAGCAGCTCGCCGCCCATCGTCCACGGGTTCTCTTCAAACTGCGGGTGCGCGAAGTGGCACATGACGCAGCGGAGCTGGCAACGCGTCACCATGTCGAGCTTGACGCGCAGGAACCGACGTTCGCGAATGACCGGCATAAGTCGGGACTCTATCGGCCGGGACCGCGCCTTGGCTTGGGTCGAGTTCGATTGACGTAACGCCCACGCCATGGCCGATAGAGTGCGACGCCGCATGAACCCAGCGCTCGGACCCAAGAGAGGAGCAACATGGCCCTCGTAGCCGTCACCGGCGGCACCGGCTTGCTCGGCTCGGCGCTCGTGCCGCGGCTGCTCGCGCGCGGCCATGTTCTTCGACTTTTAACGCGACCGCGTGCGGCCTCCGCGGCGCCGCGGCCCGCGACGCCTGGCGTGACCTGGGTCGAAGGCTCGCTTTCGGATCACGACTCGCTCGACCGCCTCGTCGATGGCGCCGACTGCATCCTGCACGCGGCCTACTCCGAGCCCGGCTCGTCGCACGACGCCACGCGCAGCCCGACGCAGGCTTGGTTCTACGAGAACTTCAACGCGACGATGCGGCTGCTCGAACGGTGCGTCGGCGCGACCAACAAGCAGCTGATCTACACGTCGAGCCTCGCCGTGTTCTCGCGCGACCCAGACCTCGATCCGCGCGGCGATCGCTTCGTCCGCGACGAGGAATGCCCGCTCTCGCCGCTCGAGTTCTATGGCAGCTTGCGCGCCGCGTGCGAGTCGCTGCTGCGCACCGCAGCGCACGCCTACGGACTCAACACGTCGATCTGGCGGCTCGGCCTCGTGGTCGGAATGCGCGAGCCGTGGACCGCGAGCCCGTTTGCGACGCAGGCCAAAGAAGCCGCGACGAATGGCTCGATCCGCACGCCGTACGGCGCGTACGCGATCGCCGTCGAGGACGCCGCGGAGATCCTCGCGGACGCAGTCGGCGACGCGTCGCTGCGCGGCAGGACCTACCACGCATTCGATCGCTGGATCACGCACGCGGACATCGCATCGCCGCTCGAACGCGCGCTGCATCGCAGCGTCGCGATCGCGTGCAACCCAGCACAGCAGCCGCGCATGCCGATCGTCGGCGAGCGCATCCGCGAACGCTTCGCGAAGTGGAGCATGGACGCGCGGCTGTCCGCGCTCGCCGCCGCGCTTGCGCAGCGCGCGGCCCTTCGCGACTGATCGATCAGCCTTTGGCCTTCGCGGCCTTCAACTCGCGGCGCATCTCGCCGACCAACTCCAAGAGATACGCGGCTTGCTCCGACAGTTGCCGCCGGCTCTCGATCTCATGCTGCAGCGCCGATCGCAGGTATGCAGTCTCGGCGAGCCCTGCCTCGATGCGGCCGAGCCGCTCCTGGATCGCGGACAACTGCTGCTTCACGTCGTGGTCGTTCATGCGTTGCCTTGCAGCGCGGACTTCTCGCTGCGCTCCGTGATCGCGTCCCGATACAGGGCTTCGATCTCGTCGATGTTCTGGGTCATGGTCTTGGTCGCGGGGCACGCGCTGCGGTAGCGATCGAGGCGCTCCGGCTCGCGGACCAACCGCTCGAGTCGCGCGCGAAGGTCCGCCGCATCGCCCGCGACAAACAGCTCGCCATTCTCGCCGTCGCGCACCAACTCGCTCATGCCGCCGAGATCGGCCGCAACCACGGTGACGCCGCCAGCAAACGCCTCGAGCACGACGAACGGCGTGTTCTCGTACCAGCGCGACGTCACGACGAGCACATCCGTCTCCGCCAGCACGGCTCCGAGCTGCTCGCGTGGGAACGGCCCGGTGAACTGAATGCGAGGGTCCGGCTTGCTGCGCTCGACGAGCGGGCCCGAGTAATCCGGGAAGTCCGTCGTGCGGCCGCGGATCGATAACTCGAGCGGCGCGTCGCTGCCGAGCACCGCGTCGATCGCGAGGTCGACGCCCTGGTAGTGCGCAATCGTGCCAAAG
>JBEELK010000102.1:0-4303 GCA_041168165.1 Planctomycetota bacterium | reverse complement strand
CGCATCGACTGGAACGCGTATGCGCGCACGGGCTCGTTGTTCTTGAAGTTGCTCGCGGAAGAGGAAGCGCGCGCCGCGACTGTGATTCTCGACGTGAGCGCGAGCATGGGCGTGGGGACGCCGTCGAGGTGGCTGTCCTCGCAGCGGCTTGGCGCGATCCTGTGCGGCCTATCGCTCGTGCATCTCGACGCGGTCACGTTGATCGCTGACGGCGTCGCGAACTACGCCGGGCGCCGTTCGGTGGGCTTGGCCCTCGATCGCATCGAAGCGCTCCATCTGCTCGATGGAGTTCGCGATGCCGAGTTGCCAATGCGCGGCTCGCCGGGCCGCGTGCATTGGATCAGCGATTTCGTGGACCCCGAATCCACGGAGCGAACGCTGCATCGACTGCGGCGCGTCGGCATGCGCGTGACGGGTTGGATTGCGACCATCGCCGACGACTTCGCGATCGAGGCCGGCGGTTGGCGCATGCTGTGCGACCCCGAGACGGCGCGCGAGCAACCAGTGCGCGTCGACGCGGAGTTGGCTGCTGCGATGACTCGCGAGTTGCAGGTGCTGCAGCGGCAACAAGAACAAGCGTTCGCGCGCAGTGGCTTCGTGCTGCAGCGCGTCACGCTGCCGACGAACTCGTTCGAGGCTGGCCAGTGGATGGAGGCGGCATGGAGCTTCCGTCGCTGAGTTCTCCCGAGCGCCTCTGGTGGCTCGTGGCGCTGCTGCCGCTCCTGTATCTGCTCGCGCAACCGCCGCGTCCGCGGCAAGCGTTGTTCACGGCGCATGCGAGCCAGTGGCAACGAGCGCTGCAGCAATTGAAGCGGCGTCCGCCGCGCTTCCGTGCGCTGCGTTGGTTGTTGTTGTCGCTCTCGTGCGTGCTTCTCGCGTTGGCGTCCGCTGGACCGGCGCTCGCTGGCGAATCAGGAGTGGAACGCGTCGTGTTCTTGGTCGACGGCAGCATGAGCATGGGCGCGCGCGCAAGCGGCGGAACCACTGCGTTCGTTCGCGCGGCAGAAGCCGTGCGCGCTGTGGCGGCGCGCATACCCGAGCATGTGGACGTGGAGACCGTGGTGGCGCGCAGCGGTTCGATCGAACGGTTGGGCGGACCATCCGCGCGCGCGTGGACCAACCCTGGTGAGCCCGCGGGTTCGTTGCCTGCGTCGCTTGCCGAACTCGCGAGCGCATGCGCGCGCGAAGGCACGTTGGTCTACGTGTTCGGCGATGGCCAAGCGGGGCGCAGCGCAGCGCCCGATGGCGTTCCGTTTGTCGCGGTCGGCGAGAGCTCTGCCAACGCCGCGCTCGTCGAGGTCGCAACGGTCGATGGATGGCCGCTTGCGAGCCTCGTGGTGCGAGCGACAGTGCGTTCGTTCTCGGATCAATCGATGCGCGGGACGATTGGATGGCGAGGAGCTGCCACGCCCGCGGCTGGAAGCGCCGCGTCGGCGGACATTGCATTGGAGCCGGGGGCGTCGAAGACGATCGAGTTCGCGTGCGAACGCAACCCAAGCGGCGGCTCGATCCAAGTGCAGTGCGCGTTCGAGGGCGACGCGTTGGCGGCGGACGATGTCGCGGAGATCGACTTCGGCCCGCTGCCGCGGACGCAGATCGCGGTGCAAGCAGAGGGCGACGATGCGACGTTCGCGAGGGCCGCGGGCAAGGCATTGGCGGATGCCGTTGGCGGCGCGGTGGTGGAAGCCAAGCCAGGCGCTTCGGTCGGCTTCTTGCTCGTCGATGGCGGAACGGGCTCGCTGCCCAAGGACCCTGGTCCCGCGCTGACGTTTGGTCTCGCCCGCAAGGACTCGCAGCCGTGGCCCTCGCCACTGGTCGTCGATTGGGATCGTGCCGATCCGATCTTCGAGGGAGTGGATCTGTCCGAGTTGGAGATCGCGCAAGCGGTCGCCGGCGCGCTGCCTCTGGGACGCGCCTTGATGACCGGGCAGATGCCCGATGGCACGTCCGCTCCGCTGTGCGTGCTTGAGGAAGGGGCCCGCGGTCGCGCGGTGCACTTCGCATTCCGACTGCAAGACAGCAACCTTGGGCTCCTCGCCGCGTTCCCGCAGATCCTGTTGCGTTGCTTCGAGCGAACGCAGCCGCAGGGCCGGTCGCTCGTGGTGCGAACGCAGGTTACGGACCCTGCAGAATCCGATCTGTCGAAGCTGCGCGGCGGCGCTGCGTTGCCTGCGCCATTGGATTGGTCTACGCCGCCCCAGGATCTCGCGGCGTGGTTCGTCCTCGCTGCGCTATCGCTGCTGGCGCTGCGCAGCGGACTTCGCTGAGTCCACTGCGCAGGCTCAGTCCACTGCTCAGGGCGCGAGGAATGCGACGAAGGCTCAGGCCTTCTTCAGCATCCCGCGCTGCTCGAGCCAATCGCACAGCATCGCGGCGCACTTCTCCGGCGACTCCGTGCCCGTGGGCAGCACGAAGTCGGGCGAGGTCGGCGCCTCATACGGCGCGTCGATGCCCGTCACGTTGCGCAGCTGCCCTTCGCGCGCTGCGGCGTAGAGGCCGGTTGTGTCGCGCTTCTCGCACTGGTCCAGCGTCGCGTTGCAGTAGACCTCGACGAATCGCTTCTCACCGATGATCGCGCGAGCTTGCGCGCGGTCTGCGGCGAGCGGCGCGATCAGAGCGCCGATGGCGATGAGGCCCGCGTCGCAACTGACCTTGGCCACTTCTGCCGCGCGGCGCTGGTGCTCCCAGCGATCCTCGCCCGAGAAGCCCAGGTCGCGCGACAACGTAGTGCGCAGGTTGGTGCCGAGGAGCACGTGCGCTGCGTATCCGCGGCGGAAGAGTTCCTTCTCGAGCGCGAAGGCAGTCGGCGTCTTGCCACTGCGCGGCAAGCCCGTGAACCAGATTGCCAACGGCTCTTGGTGGAGGCGTGCCTTCCGTTCGTCTGCCGTGACGCCGGATTGGTGCGTCTGCAGGTTGGTGCCTGCGTCGCCCGAACGGCGCCGGCGATCGGTTGCCTTCTCGGCGGTGTTGCGATCGAGGATCATGCCGCACGCGACGGTCGCGTTCGTCATGCGGTCGATCAGGATGAACGAGCCGGTGCGCCGGTTCTTGCCGTAGGGATCCCACTGCAACGGGCGCATGCTCTCGAGGCGAACGCGGCCGATCTCGTTGAGCGCGAGTGCGGTTGCGTCTTCCTTGCGCAGCGTGGCCACGTTCATTCGGTAGCGCAGGTCCGTCACCGTCACTGCGCTGCTGTTCGTGGTCTGCTTGACGATGTAGCGGTTGCCCGGCTGCATCGGCTCCTCGGCCATCCACACGAGCATCGCCTCAACGTCGTGGTCGACGTGCGGCGAGTTGTTGGGGCTCGCGAACGTGTCGCCGCGGCTTGCGTCGATTTCATCTTCGAGCGTGACCGTGACCGACATGCCGGCCCACGCTTCGCCGATGGAGCCGTCGAACGTGTCGATCGACTTCACGCGGCTCTTGCGACCGGACGGCAGCGACACGATGGGATCGCCCTTGCGGAGGATGCCCGACGCGATGGTGCCGCAGAACCCGCGGTAGTCGAGGTTGGGGCGCAGCACGAGCTGGATCGGCATGCGCAGGTCGACGAGGTTGGCGTCGCTTGCGATGTGCACGTTCTCAAGGTGATCGAGCAGCGGCGATCCTTGGTACCACGGCATGTTCGGGCTGCGGTGCACGACGTTCTCGCCGCGCAAGCCGGAGACCGGGATGAAGTGGATGTCCGTTGCCTGCAGCTTGGCGGCGAACGCGCCGAACTCGGCCTTGATGCGGTCGAACACCTCGCGGCTGTAGTCGACCAAGTCCATCTTGTTGACCGCGACGACGAGGTGGCGGATGCCGAGCAGCGTCGCGAGGAACGAGTGGCGGCGCGTTTGCTCGAGCACGCCCTTGCGCGCATCGATCAGGATGATCGCGAGGTCGCAGTGCGAAGCGCCGGTTGCCATGTTGCGCGTGTACTGCACGTGCCCTGGCGTGTCGGCGATGATGAACTTGCGGCGATCGGTGCTGAAGTAGCGATACGCGACGTCGATCGTGATGCCTTGTTCGCGCTCCGCCTGCAAGCCGTCGACGAGCAGCGCGAAGTCGATGGCCTCGCCAGTCGTTCCGTACTTGCCGGTGTCCTTGCGGACCGCCGAGAGGTGGTCCTCGAAGACTTGGTCGGCGTCATGCAGCAGGCGGCCGATCAACGTCGACTTGCCGTCGTCGACGGAGCCGCACGTGACGAGGCGGAGGAGGTCGGACGTGGCCGCGGTCCGGATGCCGGCCTCCTGTAGGGGCGAGGCGTGCCTCGCCCGACCAGCAGCTCCCGCGTCGGAGAGGGCCTGGTCGACCGGAGGCT
>JBEELK010000101.1:0-4765 GCA_041168165.1 Planctomycetota bacterium | reverse complement strand
CGCCGTCGAGGCGTTCATCCAAGCGCGCGGCAAGCAAGCCGACCTAGAGCCCACGACGTTTGCGCAGACCTACCCCGAAGCGCTGCGCAAGAAGATCAGCTCGCGCTGCCGTCACTTCCTTCAGTTCGACGACTTCCTCGGCTCCATCGTCGAGGACGACGGCGCGCCGGCCGAACCTGCGGGCCGTCGCTTTGGCGAGTATTGGATCGAAGACGAACTCGGCCGCGGCGGCATGGGCGTCGTCTACCTCGCGCACCAACCGTCGCTGCGTCGTCGCGTAGCGCTCAAGGTGCTCGCAACCGGGCTCGCGCTGAGCCCGCGCCACGTCGAGCGCTTCCGTCGCGAAGCAGCTGCCGCGGCGAGCCTGCGGCATGCGGCGATCGTCCCGGTGCACGCGTTCTTGGAGGTCGAGGACTCGTTCGCGTTCGCGATGGAGTTCGTGCCTGGCCGCAACGTCGGCGCGATCCTCGACGACCTGCGCCAAAACCTGGGCACCGACCCGCTCACGATCGAAGGCTCGCTCGGGATCGGACGCGATCCGACCGTTGCGCAAGGTTATGTCGCCGACTGCGCGCGGCTTTGCGCCGACCTCGCGTCCGCGCTCGCGTGCGCGCATGCGGCGGGCCTCGCCCACCGCGACCTGAAGCCGCGCAACGTGATGGTCGACGACCAAAAGAAAGTGCGGCTGCTCGACTTCGGCCTCGCGAAGCGACTCGAAGAGGAAGGTCTCACGGCGTCGTTCGACATCACGGGCACCGTGCACTACATGAGCCCGGAGCAGACGCTGCAGAAGAAGGTCGTGCAGGACCACCGCACGGACATCTTCTCGCTCGGCGTGATCCTCTACGAGTTGCTCACGCTGCGTCGCCCGTTCGAAGGCGAGAACCTGCAGCAGATCGTCTACGAGATCTGCTTCCGCGATCCGACTCCGATCGCGCAGCGCAATGCGCGCGTGCCGAGAGACCTCGTCACCATCTGCGAGAAGGCCTTGGAGAAGGACCCGCAGAGCCGCTACGCGACGGCCGCGGAGTTCGAGGACGACTTGCGACGGTTCTTGCGGCTCGAGCCGATCCGAGCAAAGGCAGCGACGCCCCTGCAGCGCGCTGGCAAGTGGGTGCGGCGCAACCGCGGCACGGCCATCGCATCGTGCGCTGCGCTGATTGCGATCGTCGGGGTCAGCGGCGCAGTCGTCGCGGCGCGCATGGCAGCCGAGCGAGACGCGCAGCGGCTCACGGCTGAGGCCAGCGCAGCGCGCGAGAGCGGCGACTTCCCGCGCGCCATCGAACTCGCGACCGACGCGCTCGCTGCGGTCCCCTACGACGCCGCTGCACGCGATCGGCTTGAGCTGCTGCGCAAGGAGAGCGAGCTCAAAGCGACCGACGCGATGCGGCGCAAGGCGGAAGCGAACGTGAAGTTGCTCGAGAGCCGCCAACTCGCGGGCACGCAGCGCGAACGCGCGATCGTGCTCGCGTTGCAAGCCGTCGGATTGCACGACGCGCCCGAGACGCGCGGCGCCGTGCTCGACGCGCTGCGCCCCGGGTATCGCGTCACGACGTTTGACGAAGGCCGCGCCGCGGCGCTCGCGCAATGCAACGCGGACGGTTCGCTCGTTGTAACCAACTCGCTGTTTGGCCCCGCGCGCATCTTCGACCCCACCACCGGCGCGATGCTGCGCGAACTCGCGGGCCGCGACGTTGCGCCAACCTCCGCGTTCCATCCCGATGGCGTGCGCATCGCGACCGGCAACAAGCGCGGAGCGTCGCTGTGGGATACGCGCACGGGCGCGGAGTTGCGGCACTTCGAGCGCGAAGCCCCAGTGCACCAAGTCGCGTTCGACGCGAGCGGCGCGCGCCTATTGGCCGCGGACAACGTCGACGAGCGCGGCATCGAACGCGCCGTCGTGGTCTTCGATGTCGCCACGGGCAAAGAACTCGGCTCCTCGCGTGGCACGCGTTGGTCGATGGCCAATGCGATCACGCACGACGGCGCATTCGCGGTCTCGAGCCACGACTCGGGTGCTGCCAACGTCTGGGATGCCGCGACCGGCGCAGTTGTCGCGACGCTGCCGATCGAGGGCTTTGTGCTCGCGATGGCGCTGCAGCCCGCGCGCGCCGATGCGTCGGGCGCGATGCAGAACCGCCTCGTCGCGCTCGCGACCGACGCGGGCGTAGTGCGGGTCTACACGATGCCGCGCGGCGGCGATGCTGGCGGCGAACTTGTCGCCGAAGCGCGCTGCAACGGCGGGATCCGCACGGTGGCGTTCTCGCCAGACGGCTCGCTGCTCGCGACCGGCGCTTCGGATCGCACGGCGCGGCTGTGGCGCATCGACGGACTGCGCGCGCAAGCGACCGCGGTGGAAGCCTCGAGCGGAGCTGCCGCGAACCCGCGCGCAACGGGCTCTGTGCCGCAGCTGCGCGAAGCCGCGATGTTGCCGGGACACGACGGCGCGGTGATGTGCGTGCAGTTCTCTCGCTCGGGCGATCGCATCGCGACCGCGTGCTACGACGGTTCGCTGCGCGTGTTCGACGCCAACTCCGGCGAACGACTGCTGCGCTATGAAACCGGTGGCCCGATGAGCAGTTGCTCGTTTGCGCCCAACGCATCGCGCATCTACTTCGAGAGTTCGGGCCGCCGCGCGCAAGCGATCGACTTCGACGCGCCGCTCGGCGTGATGGAGTTGGCCTACGGCGAAACCGCGCGCGCGGTGGCGTTCGGCCGCGACGGCGTCGCGTTCTGGACCGCAGGCGGCGACTACCAAAACCAAGTTTGCGCGTTCGCGGCGGACGGCTCCTTGCTGCGCGCATGGAGCCCGCTCGACAACGGCTCGATCGGCGCGACCGACCCGGTGTATGCGATCGCGCTGCACCCCACCGCGTCGACGCTGCTCGTTGGAACAGACTCCGGCGCAGTCGCAACGATCGACGCGTCGAGCGGCGCGACGCTGCGCGCGCTCACGAAGGTCGGAGGCAGCGTCTCTGCGCTGCAGTGGAGCCGCGATGGACGACGCGCGCTCGCTGCGAGCCGTTCTGCGAAGGTCGCGATCGTGTTCGACACTGAGTCCGGCGCGACGATCCGCGAGATCGCATTGCAGCACGACCTGCGCGACGCGGCGTTGTCGCCCGATGGATTGACGATCGCGACGGCCGAAGCAGACGAGACGACGGTGCGCGTGTGGTCGGTCGGCGACGGCAGCCTCGTGCGGACGATCGCAGGACACGAGAAGACCGTGCAGTGCGTTCGCTTTCACCACGACGGCATGCGCATCCTCAGCTGCGGCGACGATGGCACTGCGCGGCTTTGGTCCCACGACGGCGCGCTGCTGCGCCGCTTCGACGCAGGCGAACCGTTGCGTCGCTGCGCGTTGTCCGACGACGGCTCCGTGGTCCTCGCGACTAACGCGACGTCGCGCGACGCGGCCGCGTTCGTGTTCGACGGAGCGACGGGCGCGCTGCGCACGCGCCAATCGTTGCATCGCGCGCAGATCCGCGGCCTCGCGCTGAGCTCCGACGGAACTCGCGCACTAACCTGCGGCGTCGATCCCATGGCGCGCGCATGGCCCACCGATCCGGTTCGCGCGGCGCTGCAATCGCTGCCCGAGACTGCGAAGCAGGCTTTGCCCAACCACATCCGCTGACCCGCCCCACCGACCTGTCGGAGACTTCGCCATGATCAGGAACGCACTGTTCGCCGCGTCCGCACTCGCGCTGGCATCCGCGCTGCGGGCCCAGACGCCCAGCGAGCCGCCGCCGTGGTGGAACTACAACGGCAGCAACGACACGGTCAGCCTGTTCTGGGACTTCAACAACGCCGCGAACCCGCTCGTGCCGACGTCGCAGGTCCTGCCGACGTGGTTCTCGCCGCCGCCCGGACCGAGCATGTTCACGAACTCGGCCAACGTCGTGTGGATCGCGAGCGTGAACGGCCAACCCGGCGCGATCGGCTTCACCGGCGCTGGCGCGGGCGCGATCTCGCTGCTCGTCGACAATGACGCCGACCAAGCGAAGACCAAGCGATTGATGGTCCAGTTCGATGCGTTCGCATCCAACGCGGGCTCGGTCGTCGCCGAGATCGAGAAGAGCCTGCAGGACTACAAGCGCAAGATCCTCGACGAGTCCGTCGAGCAGTTGGCGAACGGCTATGTGCGCACGACCCTCGACATGTTGCTCGTGCCGCAACCAGACGCGGAGCAGTTGGACTTCGCGCTATCGGGCACGGCGCTGTCGACGGTCGCGATCGACAACCTCTACATCAGCACGCACTGCATGAAGTACGACGGCGACAAGTTCGCCGAAGCGCTCGGCGAAGTGGACGCCACGTCGCTCAACCTCGACCTAAGCGCCGCGACCGCGGGCGCATCGTGCACGGCCGCGGCGGCGACAATCGACGCGCAGGGCGTCGTGTCCTACTGGGTCGCGGGCCGCAACACCGCCGGCGACGCGTTGTTCAAGCTCGACGCCGGTGGCACGCTCGTCGGTGCGCCGGTGCTCTATCCGCAAGGCGTCGCTTCGCTCGAAGGCGCTTCGGACCTCGCCGTCGCGCCGATCTACGCGCCAACCGGCACCATCGTGCAGCAACTCGTGTTCGGCGTCGTCGATCGCCGCGCCGCGAACGGCACCGTCGCGATCTTCGCCGTCGATGCCTCAGCGCCCACCGCGGCGCTCGTGCCTGCGCGCACCGTGATCACGACCGCGATCAACGGCCCTGGCCCGCTCGGGCTCGCCTTCTCGCGCTACGGCGCGGGCGGCCAAGGCTCGTTCTGGATCGC
>JBEELK010000100.1:0-8319 GCA_041168165.1 Planctomycetota bacterium | reverse complement strand
CACTGCGCGCTCGACGCTCTTGCGCTCCTTGCCGATGAGCGACTTGTAGAACGACGGCAAGAAGTACGGCACGTAGCAGCGCTTGTCGGGCTCGGGCTCCGGCGGCGGCGCCTTGCGCTTGCGCCCCTTGGGCAACAACGCTTCGAGTTCTTCGATCTCGGACTCCAGCACGCGCATGCGCGACCGATCGGAAGCCAACTGACGACGCAACGCGTCGTCGGCGGTGTTGCGCGCTTCGATCTCCAACTCAAGCTCGTGCACGCGACTCGCGAGTTCGCGCTCGGCGCCAGAGGCCGCAGCAGGAGCCGACATCGTTGCGCGATCGCGGAGTCGCGCGAGCTCACCGCGAAGTTGCTGCAGCTCTTCCGCCTGCAACTCCGTCGTGCGTCGCAACGAGGACTCGCGCTCGACGGCGCGCAGAGCGGATGCGCGCGCGCGCTCCAACTCGCCTTGCAGCCGCTTCCCTTCTTGCTCCTGAAAGCGCAGCGCCTGCGTCGCCTCCGATGGCTCCGCAGCGTTCGGCTTCGGCTCGTCCGTCGCAGGAGAGGGATGCGCGATCCCTTCCATCCGCGCCTCTAACAGCAGCGCGACCACGCGATCGAGATCCTTCGGCTCCTTGCACTCCGCGAGCGCAGGAGCGAGCGCGCTCGCGGGAGCCTTCTCGACGCGAAAGCCCTTGGGCGCGACGTTGAGCTCGTGCGCGATAGCTCGCAAGCGTTCGAGCGGCACCGTGACTTCGAGCAACAACGAAAGCGGCAACTGCCCGCGCTCGCGCAGCGCGCGGTCGCTCAATCGTCGCGTTCGCAGGTCCTCGGATCGGTCGCCCATCGCTCAGCGATGATGGCGCAAGCGAGACGGTTTGTCAGCCGCGTGGCGCGTGCGGATAGACCCACTCGACTGGATAGTCGGTCCACTGCTGCTGGATCAGGTCGTACTCGGCCTCGATGCGCTCACGCTCTTCGGGCGTCAACGTCGCGTCTTCCTGCCACCAGCGCCACACGCCCCATTCGACGAGGTCGACCGGCGCGGCGATCAGGATGCCGGCCTGCATGAGCACGAACGACGGAAACAAGAAGATCGACAGCGGGTCGCGCGTGACGGTGCTCTGGCTTGCGTAGACGCCATACGTGACGGGCAACGCGACGACGTCGATCGGAATGCCGACAATGAAGCCGAGGATGCCGCCGAGAGTCGCAGGCGCGCGCGTGAACGCCGTGCGCCCCGACTTCGCCGAGACCAACTCGTCGGAGTAGCGGACGATCGGCGTGCAGCCGCCGAACACGGCTGAGGCCACGATCAGAGCCGCGGCCCTGGGCTTCACCGCTTCTCGTCCTTCTTGCGGGGCTCGCGCCGTGCGAACTCCATCTTGCTCACAACCCACTCATCGGTGAGTTCCGCCGGCGGCGTCATCTGCTGCGTGACGAGCTTGCTGACCGTCGCGTTGGTGATCTTGAGCGAATAGAGCTTCCAGATCGAAGGCAGCGGCGCGCTTTCCGCGCTGCGCGCGCTCGACTCGCAGTTGAAGAGCACTGCGAAGAGGAAGTCGCGCATGAAGGTGAACTCCTTCCCTCCGCGCGGCATCCAGTCGATCTTGACGACGATGTCTTTGGCAGCCTGCTTCTGGCCCGTCGTCACGTTCTCTTCGCGCGGCGGGCTGATGTTGAACTGGTTCTTCTCCAGTTGGCCTGCGACCGCCGAGCGGAAGATCTGCGCATCGAAGTAGGTCGACGAGTTGCCGGTCTGGTTCGACGTACTCGCGCGGTTCTCTTCGACGGTGCGCAGTTGCTTCTGCAGCTTGCCGATCTCTTCGAGCAAGCCATCCGTCTTGGTCGCCTCGGTGAGCGCGCGCTCTGCGGCCTCGATCGAAGCACGGGTGGTATTGATCCACCAGCCGACCGCGGGCAACAGCAACAGCGAGAGGACGATGACGGCCTTGTAGAGGTCCAGGTTGGCGAGCTGCTTCATTGGCCGACTCCGAAGGGTTGGAACGACTCGCGGACGTGGAGCTTGAGGTCGTAGTAGGAGCCCGAGACTCCCTTCTCCGCGCCATCGCGGAACGGCAAGTCGCCGCCGATGCTCTCTTCGACCTTCTGGAACGGCGAGTCCTCGCGCTTGCACTCGTCGTCAAACATCTGCCGCAGCGCTGCGTTGCGATCGCGGAAGTCATCGCCGCGGAACGCGAAGCGACACTGCAGGTATCGACCGCTCACGTCGCGACCCGGCGTCGCGCGCATGCTGAGCTCAAGCGTGCACAGCAGGTACTTGCCGAGCGCGCCTTCGCTCTTGTGCAGCACTTCGAAGAAGCGCTCCATCACGGCAAGGCCAGACTCCAGCGAGACCTCTTCGTAGATGCCCGACTCCTTCTGCTTCAGCTCCAGCGCGCGCCGCAGGCGATCGCGGATGAACTTGATGCGCTCCGCGACGGGCTTCGCCATCACGTCGGCGAGCAGTTCCTTGTAGCCGTAGTTGCGGCTGCCCTCTTGGAACTTGAAGTAGCGGTCATCGGTCAGCGTGCCGAGTCGCAGCACTGGGTTGACCTGGCCGTAGAACTTCGGCTTCTTGGGGTCCGCTTCCTTGCCTTGGTAGGTGAGGCCGATGCGGTACTCGAGGTTCTCCAACTGGCGCGACATGCGCACGCCGAAGACCACGGCCGCGAACAGCGCGACCATGCACGCGATCGCGAGCGGGAACTTCACGCGGTCGAAGCCGCGCGTGAACGCGAGGTCTTCGCGACGGAAGTCGTAGCCGACTGGGCCGCCGAGGTTGGCGAGCGCAAGACCGACCGCGACCGCGATGCTGGAGCCAAATCGCTCAGCATCCTCCGGCGACAGCGAGTGCTTGAGCTTTGGATCACCGAGCACGTCGAGCGTCTTCGGCGCTATGCCGAACAAGTCCTCGAGCATCGTGGCAACCCCTTCCAGGCGACTCGCGCCGCCGGTGACCCACAAGCTGCGCACGTCGCCAGCGCGGCCCGTCGAGGCGAGGAATCGCACCAACTCGCGGTGCAATCGCTGCACGAACGCAGCGCGCTCTTGCTCGACGTCGGCGTGCGCGATGACGACTTGGCGCATCACGGCCGCGGCCGGCGCTGCGGCATCCGCCTCAGCCTCGCCCTCGCCAACGGCAGCGACCGGTTGCTCCGCGACTTCGGCTTGGAAGTCCGACTTGCCTTCGAGGCACGCGCGCACCGCATTGCGCGCAACCTCGAGCGACAGCCCATGCGAACGCACGAGCGCGTCGACGATGCCCGCATCGCCAAGACGCATCGAGCGCATGTCGAGCAACCGCGAACCTTCGACCAACAGGATGCGCGTGCTGCGCGAACCGAGGTCGAGCACCGCCGTCAGTGGCTCGCGCTTGCCGAGTTCGAGAAGGGCGCCGCCTACGGCATCTGCTGGCTGGGTAGGCTCCGCCTGGAACGCGCCGCACCAGTCCGCGACGCGGAACAGCGCCATCGTGTCGAGGTCGACCTGTTGCGGCTCCACCTTGGCGCGTTCGAGCGCCGCGAGCGTCATGCGCAGCCCTTGCTTGGGCACTGCCGCCACGATTACGCGCGATCCCTCTGCGACGCCGCCCACCTCGTGGAAGTCGACGACCATCTCGTCGACCGCGTGGCTGTGGATCGCGCTCTCGACTTCCGACTTGATGACCTTGCGGATCGCCTCCGCGCCCTTGAACGGCACGTCGATCGTTCGCAGCACGGCTTCGCGGCAGGCTTGGCCCAGCACGACTTCGCCGATCATCTTGGCGCCATTCAGCATGCCGCCCGCGAGCTCGGCGAGCGCAGTTGCGCGCGCCTCTTCGCCCGCGGGGTCATCCGCCAAGCGCTCGGAGCTGCACGCCAACAGGCGCACCTTCTTGTAGTTGCCTTCGAGCTCGACCGCTTTGATCGAGTAGTCGCCGGCGTCGATTCCAACCGTCCTCACCATGCGTCACCTTGCCGAACCATCGGTCCGGCTCCTGTCTTCGAATCGTCTGCGCTGCTCGTCATCCAACAGCTCCCGAATGCGCTCGCTCTGGCGACGGCGCGCTGCCGTCATCTCGGCGCGAAGGCTCTCGGGAAGCTGGTCGAAGTCGGCGTGCCGGAACACCTGGAGCTGCTCGTCGCGATACCGCTGCATGACGACGCGCAAAGACTGCTGCTGGCGGCCCGTCAGACCGAAGTCCTGCGCCATCTGCTGCACGTAGTGCGCGTCCGGATCCCCTGCGACATCCTCGCTGCGGCCGGCAACCGCTGTGCTCAGGATGGTCGCGCCGAGGAACATTCCGGCGAGACAGCATCCCACGGCGCACGAGAGAATCCAGAGTCGCGCCGGGTTCCGTTCCACGTCGTCACTTGCCCTGTGCGTTCGTCGCGCGCTCGCGGATGCGAGCGTCGAGATCGTCGACGATGCGTTGCGCCTCATCGGGCGCGGCCTGCAGCGAGCTGGACCCGCCAGAGAACGTCATCGCGCCTTGCCAGAGCATCGCGGCCGCGAACACCGCGGCTGCGACCAAGAGGATCCGCTTGCACAGCCGAACAACCTCGACTCCGGCGTCCCGTTCGGGCTCCGGCAGACGACGCGACGCGGCGAGAACACGGTCGGCAAAACCTGCGCGGGGCGAGAACGCAACGTCGGCGCTCGCTCGCACCGAACGCCTCAGTTCGTTGCGCTGCACAAGCCCAGCCCGCAGCGCCGGCTCCGCCGCGAGGCGAGCGCGCAGCGCGTCGAGCGCAGGGCCTTCGAGCGCGCCATCGACGTAGCGATCGAGGAGCTGCAGGTCGCGATCAGCAAGTGGCGCAGTCATTGGTCTCCTCCGCGGGAAGGCGCGTGTTCTGGATGAAGGCGTTCGAGCATCTCCTTGAAGCGCTGGCGGGCGCGGAACAACCGCGACTCCACCGTGCCGAGTTGGATGCCGAGCACGCCGGCGATGTCGGTGTAGCTGAGGTCCTCGTATTCGCGCAGCAGCAGGATCGTCCGGTACTTCTCGGGCATCCGGTCGAGGATCTTGCGCGCCACTTCGGCGAGCTCGCGCTGGATCAGCGGGCTGCTCACGTCTTGCTGCTCGCTGCGCGGAGTGCCCGCATCGAGCACCGCGTCATCCTCGACAAGCTGCAGGCGGCGGCGCGACCGGCGCGCGAGGTGGTCCGTCGCGGTGTTGACTGCGATGCGATAGAGCCACGTGTAGAACTGCGAGTCGTGCTGGAAGGTGTGCAGCTTGCGGAACACCTTCAGGAAGACCTCCTGCGCTAGGTCCTCGCACTCCAGCGCGTCGCGCGTGTAGCGCGACAGCAAGCGGAAGATGCGGTCTTGGTAGCGACCCATGAGCTCGGCGAACGCCGACTCGCTGCCGCCCAAGATGGCGGCGATCAGTTCGGGGTCACTGGAAGGCACGGGTTTGGGAAGGGCTCGCACAGGGCCACTTGGAGGGCGATGTCGGCGGAATCTTCCCGCCGGGGCAATTGCACCCAGATTGCCGCCCAAAGGCGGCCTCCCACACTCCCATGCGATGGCTCACTCAGGCTTCGAAAGCAGGTGGCCCATCTTGTCCCGCTTCGTCTCCAAATACTTCTGGTTATGAGGGTTAGGCTCGATGGCAATCGGCTCCTGGCCGACGATCTCGAGGCCGTAGCCCTGCAGGCCCATCAGCTTCTTGGGGTTGTTGGTAAGGACCTTGAGCTGCCGCAGGCCGAGGTCATGCAGGATCTGGGCGCCGGTCCCGAACTCCCGTTCGTCGGGCCGGAAGCCGAGGTGCGCATTGGCCTCGATCGTGTCCATGCCGCCGTCTTGGAGGGCATACGCGCGCAGCTTGTTGGCGAGCCCGATGCCGCGCCCTTCCTGGCTGATGTAGAGGATCACGCCGCGGCCCGCCGCCTGCACGCGGCGCATCGCCTCGTGTAGCTGCGGACCGCAGTCGCAGCGCAGCGAGCCAAACACGTCGCCCGTCAGGCACTGCGAGTGCACGCGCACGAGCACCGGCGCCTCGATCGGCGGGAAGCGGCCGTTGTCACTGGGGCGATCGATGCCGACGGTCAACGCGACATGCACGCGGCCATCGACCTTGCTCACGTAGGTGTGGCTGTCGAAGAACCCGTAGTCCGTCGGCATTTGCGCCGAAGCAACTCGTTCGATCAGCCGCTCCCGGCGACGGCGGTATTCGACCAAGTCGGCGATGCAGCCCATCTTGACGCCCAGGCGTTCGCAGAACCCGATCAGGTCCGGCACCCGCGCCATCTCGCCGTCGTCTTTGATGATCTCGCAGATCACGCCCGCAGCCCGCAGGCCCGCAAGCCGGCACAGGTCGACAATGCCCTCGGTCTGGCCCGCGCGCACCAGCACGCCGCCATCGCGCGCTCGCAGCGGCGCGATGTGCCCGGGACGGACGACGTCGTGCGGCTTGGCGTCCGGCTGGACGGCCGCCAGGATCGTCGTGGCGCGGTCCTTGGCCGAGATGCCGGTCGTGACTCCCTCGCGCGCCTCGATCGTCACCGTGAATGCGGTGCCAAAGCGCGATTGGTTCTCAGGCACCTGCATCTGCAACCCGATCTGGTCGCACATCTCCCCCGACATCGCGAGGCAGACCCAGCCGCGGCACTCCTTGATCATCAGGTTGATCAACTCGGGCGTGGCGAACTGAGCGGCGAAGCACAGGTCGCCCTCGTTCTCCCGGTCGGGGTCGTCGACCAGCACGATCGGACGGCCGGCCTTCAGCTCTTCGAGGACTTCGGAGATCGGGGCAAAGGTCATAGGAAGGGGCGGGGAGTCTACGCGGCAACGCGCTGCCATGGGCTTCGCATCTGTTGGCTGTGCGATGCACACCGCGCATTTCGGCAGCTCGCATTGCCCCTTCGCTCCTGGCCAGAAAGCCCACAGCCGGTGCCGGAGTGATGGAATCCTCAGCAGTGCCCGAAGTTCCTCCGCACCGGATCGCTCGGTCCCATGGGCGCTCTAAGTCGTTGTGTTTCCAGTGCTTGTTTTTGCTTCAGAGGGTCAGAAGTCGCCGCCGAATCAAGCCGAGGAACGTAGTGGAACACGACAGAGACGGAGAGCAACTCGGATGAAGCGCACCCTTATCGAGGTCTCGTGCGGACTGGCCGCCCTGGTGGGAATGGTATCGATGTACCACAAGGTGGATCGCATCGAGGGCCGCACCACGGAGGTCCTCAACCTGCGGGACCAAGTGCAATCGGCGGTCGAGAAGGTCGCCAGCGCGCCCAAGGATGACCGCGAGAAGGCTGAGTTGCAGGCTATGCAATCGCGCCTCGCACAACTGCAGGAGCAATTGCAGAAGGCCGAGGCGGGCTCTGCGCTCGCCCTGCGGCTGCAGAGTGAAATGCAGAGCGCAAAGAGCGACGTGTCCCTGCTGAAGAGCCAGCTCTCGACGGATGTGGAGCGCACCAAGCAGTTGGTCGACGCCTACATCACCGAGTCGCGCAACAAGGAGCGCGAGGCGGCCGCCGCGATGGTCCATACGCAGGGCGCGATCGCCGCGATCGCGGGCCAACTGCGCCGCGACACCGGCTCGCTGACGCGCGACATGCTGTTGCCGACGGTGCAACTCAACGGCGACGACACGGTCGGCTCCGGCACGCTCGTGTGGTCAGGCTCCAACCCGAAGAACGGCATCGTCGAGTCCTACGTGCTGACCGCATACCACGTGGTCCGCAACATCCTCGCCGACACGCCGCGCGCGCAGAAGGAAGGCTTCCTCGTCACCGTCTACATCGATGGCGAGAAGGTCGAAGTGAAGGGCAAGATGGTCGCGAGCGCGCCGAAGATCGACGCGGCGCTCGTGCAGCTGCTCACGACACGCACGTTCCCCAACGTCGCCAACGTGTTGCCGCGGACTGCGTGCAGCACGATCGAAGTGTGGGACCCGATCTGCGCAGTCGGATGCCCGCTCGGCAACGACCCGGTTCCGTCGCAAGGCGAAGTCAGCTCGCTCAAGAACGAACTCAACGGCGCCAACTACTGGATGATCACGGCGCCCACCTACTTCGGAAACAGCGGCGGCGGCGTGTATCGCGCCGACACGCACCAGCTGATCGGCGTGTTCAGCAAGATCTACACGCACGGCAAGGGCAGCCCGGTCGTGATCCCGCACATGGGCCTCTGCACGCCGATGGACGAGATCTACAAGTGGCTGCAAGAGGACAAGTACGACCACGTGCTGCAGTGCAAGGCCGTGAACGTCGTCGACCTCACGCAACTCGCTTCGCCCGTCAAGTGACCGCACAAGCCGCGCGCGCGACCTACGCAGGTCAGCGCAGCGCGACCGCGTCGCGGCGCCGCAGTATGCGCTGCACTTGGGCCTGCTTCTCGTCGCCGAATCGGTAGC
>JBEELK010000099.1:0-18768 GCA_041168165.1 Planctomycetota bacterium | reverse complement strand
CGCGAGGCAATCCGATGAAGTCGACGTTCCAAAATCGCTGCCTCGATCGCCGCACCGTGTTGCGCGGCATCGGCGCATGCATGTCGCTGCCATTCCTCGACGCGATGGAGCGCGCAGTGCCTTCGCGCGGCGTTGCGGTTCCGAGGCGCACGCTGTTCGTGTTCGCGCCCAACGGCAAGAAGATGGACGAGTGGCGGCCCAAGTCTGACGGCGCGCTGAAGCAGTTGCCGTACTTGCTGGAGCCGCTTGCGCCAGTGCGCGATCACATAGCCGTGATCAGCGGCCTCGCGCTCGACGGCGGCCGCGCTCAAGGCGATGGCCCTGGCGACCACGCTCGCGCGGCAGCGTCGTTCCTAACGTGCGCGCATCCGCGCAAGACCGGCGGCGCCGACCTCGAGGCTGGCGTGTCCGTCGACCAACTGCTCGCGAGCGAGATCGGCGCTGCGACGCGCTTCCCGTCGCTAGAGCTCGGCATGGAACGTGGCGCCGCTGCGGGCATCTGCGACTCGGGCTATTCGTGCGCCTACAGCAACAACGTGAGCTGGCGCAGCAAGGACACGCCGGTTGCGAAGGAGACGGAGCCGCGCGCGGTGTTCGCTCGCATGTTCGGCGATCCCGAGGCGGCGCTGGACCAACGCGCGCGCGCTGCGTTGTTGGCGTCGCGGCGCAGCGTGCTCGACGCGTCGCTTGCCGAAGCGAAGAGCCTCGCGCGCCAACTCGGCGGCCGCGACCGCGCGAAGCTCGCGGCGTATCTCGACAGCGTGCGCGAGCTCGAACGTCGCATCGAACGCGAACAGCAATCGCAACAGGACGCGCCGCCAGCGCCAAAGAACGTCTTCGCGGAGCGCGGTGACTTCGCCGCAAGGCTCGATGCGATGTACGAGCTGATCGCGCTCGCGTTCGAGACGGACCAAACGCGCGTCGCGACCTTCATGCTCGGCAACGCGGGCAGCAATCGCAGCTATCGATTCTTGTCGGTGCCCGAGGGGCATCACGACCTGAGCCATCACGGCAACGATCCGCACAAGCTCGCGGGCATCCGCGCGATCAACCGATTCCATGTCGAGCGCTTCGCCGCGTTCTTGCAGCGACTGCACTCGACTAAGTCTGGTTCCGGCACGCTGCTCGATGCGACGGCGGTCGTCTACGCGAGCGGCATCAGCGACGGCGATCGCCACAACCACGACGATCTTCCCGTGCTCGCGGTGGGCGTTGGGCGCGGCGGTCGGCATCTCGTCTGCGACAAGGAGACGCCGATGGCCAACTTGTACGTCAGCGTGCTGCGTCGCGCGGGATCGCAGCAGGAGCGCTTCGGCGACAGCACGGGCGCGCTCGACCTCGGTTAACGGCGCAAGAAGCGCAACTTCGCGCCAACGCCGCGCGGTGGTTTGCGTAGAACGGCGCGCATGGCCGACTCCACTCGTCGTTCCTTCCTCGCCCGCGCTTCGGCTGCGGGCCTCGCGTTGCCGTTGTGCGATTCGCTTGCGGCATCGCAACCTGCATCCGCGCGCGCTGCCGATCCGCAGCGCATCCTCGTGCTGGGCGGCACCGGGTTCCTCGGGCCGCACTTCGTCGCGACCGCGATCGCGCGCGGCCACAAGGTCACGCTGTTCCATCGCGGCAAGACGGGCGCAGACCTGTTCCCGCAAGTGGAGCACCTAAAGGGCGACCGCGATGCGGGCGACTTGTCGGCGCTGCAGGGTCGCGAGTTTGACGTCATCGTCGACACGTCGGGTTACGCGCCGTCGCATGTCGAGCAGAGCGCGTCGATGTTCGCCAAGACCGCGAAGCAATACGTGTTCGTCAGCACGATCTCGGTCTACGACGAGTCGGGCGACGCGACGAAGGCGATCGACGAAGCGGGCGCCGTGCTCACGGTTGCGGACGAAGAAGCCAACAAGGCCAAGACGATCCGCGAGGCGGTGCCGAACTACGGCGCCATGAAGGCGCGCTGCGAAGCCGCGGCGGAGAAGGCGATGCCGGGTCGCGTCGCCAACATTCGTCCGGGCCTCATCATTGGTCCGCGCGACACGAGCGATCGCTTCACGTGGTGGCCAGTGCGCATCGACAAGGGCGGCGAGATCCTCGCGCCGGGCGATCGCAACGCGCTCGTGCAGATGATCGACGCGCGCGACCTCGGCGATTGGATGGTGCACTGCATCGAGAATCGCGTGATGGGCGTGTTCAACGCGGTTGGATTCGACGGGCCCGTCACGATGGAAGAGGTGTTGTTCGGTTGCCGCTGCGCCACGAGCACTGCTGGTTCTCTCACGTGGGTAAGCGAGGAGTTCCTCGCAGAGCACAAGGTCGGCCCGTGGATGGAGATGCCGTTGTGGATCCCGCGCGAAGGGCGCCGCAGCTACGACATCTCCAAGGCGCGCGCGGCGGGGCTGCGCTTCCGCCCGCTTGCAGACACGATTCGCGACACGTTGCTATGGGCCAAGACGGAGCGCGGCAATCGGCCGTACTCGCGCACGGGGATCTCGGCAGAGCGCGAGCGCGAACTGCTCGAACTGTGGCGCAAGAAGAAGTGACGGTGCTGAGGCAGCGCGCTGCTCAGGCGCGCTGCGTTGCTACCGAGAGCCGCGCGCGTTCGCGCAGCCACAGTCCGACCAAGCACGCGAGCGACACCGACGCGATCGCGACCATGCGCCAACGCGCATCGCGCATCGACGCGTCGCTCGCGATCCATCGGCTCTGATCCAGGGCTTCGTTGCGCGCCACGACGTCGCGCGCTTGTTGTCTAGTCGCTTCGGTCGCAAGCGGCCACAGCTCGGTCGCTGCGGTCTCGGCCATTGCCGTCGCGAGCGGCATGTCCGCGTCGGCTGCGGCGAGGATGCGCGGCAGTTCGGCCGCGGCCTGCAAGCGCACGAGCGCGTCCATTGCGCAGAGTCGGCTCGCTTCGTCGCCGTGTAGCAATGCGCGCAGAGACGGCACGGCGTCTTCGCCGATGCGCTGCAGTTGTCGTGCGGCCTCGACGCGGTCGCCATCGACGCCAGCGAACGCGCGCGCGCGCCACGCATCGGCGTCCGAATCGATCTGCTGCGCAGCGTCGCGGCGTTGGATCTCGTGCAGCAAGTACGCAGGCCCGATCAAGCCGCCGTTGCTCTTGCCCTTCACGACGAGACTGTCGCCATCGCGTGCGATGGACACAGTGACTTCGCCGCACTGAACCGCCGCGAGATGAAGTCGACGCGCGAACTCATCCTCTTCGACGGCTGCGCCCGCGAGGTTGCCGGCGAGCGCGAGGAAGTCGATGGCACGTGCCGGCCCGTCGATGTCGACGCGAAGCTGTGCGAGCAATCGCGCGATCGACGTCGGCAGCTTTGGCGGTCGAATGCGCCACGTCTCGCTGCCGTCGTTGTTGCATGCGATCGCGATCGTGCATCCGTCGAGTATCAACTCGCCGACTGCGGCGCAGTCCGTTGGCAGCGCGATCGGATCGAGGACGCGTCGGTCGTTGCCGTTCCACGCGATCGCAAAGGCATCGTCCGCGCTGCGGCTTTTGGGCCAGTCGCTGCGCGTAGCCAAGATCTCGCGGCGCAGCCAAGTCAGCGCGCGCGTTGCTTCGGAACTAGACGCTGCCGCAAATGCGACGCGCGCCGTCATCTGGTCATGACTCGACGCGATGGTCGAGTTCTGTTGCGCGCATGCTCGATCGGCGCACGAAGCAGCCAGCGCAGTCGCGAGCAGCGCGCGCAGAGCGATTGTGACTGCGTTCTTGGCCACTGCAGCGCGCATGGATCCTGCTCAGCGACCGCTGCCGACCGGAGTGCGATCCTCAGCAGTCTGCTCGAAGCGCGGCTTCAGCGGGAAGTCCGGGCGCGACTTCGCGAGCGTCGCGGACGGCGACACGAGCGCGATGGCTTCGCGGGCGGCTTCGACGCGGCGAGCGCGACGGCGCGCGATCAGGATCAGCAGAATGCCAAACGACACGACTGCGGCGCCGGCGCTTGCCGAGAGTCGCGTGCCGTTGTCCATCGACGACCACTGCCGTTCGACGAGTCGACCGATGGCGATTGCGTTGCTCTTGGCGCGCAGCGCGAGATCAGCGCTGGTCTCGACCTTGTCGCGGCGAACCTGAGCGAGCGACACGCGCAGCAGCGGCTGCAGCGCAGGGTCTTCGGTAGCGAGCTTGCCTTCGAGCGCGCGCGCGGTCGCGGGATCGCGCAGTTCGCCGAGGCGCTGGATCGCGTAGCGACGCAGCAGCGGGTCGTTGTGATCGAGCGTCGCGACGAGCGCAGTCGCTTCGATCTGCGGCTCCATTTTGGGCGACAGCTCTTGGAACAAGAACACGAGCGCCTCGCTCGTCTCCTTCGTCGAGAAGCGCACGGCCGCGGCCGCAGGAAGGATGTGGTCGGCGCAGCCCAGATCGCAGAGCGCGAGCAATGCGGCCACGATGTCCTTGCTGCCATCGTCCGTCTTCTCGCTGGCGCGGCGCTCGAGCAATGCGATGGCTTGGCGCTCCGTTCCAACGGCCTTGCGGCGCGCGAGGCTCTGGATCGCCAACGCGCGCACCGAGATGTCCGCGTCGTTGCACGCGTCGAGCAGCGCATTGCTGCTGTCGTCATCGCGGATGCGATCGAGCGAAGCCGCGGCCTGCAGGCGCAGGTCCGCGCTCTTGTGCTGCGAGAGGACTTGGGCGAGCGCAGGGATCGCTTCTTTGGACTTCCACTCGCCGAGCAGCCACGTGGCGCGCGCAGCGATGGCTTCGTCTGCGTGCTGCACGAGCGCGGTCACGTCCGCGAGCGAGTCGTCGACGGGGCCCGTCTTCTCCGCGCGCTGCAACGCGATGGCCGCGAGGTTCTTGTCGTTCTGCGCGTCGTTCGTGGGTTGCGCTTCCGGCACTGCAGTCTGTGCTGCGACCGCCGGAGTCGGGTCCTGCGTCGGTTGCGTGGTTGGCGTCGGGTCTTGGAAGCCAAGAAGCAGCGCAGGGATGGCGGCGGCAAAGGTGTGCAGCATCGTCGGTCTCTCCTAGGGGGAACGCCTTCGTTCATCGACCAACGGCTCGTGCCGTCTGCAGCGGATCGGGCGGATCGCAACGGTGTCGCATTTCGACACGGTCGGCGACGCGGGGGCCGAGACTCGCTCCGCCTGGGCAAGTCCCCGTTCGCATGGCAGAGATCTGCGGCACGCTGCAGTTCGACGCGCGGGAACGCCGATGGAGTCCGCGCTTGACGCGGCGAAGTCGCTCGCTAGTCTTCGCCGCCCCGTTCGGACGGGCCGTTAACTCAGTTGGTAGAGTGCGATCGTCACAAGGTCGAAGTCGCAGGTTCGAATCCTGCACGGCCCACCAGTTCAAGTAGAGACCGAGCACGCACTTGCGTGAACCTGCTGCCCTGAGCAGCCGCGCGAAGTCGGTTCTCATCCGTGCACGTGCACGGTTCCGCAGCCAGCGGCCCGCCATCCCACGGAGGAAGGCCGGTTTCCATGGGAAGTCGCAGGGCGCACTTCCTCGTGTGCCAGCAGCCGAGGATGAACTTGGGTGCGGCTGTCGGGAGAGTCTCCGCGCTCGGTCGCGCTCAAGGTGCGCGGGGTGTGGGATGCCTGGACGCTAGGATCGGCTCTCTGCTCGGCCGGGTCTGCATTGTCCCTTCGACGCTGCGCCCCTCAATCTCCGACTTGGAGCACTCATGATTCGCACCTCGTTCCGTTCCTGCATCGCCGCTGTCGCGTTGCTCGGCGTTGCCAGCGCTCAGACCATTACCTGGGGGGCCGTGCTCCCGAGCGTTGCGCCGACCGACGTAAGCGTCACTGGTGCTCCGGTCTACGCCGTCAACTACCACCAGCCAAACGTCACCGCGATTCCGGCGACGGTGAATGGCGTCACATTCTCCGGCGGCATCGCGCCGACTGGTTGGGCTGGCTACATCGTCGGTGGCTTGAACGGCTCGACGACCGGCAACGCGGAGTATGACAAGTTGCTCGGCAACTCGCTCGCGATGCAGACGGCTGCAGCCGCGAACCCTTCGGCCTGGGGTGGCATCCGCATCGATAACCTCGCGCCCCTCGTCGCAGGTCGCAACTACTCGATCCAGGTCTGGTTCACCGATCAGCGCACCGGCAGCGCGACGAACGTGCTCTACGACCGCGCGATGACGCTGAGTTCCGCCTTCGGACCAGCCGCGTTGACTGGCGGTCAAGTGAACAACCTCGCGTCGTTGCTCCAAGGACCGCTGTCAGGTCCGCTCGATGCCGATCCAGACAACGCGCCCGCGGCCGCGTCCCCAGACACGCAGTTCGGAACGCACTGCACGGGAACGTTCACCTACGACGCGACCAACCAACTCTGGCTCATCGTTCAGGGCACGCATCCACTCGCGACCAACGTGCTGGCTCCGCACGTGACTGCGTTGCAGATCCGCGACCTGTCTGCGGCTTACCATCAGAACTATGGCAGCGGGTGCTACAGCTTCAGCACCGACCCGACCAACTTCATGTCAGCGTTTGCTGGCACGCCAGCTGCGAAGGCCGCGCTGGACGGCAATGCGCTTCAGTTCGTGCCGACTGGCTCCGGCTATGCCGCCCTCTGGCTGCCGACCGTCGCGTCAACGCTCTATGTCGCGCCGACTGCCGCGGCGACCATCGTCGCCGACGCGGATGATACGACGACCACCATCTCCTCGTCGGTGCCGGTGCCGATCCCGGGCGGCGCGACGTCGCAGTGGACGGTGTCCTCAAATGGCGTGCTGACCGCGGGAGTGACCGGCAATCAGGGGACGGCCTTCGCAGCCTCGCTGGCCGCGACGGCCACGGCGACCGGCCTCGCGTGGTACAACTGGCGCGACTACAACCCGACGCTCGCAAACAGCGGCAAGATCAAGGCCGAGGAAGTGGGTGGTGTGCTCTATGTCACCTTTGACGGTGTCTATGAGTTCGGCACGGCCAACCCGGCGACCTTCCAGTGGCAGATCGACATGGCCAGCGGTCTCGTGACCATGGTGTGGCTCAATATGGCGGTCAGTGCCAACACGACGACGATGGTCGTCGGCAGCACGCTCGCCGGCGCAAGCTCCGCTCCGACCTCGGTCAACTTCGCCACTGCGACGCCGTTCTTGATGGGACCTCCCGTCACGCTCGCGCCCATGACGCTGTCCGCTGCGCCTGCGCCCATCATCAACCCGAGCACGAACGTCACCTACACGATCAGCAACATCCCCGAGTTCGCGCCGGGTTCGGGGCTCTACCTATCGTCGATGTTCCTCAGCGTGACGCCGTTGTTCGGAGGCATTGACCTCTCAGGCATCTTGACCCAGCAACCTGGCTGCAGGGCTTACCTCGGCACGCTGGACTTGGATCTCGGAGTCACCCTGACGTTCGCGAGCAGCGTCGCTCGGCCGATCACGTTCTCGGTCCCCACACTCTCGCCTGGCCTCTCGATCGCCGCGCAGGCAGTGGCTCTGTTCGACCCCGCATTCCCGTTGGCGAACGGCGAGGCCGGTGGCTTGGTCGTCAGCAACGGCGTGCTCAGCGTCTGCCAGTTGCAGTGAGTTGGTGGGCTGGCGCGGTGCCTCGCGGTGCGGGGCATCGCGTGCTCCCTATTGCCGCACGAGGATGGTGCCGGCTTCCCTCGCCGCACTCGATCCCGCCCGTCGCTTGGCTACGCTCCGCACCCAGCGACTCGATCCCGAGTCGCGAAGGAAGAAGGAAGGCATGTACGACGAAGACACTGGCGAGCCCATTCTCTGTCCGTTCTGTCAGTCCGACGACTCCTGCGCGCATGCAGCGGGAGCGGTGGATGTGACGTTTGGTGAGTGCTACGGCGAGATCGCAAGCACCTGGCACGATGTGCGGAGCGCGATGGAAGAGGCGTTCTTGCGCGAGATGCAGCGCAAGCCCCAGGCGAAGCCGAAGTGGCAGAACGCGCTGCTACGGAAGATCTGGACTCAGGCGCTGCAGGACAGTCGTCCGGACGTTGGCGAGGTCGATGTTCCGCCTCAACTCTTCGCAGACTTCTTTGAAGAGTTGCTGACGGAGAGAGGCTTCTCATCACAGAGCGGCGTTGTGGATGAGGCGCCCGGATGCAGCTCCACGAACATCGTCTTCCACGCGGAGGATCCGGTCGCCGCATGCAAGGAAGCGGTGATCGCGGCGAAGCAGTTCTTCGCGAAGGAGCCGCGTCAGAAGTAGCGCGCGATCAACCGCAGCCGCTCGGCCCGCAACCGCATGCGCCGGCCTTCTTCGCGGTGATGCTCGCCGACGCGACGTAGCGCTCGGCGCCAGAGCCAGGGAACCACGTTGCGATCACGGCGCGGCTCGCTTCGTCGACGTCGATGTCGACGGAGCGGAAGCCCGCTTCGAGAAGTGCTGCTTTGAGCTCTGCGACGGGCGCAGCGGCTCCAACACAACCGGCGACCATGCGCGGATCGTTGGCGAGCGCTTCGGGCATCGGCGCGGTGGCGACGACATCGCGGATCGCAAGGCGGCCGCCCGGCGCGAGCACGCGGAACGCTTCGCGACACACTTGCTGCTTGTCAGGCGACAGGTTGATGACGCAGTTGGACAGGATCACGTCGATCGTGCCGTCGGCGATGGGCAAGTGCTCGATCTCGCCGAGCCGGAACTCGACGTTGTCCGCGCGCATACGGAGCTTTGCGGCGCGCGCGCGTTGCAGCATCTCGGGCGTCATATCGACGCCGATCACGCGACCGGTGGGGCCAACTCGCTTGGCCGCGAGGAAGCAGTCGATGCCGCCGCCGCTGCCGAGGTCGAGCACGCGTTCGCCGGGCTTCAACGCCGCGAGCGCTTGTGGATTGCCGCAGCCGAGGCCGAGGTTGGCGCCTTCGGGCAGCGCCGCGAGGTCCGCCTGCGCGTAGCCGAGTTCGAGCGATGCGTCGGGGTTGGCGCCGCAACAACCGGGCGCGCATGCGGCTCCTTCGGATGCGGATTGGATCGCGGCGTAGTGCTCGCGCACGGAGTCGCGGACGGAGTCAGACGACGGCGATGAGGCGGACTTCATGGCCTGATGCATCGGCCCAAGTCGCACGCGATGCAATGGGGCGAGATGCGAGGAAGTGGATCTGGCGATCGCAGTCATGACACACAGAGCTCACGTGGCAGTGCCCGCTGCGCTTGACCGCCCTCGTGTCATAACCGAGAAGGGAACTCAGCATCTGGACAGCCCCTCGCATACGCGAAGGGCGGCCAACCTGCCGAGGAGCGGCAAGGTGGTTGACGAAGCCCAGTGGGCCGAGTCGATGCGCGCGGGCGAGCGGCCCGGCGAACGAAAGCTCCTGCGGCGCACTGCGCCGCGCCGGGTGTTCATGACACCGCTGCACGCGGTGAGGTGACTCCTGATGAAACTCGTGCGTTCTGTTCTGTCTCTCCTGTTCACGGTGGCGTCGGCGCCGGCAGCGACCTCTTGTTTGACCGAGCGCGTTGTCGCGTGCGCGACGGAGGTGAGCCGTGGCTGATGTTTCGGATTGGCTGACGGTGTTGCCCTTGTTGCTCGAGGACCGTTGGTTTGGCGATGAGCTGCTCTCGCAGTTGCGGGCGCGTTCCAAGAGCGGGCGCGCGGATCTCGAGGAGTGCATCGAGGCAGCGTTTGACGAATGCGCTGAGGAAGTCCTGCAGTTCTCGTGGGGTGGCGAGACGCCGCTTTGCAGCACGGGATCCTCGTGGTTGCGCGCGGTGGGGACCGTGCATGTGTGCACGTCGACCGATTGGGCTAAGTCCGGGCCCTACCTGACGTGGCAGGATGCGGTCGCTCACGCCGACACGTTCAACACGGAGTCCACCAATCCCGAACTGCAGTCGTCGTCGTTGAGCGACGACGAACTCGCGAGGATTGGCGCGCAAGTGTGTTCGCCGGGCTGCGATCTCTACATCAATGGCGAGCTCTATCGCGGTCGCAAGCGCAAGCCAGATCAGGCGAAGAGCGAGGAGAAGGCGTGATGGCAACGCGGCAGAGCCGCTACCTTCGACTCCGTCTCCTCGCATGGTTCCCAACGTGAGCTACTCGACTCTCCAACTCGCGCCGCACGTCGTGCTCGCGTTGCGTCCTTCGCGCGATGGCGCGCGTGCGACCAAGTCCGCGATCGCCGCGGACAAGGTCGCTGCCTACATGGAGACGCATTACTCCGTGCGCACGCCCGAGCCGATCACGTTGCGCATCGGCGTCGCCAACGAGCGCGTGATCGCAGCGGTGCTGCAGCATCGCGCTTCGTCCTGCGCGTTCGTGACGGCCTACAACCCGTGCGGCGCAGCGATCGCCGACGCGGACAACCTCGCGCGGCACGAGTTGCTGCTGCTGGACCTCAAGAAGCACGGCTGCGCGTTCTACGAAGGCGCAGGCGGGCACCCCGACAACGGCTGGCCAGAGGAGAAGAGTTGCCTCTGCTTCGGGCTCGCGTTCGACGATGCGTGCGACCTCGGCGCGAAGTGGGGGCAGGACGCGATCGTGTGGTGCGACGTGGACGGCGTGCCGCAACTCGTGTTGCTGCGTTGACGTCACGCTCGCTACGCATCGCTGCGGTGGCGCGCGGTCGTCTGTGTCTGGCACGATGGGCCCATGGGTCTGTTTGAACGCTACTTGTCGCTCTGGGTCGCGCTCGCGATCGCTGTCGGCGTCGCGATGGGCAAACTCGCTCCCGCGATTGCGGAGACGGTTGCGCAGTGGGAAGTCGCGCGGATCAACCTCGCGGTCGCGGCGCTGATCTGGGTGATGATCTTTCCGATGATGCTCGCGATCGAGCCGAGCTGCATCGCCAAGGTCGGGACGCGGCCCAAGGGGCTTGTGTTGACGCTCGTCGTGAACTGGCTCATCAAGCCATTCACGATGGCTGCGCTCGGGGCGCTGTTCTTCCGCGTGGTGTTTGCTGGGCTCGTCACGCACGAGGATGCGCAGCAATACATGGCAGGCATGATCCTGCTAGGCGTGGCGCCGTGCACCGCGATGGTGTTCGTGTGGAGCCAGCTGACCAAGGGAGACGCCGCGTACACGCTCGTGCAGGTCACCGTTAACGATCTCGTCATGGTGTTCGCGTTTGCGCCTATCGCGGCCTTCCTGCTCGGCGTCAGCAACGTCGAGGTCCCGTGGTCGACGCTGCTGGTGTCCGTCGCGTTGTTCGTCGTCGTGCCCCTGGTCGCAGGCGTGGCAGTGCGCTCGTGGAAGCTGCGTCGCGGCGGCGAGGCTGCTGTCGCCAAGCTGTCGGCGCAGTTGAAGCCCTGGTCGATCGCGGGGTTGTTGCTGACGGTTGTGCTGCTATTCGCGTTTCAGGCGACCACGCTTCTGGAGCAACCGCTTGTTGTGTTGATGATCGCTGTTCCGCTCGTGTTGCAGAGCTATGGGATCTTCGCGATCACGTATGCCGCGGCGCGTTGGCTCAAGCTGCCGTATCCCATCGCGGCGCCGGCGGCGCTGATCGGGACGTCCAACTTCTTCGAACTCGCTGTCGCGGTTGCGATCGGATTGTTCGGCCTGTCGTCAGGCGCTGCGCTCGCGACGGTAGTGGGCGTCCTGATCGAAGTGCCCGTGATGCTCACGCTCGTCGCGTTCGCCAATCGCACGCGCGGGTGGTTCCCGGCAACCGATGAGCTTTCGCCGAATCGCGGCTGAACCTGCGTTCGGTTGCGACAGCGTTGCCGATCTGCGGCGAAGCTGCCGTAGAGTCTGCGACCCTTCTTGCGGCGTTGTCGATTGTGATGCCGTATCCACTCTCTTGCCTCATGGCCGTCGCCGTGCATCCGTCGATCCGTCGTTTCTCTCCTGTCGCGCTGATCGCGTCGTTCGCGCTGCTCGCGCTCGGCTCGTGCGCAAGCCCGAAGCAGCCTCAACACGACCAGACGCTGGCCGTGGTCTGGATGCAGCGCAGCGCCGAGTATCGCGCCGCTTGCGAACAAGCGTTTGCTTCCGCGTCCGCGGCGTTGCCTCGCGCGATTGCGGACACAACGTGGAGCGCATGCATCGAACAACGCGGCGACGCGGCGCTCGCGAGCAAGTCGCCAGCGGTCGTCGTCGACGTCGATGAGACGATGCTCGACAACAGCGCGTTCGCGGCGAGGCAGATCGAACAGGGCGCAGGCTTCGACGCAGTGGCCTGGGCCGATTGGGTCAAGGAGCGCCGCGCGACGGCGATTCCGGGCGCGCTTGCGTTCGCAAAGGCAGCGGTGTCGCTCGGCGTGCGCGTCGTCTACCTCACCAACCGTCGCTGCGATTCTGGCGACGCGCAGAAGCCGAGCTCGGAGGAGTCCGACACGCGCGCCAACTTGCGCTCGCTCGGGTTTCCGATCGACGAACGCGATGGCTTCGACGTCGTGCTGACGAAGGGTGAGCGTGGCTCGGGCTCCGACAAGGCGTCGCGGCGCACGATCGTCGCGGAGCGCTTCCGCATCGTGCAGTTGGTTGGCGACAACCTCGGCGACTTCGCGGCGGATACCGATCTGCAGAAGGACGACGATGCCGCGCGCTACGCGCTGCAGTGCAAGGAAGTCGAGGCGCGTCGCGCTGCGATCGTCACCGAGCACTCGGCGTGGTGGGGCACGCGATGGATCCTGATTCCCAATCCGTCCTACGGCGGCTTCGAGACGGTGGTTCGCGGCCAGCACGGCACGCTGCGCGCGGGCTTGCGCACGGATCGCAACTGACGCGCGGCGTTCGCGTCGCTACGCCGGGCTGACGGCGATCTCCGTCGCCTTCAGCGCGATCCACACCGGCGCGCCGGGGCGCAGCGAGAGTTCTTGGCGCGCGCCTTCCGTGATCTCGGCGACGAGCGGGATCGCGCCGCCGAAGCGCACGCGCAGTCCGTCGAGCGCGGGTTCGATCGATGCGACGTTCGCTTGCCACACGTTGCGCGGCGAGCCGGATGGCCGTTCCAAGAACAACGCGATCGCGCGCGGGTGCACGGTCAAGAACACGCGGCCATTGCCCGTCCACGCGACCTTCAGTTCGCCGCCGCCGTCGAGCGCCACGACTCCTGCGCTGCACTGGCCGCGCAGCAAGTTGAGCCCGACGAAGTCCGCCGCGTAGCGCGAACGCGGCGCGGCAGAGATCGCGGCTGGCGGCCCTTCTTGCACGTTGCGACCGTCCTCGATCACCGCGACGCGATCCGCGAGCGCGAACGCATCGATGGGATCATGCGTGACGACGATGCGCGGGCCTTCGAATGCGTCGAGGTGCGCGCGCAAGTCGGAGCGCAGCGCGGTGCGCAGCGACGCGTCGACCGCGGCGAGCGGTTCGTCGAGCAGCAGCATGCGCGGCTTGCTTGCGAGCGCGCGCGCAAGCGCCACGCGCTGCGATTGGCCGCCTGAGAGTTGGCTTGGCAGCGCTCGTTCGTGGCCGCGCAATCCGACGCGCTGCAGCCACGCTTCGGCGGTGGCGCGCGCAGACGCAATTGGCACCCCGCGCGCGCGCAGCGAGAACGCCACGTTGTCGCGCGCATCGAGATGCGGGAACAGGCGGTGGTCCTGGAACACGAAGCCGATGCCGCGCAACTCGGGCTCGACGAACGTGCGCGCATCGCCGGCATCCCAAGTCGTGCCATCGAATGCGATGCGTCCGGCTTGGATGCGCAGCAGGCCCGCGATCGCGTGCAGCAACGTCGACTTGCCAGCGCCGTTCGGCCCGATCAACGCGAGCGTATGGCCGCGTGGCACTTCGAGCTTCGCTGCGATCTGCAGCGCGCCGCGCAGCAACTGGATGTCGGCAGTGAGGCTCATCGGCGGGGGAGGAGGCTGTTGCGCAGCAGCACGAGCACGCAGACGGACACGAGCGCGAGCACGAGCGAGAGGCCGATCGCGAGTTCAGGCGCGGACTCCATCGCGATCGCACACTGCAGCGGCAACGTGCGCGTCGTGCCTTGCATGTTGCCGGCAAACATCTGCGTCGCGCAGAACTCGCCGAGTGCGCGCGCCCATGCGAGCAAGAGGCCCGTGCGCAACGCGGGCTTGATCATCGGCAGCGTGACCCAGAAGAAGCGCTGCTGTGCGTTGGCGGACAGTGTCTTCGCAGCATCAAGGAAGCGCGCGTCGAGCGATCGCAGTCCCGCTTCGGCCGACAGCACGAAGAAGGGCATGCCCATGTAGGCGGCGGCGACGACCGTGGCCATGGTCGTGAACGGCAGCGACACGCCGAATGCACGGTCGAGCCACGCGCCGAAGATGCCATTGCGCCCGAATGCGAGCAGCAGCGCGATGCCAGCGACGATCGGCGGCAACACGATCGGCAGCGTGACGACGACGCGCACCGCGGTGCGCAGCGGCGAGGAGCCGCGCGCGAGCCATGCGGCAAGCGGCAGGCCGAGCACGAACGCGAGCGCCGCCGCCGAGAGCGAGCTGATCAGCGACAACGACAGCGCGTCGACTGCTGCGTCGGACGTGACGAGCGCCCAGAACTCCGACCAAGGCGCGGCTGCGAGCAATCCGACGAGCGGCAGCGCGAACAGCGCTATGGCGAGCAGCACGAGCGCCGCGCACAGGATGCGCAACATCGGCGACGCGCGCGTGCTCACGCGTTGCCCTCGTTGCCGCGTTCTCGCGGCTTCTTCTTTGGCGCAGCGCGTCGCTTGGGCTTCGCCTCGCCATCGGGCTGAGACGAAGGCGCGCGACGTGGCGCGCTCCCAGGCCGTGCGCTGCCGCGACCTTGGCTTCGTTCGCCGCGTCCTTGCGCCGACGCGCTCGGCGGTTCGATCGCGAACACCTCGCCATTCTTCGTCGCGCACAGAATGCGCTGACCTTGGTCGCCGATCGTCACGGGCGCGAGCACGATGCCGCGCGTGACGAGTTCGCGAACATGCTGCGGACGGATCGCGAAGCCTTGGAAGTCCTTCGGAATGCGCAGCGCGCAGCCGTCGTTCCAACGCGAGCAGCCATACGCGGCGCGGCCTTCGATCACCGCGGCTTGGCAGCGCGGGCATGCGCCGAGGCCTTCGGGCAATGCTCGTGGCGCGAGGTTCTTTTCGATGAGGTCGTGCGCAGCGTCGCGGATGCCCGCCATGAAGTCGTCGCGCGTGCGCGCCCCGCGCTCGACTTCGCCGAGACGGAACTCCCAGTCGCCAGTCAGCTCCGCCGACTTCAACTGCGGGTCTTGGATGATCGCAATCAGGTAGCGACCGAGATCCGTGACCCGCAGCGCCTTCTTGTCGCGACGCACGTAGCTGCGCGAGATCAGCGTCTCGAGGATCGACGCGCGCGTCGCGGGCGTGCCGAGGCCGCGGCCTTTCATCGCTTGGCGCAGCGACTCGTCGTCGATGAGCTTGCCCGCGGTCTCCATCGCGCCGAGCAGCGTGTTCTCGGTGAACGCAGGCGGCGGCTTCGTCTTGCCTTCGTGCAGGTAGGGCGCGTGCGGTCCATTCTCGCCTTGCGTGAACGCAGGCAGCGTCTGGTTCTCGTCGTCGTCGTCGCCCTTCTGCTTCTTGCCCTTCTTCTTCTTCTTGGGCTCGCCATCGCCATCGGCTGCCTGGTCCGCGTTGGCGGGCTGCTCCAGCGCGCTCCATCCAGGCTCGACGATGACTGTGCCGCGCGCGCGGAACGGCACTTCGTTGGACACCGCGCGCACGCTCGTGAGTTCTTGCACCTTGTCGTTCAAGAACGCTTGCACGAGCCGCGACGCGACGGCGTCGAACACCTTCTGGCTATCGGGGTCGAGTCGTTCGATGCGACCTGTCGGGATGATCGCATGGTGGTCGCTGACCTTGCCGTTGTCGAACACGCGCGCGGGCTTTGCCTTGGGGCCGCGCTCGCCATCGGCTGCGCCTTGGATCCATGTCGCGAGCAGTCGCATCGCATCCGCGTTCCACGCGCGCAGTTCGCCGAGCGTCTTGCGCACATCGTCGACCATGTCGAGGCTCAGATGGCGGCTGTCCGTTCGCGGATAGGTCAGCAGCTTCTTCTCGTAGAGCTGCTGCGCGATCTCCAACGTGCGGCTCGCAGAGAAGCCGTAGCGCAGGTTCATGTCGCGCTGCAACTGCGTGAGGTCGTAGAGCAGCGGCGGCGGAATGCGCTCGGTGCGCTTCTCGATCGAGACGATCTGTAGCGGTTGCCCTTCGACCTTCGCGAGCAGCGCCTTGCCCGCGGCTTCGTCGTGCGATCGCTCGCCGGCGTGGCGGAACACGGCCTTGCGATACGTCGTGCGCAGTTCCCAGAACGGCCGCGCGTCGAACACTCGGATCTCGTCATCGCGTTGCGCGATCATCGCGAGCACGGGCGTCTGCACGCGGCCGAGGCTCCAGAGCACGCTGCCGCCGCCATACCGCACCGTGTAGGCGCGCGTCGCGTTGAGGCCGACGATCCAATCCGCTTCGCTGCGGCTGCGCGCGGCGGCGTGCAGGTTCTCGTATTGGGCGCCGGGCTTCGCTGCCTTGAAGCCTTGGCGAATCGCTTCGTCGGTCAGCGAACTGAGCCACAGCCGTGAGAACTCGCGATCGCCACAGCCGGCGAACTCGAGGATGTAGCGAAAGATCAACTCGCCTTCGCGCCCTGCGTCCGTCGCGCACCACAGCTTGTCCGCGCGTCGGCAAAGGTCGGCAACGATCGCAAGTTGCTCCTTGGCGCCGTTCTGCGGCACGGGCTCCAACTCGAAGCGCTCGGGCACGAACGGCAGTCGGTCGAGCGACCAACGCTTGAGCGCGGGGTCATACGCGTCGGGCTTCTTCAGCGTCGCGAGGTGCCCGATCGCCCACGTGATCGTCCAGCCGTTGCCCGAGATAGCGCCGTTGTTGCGCTGGCTCGCGCCGAGCACGCGCGCGAGATCGCGGGCGACGGACGGCTTCTCGGCGACGATGACGTTCACCGCGCGGACGCTAGCGGATCGGTGGGGCGAGGCAATGGCGGCTTGACGCCGCGGCGCTTACCTGCGCGCTTCCTGCAGCAGCGGCAGTGCGCCGTAATGCGCAACTTGCAGCACGAGCGACGAAGCGCGGCGGCCGACCTTCTTCTGGGATTCGACCATCGCGCGCGCGATCGCGTTCGTCTTGCCTTCGTCGGTCGTCATCGCGAGCAGGCTCGGCCCGTGGCCGCAGATCGTGGCGCCGCATGCGCCGGCTTCGACTGCGGCGCGCAGCGTGTCCTCGAGTCCCGAGTAGAGCGTGCGGCGGTAGGGCACATGCGTTTCGTCGCGCATGCACGCGCCGAGCAGTTCTTCGTCGCCGTGCGCGAGCGCGTGCAGGATGCCAACGACGCGGCCCGCCGTGCGGCTTGCGACTCCATGCGGGATCGTCGGCGGCAACACGCGCTTCGTGTCCGCAGTGCCGATTGCGACATCGGGCATCAACACGACGAACTGCCAGTTGCCATGAATAGGCATCGGCAAGAGTCGATGGCGATGCACCGTGCCCTTCTCGTGGCCGAGCGGAACGGCTGCGACGCAACCGCCGAGCAAGCTCGCAGCGCCGTGCGCAGGATCGCCGCCGAGCGGAACCAATTGGTCGAGCACATCGCCAGGCGTCCACGCCTGCTTGGCGAGTCGCGCCGCGGCGCCGAGGCCCGCAGCGAACCCGGCCGAGATCGTGCCGAGTCCGGTGCCGCGCGGAATCGTGCCGTCGATGACGAGCGCGATGCCCTTCTGCAGCGACACGCCAAACTTCTCGGCGCCGACGCGCAGGCCGCGCAGCACCGGATCGTGACGGCGGTCTTCTGCGGTCATCAGCGGCGCGTCGCGCCGTTCGATCAGCACCACGCCATCAGTGCGCGATTCGATCGTGACATGCAGCGGCAGGTCCAGCGCCACGCCGAGCATGCCGTAGCCAGGGCCGAGGTTGGCGGCGCTGGCGGGCACATGGAAGGTGATCGGGTCGGGGCGGAACACGGCGTGCCCGCTGCTATCGGCACGATGGGGGCGCGGGCTGTGGGCGCAGGAGCGGAACTTCGCGCGTGGGGTCGCGGCGACGTCAGAGCCGCGGAAGGGGCGTATCGTTGAGGAACGGGTGCCCACGCGCCGGGTCGATTCGCACGTTGGTCACTTTGCGCAATCTGAGGCGGTGGTAGCGCTCGAGCAACTCCGCTTCGGTTCGTGTGATTCCTGCTGCGTCGTCGGCGAGGCTCTCCTCGACCAGTTGCAGCAGACTGCGCGCCTGATCGTCCGCGCCGCGATAGGCGAGCTTGATCTGTGGCAGCGCTGCGGGCCCCATTCTGTAGAGCGCGTGTGCCGCGAGCAGCGCGTCGGCGTCCCGCGAGTTGTCGGGCAACTGGGCCAGCAAGACCATGCAAGTGTTCGAGAGATCCTGTTGCACTCCAGCTCGTGCGAGCAGAGTTGCCGCGATGAACCTTCGCAGTGCGTTCTGTGACCGAGCCGCTGCGAGCAGGTGAGCGACCACCTGCTTCGATTGCGCCTGCGCATCGAACCACCGGGTCGCGCTCAATGCGGGTCGGTGGATCAAGCTGCGGTAGTAGCCCTCGATCTCGGGGTCGCCGAGCGCCTCGATGCTGAGTTCGCAGAGTCGGCGCGACGGCTTGGAGTTGAGCCATCGCAGCACGAAGGCAGCGAGATGGCGTTGTTGCTCGTCGGAGGAATCGAGCGCGCGCTGCAGCGCGGGCACGGCCTTGTCGCCGAAGTCGCAGAGCACACTCACCGCGTCCATCGCGTTGCGTGGGATGCCGTCGTCGTGGAGCGCGCGGATCGCGTCGTCGATGGCCGTTTGCTCAACGGTGCTGGCTGCGACCTCGGGCGCGGGAGGGGGCTCCGCGACCTTGCGTTGCTCTTGTCGGATCTCCTGGTCTTGCTCGGCAACGGCTGCGAGGTTGCCGATCGCCTCCTCAGGCGGCGGACTCGAATCGCTCGCGCTCTCCGCGAGCGGCACTGCGTGGCTTGCAAAGGCAGCGCTGCCGAGTGCCGCT
>JBEELK010000098.1:0-4208 GCA_041168165.1 Planctomycetota bacterium | reverse complement strand
CGAGTTCTCCGCGGAATCTAGAGATTCCGCTGCGAACTCGCTCCTTGCCCTCGGCCTTCGTGGCTCGGCCTCGCCAGCCGGCTTGTTATGAAACCACTTCTAGTAGGTTCGGTAGCCTTCCGTAGTCGCCGTGTCGCGGATGCTCGTTCCGACTGCGCCAAAGGAAATGACGCTCGTGTGGCCGACCAGGACTTCGAGCTTGTCCCTGGGCGGTTCCTAGTGGCCGGGGCCGACGCGATGGCGCTCGAGTCGGGCTCCCCCGCCCGCCCCCTTACTCCTCATCCGCGATCGAGAACCGGTTCCGTCCCCCGGCCTTCGACGCATACAGCGCCTGGTCCGCGCGGTTGAGCAGCGACTCCGCAGAGTCGTCTTGCCGCACCGAGGCCTGGCCAATCGACACGGTGATCGGCAGCCTCTCGTCGTGGCCGCGGGCCTCGACAGCAGTAAACAACCTGGCCGCCAGCACCGCAGACTCCTCCGCCGACGTCTCCGGGAGCACGACCATGAACTCTTCGCCGCCGTAGCGGCAGATCGTGTCGGACCGGCGCAGCGTCTTGCGCAGCACGTCGGCGGTCGCGCGCAGGGCTTGGTCGCCTTGGACGTGGCCGTAGGTGTCGTTGAGCTTCTTGAACTGGTCGAGGTCGATCATCAGGACCGTGAGGTCCACCCCGCTGCGCTGCGAACGCGCGATCGCTTGGTCGAGGCTCGTGATGCCCATGCGGCGGTTGAAGAGCCGCGTCAGTGGATCCGTCAGCGCAAACTTCTGCGCGCGCTTGCAGCGGCGCTGCAGCAGCAGGTTCTGCATGCGCATTGCGGTCGACACGGCGAGCGTCGCAATCAACTCGGACTCGCGCAGCAATTGCAGCGGCCGCGCCGACAGCGTGCGGTCGAGCAGCAAGAACGTCGGGGTCGCCGTGCGGCGATTGACGGGCACAGCAATCAACTCGAGCGCGCCGAGCGCGTGCAGCAGCCCAGGTTGCGCCACCGCATCGAGCCCGACGCGGATGGGGCGGTTCTGTTGCAGCGCCTGATTGAGGGCCTGCAGTTCGCTCGCATTGGGTGCTATGCAAGACAGCGCGAACGGCCGCTCCGTGCCATCGTGTTTGCCGCGGAACACAAACGTGGCGCGGTTGTTTGTCAGCGTGCCGTAGCAAGCTCGGTCAAACCCGAGGCTGCGCGTCGCAGCGGCCATCGCGGCGGTCACGACCGAGCGCCCGCGGCAGGCGGGGTCTTCGTCGCCGAGCACCGACAGCACCAGGTGCGCGGCTTCGATGCTGGGGCGCGCGTGCGCAGCTTGCTCTGGCTTCGCTGGCGTGCCGAGCGGCAGTTCTGGTTCGTCGACGTCGAGGTCGAGCCCGATGTCGCGGAGGTCGTTCTCGACCGCCTGCCGAACGGCCTCCGCCGCGGCCGCGTCGAGGAGCAGCGGCGCCGAGTCAACGAGCGCGGCCGCGTCCTGGCCCGGGTGCAAGAAGCCCGCGGCTTCGGCGAGCAGTTCGGCCGCTGCGAGCAGGCCCGCTGGACCGGCGTCCGTGGCGGCAGCGCCGCGGCGATACAAATCGGCTGCGCGTTCGAGCACGGTCGCAATCGCGGGCGGCAGCGTGGCAACGGGGCGCTTCTGTGGCTTGGTGGCGAGCGGCGCGCCGTTCTGGCGCAAGGCGATCCAGTGCGTCCACGTCGGCGCGTCGTGGAGCAGCCCGAGCAGGTAGGCCTCGTCCGGCGGCATGACGCCCGACGCCGCCGCGAGTCGCTCGGCGGCGTGCGCGGTCGCGAGCGCGTGCAGCCACAGTTGGCGCAAAGGCGCCGTGCCGACCACGTCGACGAGCGGCGTGTCGCAGGCCCGCTCGAGCAGCGACGGCCCGAGCGCGTCGGCGATGCGCGCGAGGGTCCACGCGTCCTGGTGCGAGCCAAACACCGGCGCAGCCGCCATGCGCAGCGCGCGCATCGCGAGCGGCGGATCGAGGCGCAGCATCGTGCGCCGATGCGCATCGTCGCTCGCGGTCGGTTGCGACACGGTCCGACGACGATGAAGGTCGCGCAGCGCGAGGATCGAAGGCAGACCCGAAAGCGGGTCGGCGGCGCTGTGGACTGAGTTCGTCACGGTCTCGTCCGCCATTGTTCGGCAACGCACACGCTTGCGCTCAAGTGCGGAGTTGGGCGGGCTCGCGCCACCCGCCACCGGCCACTTCCGATGCCAGCGGCGATTTCTTTCCGCGGCCGCAACCTTGTGCGTTTGCGCGGCTTGCAGAGCGGCGACGCGGTCCTTCGCACGGCGGTTTGGGCGCGTGGCCCGCGCTTCGCTTCTAGGCGCGATCATGACCCCAACCCTGATCGCGGCGTGTGTCCAAGAGGCCCAAGATGGGCCTCTGGAACGGGCCGAGAGGCTCTTAGTTGAGCGAGGCCGCACAGTGGGCGAGTTGCCCGGCGGCGAGGATCCCCAGATGCGCAGCGCCGCGCTCGCGACGTTGCTGATGGACGAGTTTCGCACGGGCGGCGACGACCGCGCGTTCGAGGCCCTGATCGAGTTGGCGCGGCCGCAATTGCTCGCGCGGGTCCGGCAGAAGCTGCGCACGCTGGGCTCGTCGTTCGATGCCGCCGAGGTGCTGCAGGACGCCATCATCAACGTCTATCGCTACCCGGCGAAGTTCGATGCGTCGCGCGCCGGCGCGTTTGCGGCATGGTCGACGACGATCGTCGACAACGCGATTCGCCGTCAGCTGCGCCAGCGCAAGGTCGGCGTGCCGATGTCGCTGACGCCGTCCGAGGTGTTGGAGCAGCACGCGAGCGCGTCGGCGGTGTCGCCCGACCAAGAGGCGGAAGACCACGAAGAAGGCGAGCGCACGGCCAACGCGTTTGCCGTCGTGCTCCAGCTCTATGCGGCCGCGTTCGAGATGCTGTCGCCGCACGAGCGCGAAGTGCTGCGGCTCGTAGAAGTCGATGGCCTGCGCTACGCCGAAGTCGCGCTGCGCACGAGAAAGCGCGCCGAGGCGATCAAGATGGTGGTGTTCCGCGCGCGGCGTCGGATCCACGACCGCATTGCCGCGTGGCTGGGCGCCGCGCCATGCCGCGAGCCCGTTGCCGCGGCGTGATCTCCGCGCGGCCGCGCTTGCAGCGGGTGGGGCTTTTGCGTCCGCTGGCGCAGCCATGGCCACGCCCGTCGATCGACTGTTCGTTCACTGCAAGCAACTGGTGACCCTCGCCGACGGTCCGGCAACGGGCCCGCGCCGCGGCGCAGCGATGCGCGCGCTTGGCGTGGTCGAGGACGGAGCGATTGCGGTCAAGGACGGCCGCATTGTGGCGACGGGGACGACCGATGCGCTCGCGCGCGACTACGCGGCCAAGGAAGAGCTCGACCTGTCGGGCTTCGTCGTGATGCCGGGCTTCGTCGATTGCCACACGCACCCGGTGTTTGCGGCGACGCGCGAGCGCGAGTTCCACATGCGCTGCCAAGGCGCGGACTACATGGCGATCGCGCAGAAGGGCGGCGGCATCCTGAGTTCTATGCGCGCGGTCCGCGCCGCATCGCAGCAAGAGCTCACCGAGGCAACACGCGAGCGGCTGTGGGGCTTTTTGCAGAACGGCACGACGACGGTCGAGGCCAAGACTGGCTACGGGCTGTCGCTCGCCGACGAAGAGAAGAGCTTGCTCGCGCTGCGCGATGCGATGGTGGACGTGCCGCTGCGCGTGAGCAGGACGTTCTTGGGCGCGCACGAGTTTCCGCCGGAGTATCGCGAGAACCGCGAGGCGTATGTGCAGCTGTTGTGCAACGAGATGATTCCCAAGCTCAGCAAGCTCGCCGAGTCGTGCGACGTGTTTGCCGAGCCGGGCGTGTTTGATCGCGTGCAGTCGCTGCGCATCTTGTCCGCGGCGCGCGCAGAAGGCCTGCGCCTTCGCATGCATGCCGACGAACTGCAGCCGATGGGCGGCGCTGAGCTCGCGGTCGAGCTGCGCGCCGACTCGGCCGATCACCTCGGCAAGATCTCGGAGCAAGGCATCCAAGCGATGGCGGGCAGCGACACGGTCGCGGTGCTGCTGCCTGGGACCGGCTTCTTCCTCGGCAAAGACATCTACGCGCCGGCGCGGCGCATGATCGAAGCGGGCTGCATCGTCGCCATTGCGACGGACTTCAATCCGGGCTCGTGCCACACGCAGTCGATGACGCTGATCCACACGCTGTCCTGCGTGAAGCTCAAGATGCACCCAGAAGAGGT
>JBEELK010000097.1:0-4518 GCA_041168165.1 Planctomycetota bacterium | reverse complement strand
TCGACGCTGACGATCTGCAGCAACGGCTACATTTGGATGCAGTCGCCGAACACGCTCGCCGACTTCAGCCCGACGGCCGCCGAGATGTTCAGCAACCCGGCTCGCCTGATGCCGATGTGGTGTGACGGCGTGCCAGACGGCACGACCAACGTTGCCAACGTGTTCGCCGAAGTCGACGCGGTCGCCAACAAGGCGTACGTGACCTACTCCGGCATCCCGATTTTCGGCGGCGTCGGCGGCACGATGAACGTGCAGTGCGAACTCGACCTCACCTCGGGTGTCGTTGAGTACCGCTACGGCGCGATCTCCTGCGGCAACGTGTGCATCGTCGGCTGGACGCCGGGCACCGGCTTCTCGGCCGTCAATGCAGGCAGCATCGACATCAGCGCGCAGCTGGCGTCGGGCTTCAGCACGAAGGCGACGGAGCAGGTCGCTCTGGCGCTTGCCACGACGACCAACCCGATCATCGGCAACGCGGTGACGTTCAACGCGAGCAACATCCCCGCGACGTCGCCGATCTCGGTCTACGTCTGCAGCGCTGGTCAGACGAACCCGGGCATCGACCTCGGCTCAGTCGGCGCCCCGGGCTGCTTCGCCTTCGTCTCGCTGCCGGAGATCCTCGCGGTCGACCTGCTGACCAACCCCACGGCTGCGGCGACGTTCACGATCCCCGCCGATCCGTTCTTCGCGGGCCAGAAGTTCTACTCGCAGGCGGTCTCGTTCGATGCCAGCGCCAACGCGTTCGGCATGATCACGAGCAACGGCATCGCGAGCACGATGAACGCGTTCTGATCGCGGTGAGTCGCTGCTCCAAGCGGGGCAGTTGACGCGACGCAGGCCTGATCGGACTTCCGGTCAGGCCTGCGTCGTTTCTGGGGTGACGTTCACGACGAGAGGCGACCCGAATCGGTGTAGGCGCGGAATGCTTCGCCGCGCGCGAAGCCCAGCAATGTCGCGCCCGCTGCGGAGCAGAGCTCAAACGCCAGCGAACTCGGCGCGGAGACCGAGACGAGGATCGCGATGCGCGTGCGCAAGCACTTGATCGCAAGGTCGTAGCCCATGCGGCCTGAGACCACGGCGATCGCGTGCGCGAGGTTGGCGCCAGAGCGCGCGGCCTGCCCGATGGCCTTGTCGAGGGCGTTGTGGCGGCCCACGTCTTCGGCGACGCCGAGGATGTCTCCTGCCGCGGTTGCGACCAGTGCCCCGTGGCTGCCACCCGTCGCGTCAAACAGCGGCTGCCGTTGCCGCAGCGCTGCGACGAGTCGGGGCACCAAGTCTGCATCGATGCGCGGCACGCCGGGCAGCAGCGGCACAAGATCGTCAAGGAGAGTCGATGGATCGGCGATGCCACAGATCCCGCACGAACTGCGGATCTCATGCGTGCGCGCCAGCCTGCCGCGCACGGTCGCATCCGGCGGTCGCGTGAGAGTCACGCGGGCCTCGTCGGGTTGTTGCGTCTCGGGGCTGCCAGCCACGATCTCGATCGCAGCGATGTCGCGCGCCGACGCGATGACTCCCTCGCCGAGCAAGAACCCGACCGAAAGGTCCTCGTCGCGGCCGGGCGTTCGCATCGTCGTCAACTGCTGGCCGTGCACGGACAGCAGCAACGGTTCTTCCCGCACGAGGCGGTCGTCGGTCCCGTCCGCAAGGCAGTGCGTGCGATGGCCTGCGTTGGGTTGGGGGCTGTCGTCGCGGGTCACGCGTCGCATCCTACGTGGCGCCCCGCGCGGCACCGCACTTCCGTCACCGGGAAAGGGGCGATGCGACCTCGGCGCTGGTGCGTAGCATCCGCGCCCCATGGAACGCGTCGTTTCTCTCGTCGGCGTCTTCGCCATCCTGGCGATCTGCTTCGTGTTCTCGCGGAACCGTCGCGCGATCTCGTGGCGACTCGTCGGCGTCGGCCTGCTGCTGCAGGCGGCGCTCGGCTTCACCTTCCTCTACTGGACCGCCGGCAACGAAGCGCTGCAGGCGTTTGGCCAGAAGGTCGACTCGTTCCTGAAGCTCGCGCAAGGCGGCACGGAGTTCGTGTTCGGCGCGCTCGCGAGCCCGCAGTCGGTTGGCGCGGCGTTCGGCGCGCAGAAGGGCTTCCTGTTTGCCTTCATGGTGCTGCCGACGCTGATCTTCTTCTCGAGCTTCATGGCCGTGCTCTACCACCTTGGTGTCATGCAGTGGGTGGTGCGCGGGATGGCGTCGGTGATGGTGCGCGTGCTTGGCACGTCCGGCAGTGAGTCGCTGTCGGGTTGCGCCAACGTGTTCGTTGGCCAAACCGAAGCTCCGCTGCTCGTCCGTCCGTTTCTCAAGACGATGACGATGAGCGAGCTGCACGCGATCATGGTCGGCGGCTTTGCGACGATCGCAGGCGGTGTATTCGCGCTTTACGTCGGGTTTGGCATCCCCGCGGGACACTTGATGGTCGCGAGCGTGATGGCGGTGCCTGCTGGGCTCGTGTGCAGCAAGGTGATGTGGCCCGAGACCGAGCAGAGCCAAACGATGGGCAAAGTGGGAAAGATCGACGCCGAGGCCTACGGCAGTGTCGTCGAAGCTGCGGCGGCCGGGGCTGGAGACGGACTCAAGCTCGCGCTCAACGTCGGCGCGATGCTGATTGCGTTCCTTGGCCTCGTTGCAGTGCTCAACGCTGCGCTCGACTTCGGCGGTTCGATTGCCGGGATGGAGCAAGGCGCCATCAGCGTGCAGCGCATCCTCGGCGCGGTCTTCTACCCCGTTGCCGCCGTGATGGGCGTGCCCACGAACGAGATCCACACGCTGTCACAATTGCTCGGCACCAAGCTCGTGTTGACCGAACTCGTCGCATATTCGGAGCTGAGCACGATGATCAAGGCCGGCACGGTTTCGCCGCGGACGCAGTTGATCGCGAGCTTTGCGCTGTGCGGCTTTGCCAACCTCGGCAGCGTTGCGATCCAGATTGGCGGCCTCGGTGCGATGGCGCCGGAGCGGCGATCGGACCTCGCCAGGATCGGCTTGCGCGCGATGTTCACCGGCGCGCTCGCCACCTGCATGACGGCATGTGTCGCCGGCGTGCTCGCGGAGGCGTCGGCATGAGCGTGGTTCACGAAGAAGCGACTCGCGTGCAGTCTGCCGCCGAGGCGCTGCTTCAGCGCATCGGCGCGGCTCGCATCGCGTCGATCCGTCTTGGCCTCGTGCTCGGCAGCGGGCTCAAGGGGTTTGCCGCAGAGTTGACGGACACGATCGAAGTGCCGTTCTGCGATGTGCCGCACTGGCCTGTGCCGAAGGTCGAAGGCCACGGCGGTGCGCTTGTGATCGGCCACATCGGCGGCGCTTCGGTCGCGTGCCTGACGGGTCGCGTGCATCTCTACGAAGGGTGGTCGCCATCCGAGGTGACGCGCTGCGTTCGCACGCTGCGGCGACTTGGCGTCCGCGACTTCTTGATCACCAACGCGGCGGGCGGCATCGGCGAGGACCTCAGCGCCGGCGACCTGATGGCGATCACGGACCACATCAACCTGACGGGGTGTTCGCCGCTGATCGGTCGGCATGACGCGTCGTTCGGGCCGCGCTTTCCAGACCAGAGCAAGGTGTGGGATCCCCAGCTGCGGCAAACGCTGCTGGCATGCGGCAGCGGACTTCAGCAAGGCGTCTACGCCGGCCTGCTGGGCCCGACGTACGAGACGCCCGCCGAGGTGCGCATGCTGAAGACGCTCGGCGCGGACGCGGTCGGCATGAGCACCGTGCACGAGGCCATCGCGCTCAATGCGATGGGCGCGAGGCTCTGTGGCCTGTCGCTGATCTCCAACCTCGCGGCCGGCATCAGTGAGCAACCGCTGAGCCACCAAGAAGTGATGGAGGAGGGACGCAAGGCAGCCGTCGCGCTGACGTCGCTCGTATCGGAGTTCTGCCGCAAGCTGGCTTGAACTGAGGCGCGGGCTCCGCTGTAGCCGAAGAACAGTCCTCGCGATGAGCATCGAAGACCTCGAGATCCGCAGCTACCGACCCGGCGACGAGGAGCAGATCCTCGCGACGTTCAACCTCGTGTTCCGCGAGGTGTGCGGGCCCGGCTACGTCGACCGCACGATGGCGACGTGGCTCTGGCAATACCGCGACAACCCCGAGGGCCATCGGATCTGGCTCGCGGTGGCCAAGGACGGAACGATCGCGGCGCAATACGCCGGCGTGCCGCTGCGCGTCGACACGCCGCACGGCGGGGAGGTCTTCGTGCACTGCGTCGACTCGATGACGCATCCCGAATGGCGCCAGGGGCTGAAGCGCAAAGGGCTGTTCGTGCTGACTTGCGAGCCGTTCTGGGCGGAGAGCAAGGCGCGCGGCGACGCGCTGTTCTATGGCTTCCCGGTCGACGCTGCGTTTCGCATCGGCCAGCGCTACTTGCAGTACACGCAGATGTGCGTGGTGGACTACAGGATCCGCGACCTCGCTGCCGCGGACATCGACGCGCCGGCGAGCGTCGAGACGCAGCATGTGCGCGAGATTCCTCGCGAGGTCGATGCGCTGTATGCGCGCGTTCGCCAAGACAAGAAGTGCTTG
>JBEELK010000096.1:0-12769 GCA_041168165.1 Planctomycetota bacterium | reverse complement strand
ACCGCACCTCGGCACAGGCTGAGATCGATTTGGTCCTGGAGGGCTCAAGGGGCCGCGTGGTCGCCGTGGAGATCAAGCGCACGCTCTCGCCAGCACTGACCAAGGGCTTCTACAACGGATTCGAAGACATCGGCGCGAAGAAGGGGTTCGTAGTCATTCCGTCGGGCGACCGCTATCCGCTTGCGCAGGGAGTCGAGGCGATCTCGGCTCGCGACTTCTTGGCGGAACTTCCGCAACTCCTCTCCTGACCCAGCTCTCAACTCCGCGGCACGAGCGGGTTGCCCAAGCGACGCGCAACCCTCTACTGCTTCCGTGCAACTCCCTGCCCCGTCTCCGCTCGCGTCCCACTGGACTCACGACAGCAGCGTCACGTTCCTCAACCACGGCAGCTTCGGCGGATGTCCGAGCGTCGTGATCGCAGCGCAGCGCGCGATCCAGGATGAAATCGAACGCGAGCCCGTGCGGTTCTTGCACCGCGAACTCGAATCGCGCCTCGACGTGGCACGCGAGGCGCTGTGCGAAGTCGTGGACTGCGACCCGAAAGACCTCGTGTTCGTGCGCAACGCGACGGAAGGCGTCAACACCGTGCTGCGTTCGCTGCAGTTCGCGCCCGGCGATGAACTGCTGACGATCGACCACGAATACAACGCGACGCAGAACGCGATGCGGTTCGTCGCCGAACGCAGCGGCGCGCGCGTCGTCACAGCGCATGTGCCGTTCCCACTCCGCGACTCACAGCGAGTCGTCGACGCGGTGCTCGCTGCGGTGACGCCGCGCACCAAGCTGCTCGTCATCGACCACATCACGAGCCCCACCGGCATCGTGCTTCCCATCGAACGCATCGTGCGCGAACTCGACGCGCGCGGCATCGACACGCTCATCGACGGCGCGCATGGACCGGGCATGGTCCCGCTGTCGCTGCGCAACCTCGGCGCGGCCTACTACACCGGCAACTGCCACAAGTGGCTCTGCACGCCGAAGGGCTCCGCGCTGCTGTTCGTTCGCCGCGACCGGCAAGCGCGCATTCGCCCACTCGCGATCAGCCACGCGGCCAACACGACGCGCACGGACCGTCCGTTCTTCTGGCAGGAGTTCGACTGGACGGGCACGTTCGACCCATCGCCCGTGCTCACGCTGCCGACGGCTCTGAAGTTCTTGGACGCGCTGATGCCCGGCGGCTTGCCGAGCATCCAACGCCACAACCGTGCGCTCGCGCTCGCCGCGCGCGACCTGCTCTGCGCGGCGGTCGGATGTGATCGCCCAGCGCCGGACGACATGATCGGCAGCCTCGCCGCCGTGCCGCTGCCGCAGGATCGGCTGCTCGCGGGCCCGCCGGTGAAGCCGTTCGGGCTCGACCCGCTGCAAGTGGCGCTGATGGAACGGCACCGCATCGAGATCCCCGTGATGAACTGGCCGAGCCCCAAGCTGCGACTGATTCGCGTGGCACCGCAGGCCTACAACTCGATCGCGCAGTATGAGGCCCTGGCCGCGGCGTTGCGCTCGATGCTCGGCTGACCGGAAGGCCTGCCCAACCCGGGTTAAACGACCGTTTGAAACGCTCGTTTGACTCGGTAGCGTGCCGCGCCTCATGAGCGCAGACGCCACGCGCAACGCGATCCTCGACGCCGCCGAACGACTGCTCAGCGAAGTCGGCTATGCCGCGATGTCGCTGCGCGCGGTGACGCAGGCGGCCAAAGCCAACCTGGCCTCGGTCAACTACCACTTCGGCGGCAAGGACGGCCTCGCCAAGGCTGCGATGCTGCGGCGCATCGAGCCCGTCGACGCCGAACGACTGGCCCGCCTTGAGGCGATCGAGTCGAAGCGCCGCGCGCCGGGCGCCGACGCAGTGCGCGAAGTCGTGGAGGCGTTCGTCGGTCCCGTGCTGCAACTCGCGGCGCAGTTGGGCCCGGCGCCGTGCGCGATGGTCGGTCGCATGCTGACCGAGGAGCCGCCGTTCTTGCGCGCGATGCTCACCGAACACTTCGGCCCCGTCGCCAAGCGCTTTGCGACCGCCCTGCAGCGCGCGCAGCCCGGCATGCCGATCGCCGACGCGTGGTGGCAGCTCCACTTCGTCGTCGGAGCGATGACGCACACGATGCTGCACCTCGATCTCTTCTTGGACCTCGCAGACAAGGCCGTGGCGCCCGCGTCCGCGGACGAGATCACACAACGCCTCGCCGCCTTCTGCGCGGCTGGCGCGCGGGCGCATGCGAAGAAGGCCGCGCGGCTGCCCGCGATCGCAACTGCGCGCACGGCAACCAAACGGCGCTCCATGACGAACGCGACGCAACCAACCCGCCGATGAACAGCACACCCCATCGCCCCATGCGCGCTCGCGCCGCGTGGCTGCTCCCGATCGTCGCGGCGTTCGCGGCATGCTCCGGCTCGCCACCGCCACAGGCTCCCGTGCAGATGCCAGAAGGTTCGCCGGATGCGTGGCGCGCGGACGCGACGCACAAGGCAGAGCCCGAGCCGCTGCCGCTCGATTGGTGGCGCATCTTTGGCGATCCAGAACTCGACGCGCACGTCGAAGCCGCGTTGCAGCACAACAAGAGCCTGCAAGCGACGGCGGCGCGCGTCCTCGCCGCCAACGAGCAGGCGATCATCCAAGGCGCCGCTGGGTTGCCGCAGGTCGATGCGGGCCTCGACGCAACGCGTTCGCGCCGCGTGTTCGTCGGATTCCCATTCGGCACGGGCGGCGGCGTGCCGAGCAACACCGCGACGATCCTCAGCGCCAACCTATCGATCCGTTGGGAACTCGACCTCTGGAACAGGCTCGCCAGCGCCGAGGCAGCTGCGCTCGCGGACGCGCAAGCAGCGAGCGCCGACTTCGCCGCCGCGCAGACGAGCTTGATCGCGCAAGTGTGCAAGGTGCACTTCGCGCTCGTCGAAGCGCGCGAACAGTTGCGGCTCGCAGAGTCGACGGAGCGCGCGTTCGCGGCGACCGCTGAAGATGTGCGCGATCGATTCCGTCGCGGCGTGCGGCCTGCGCTCGACGCGTGGCAATCGCAGACGAGCCTCGCAACCGCGCAGGCTGATGTGGCGCGTCGTCGCCAAACGCTCGGCGTCGTTGCGCGTCAATTGGAGACGTTGATGGGCCGCTATCCATCGGCAGCGGCGACCGCGAGCGGCACGCTCGTCCGCGAGTTGCCCGCGATCCCCGCTGGCTTGCCCGCGCAGTTGCTGAGCCGCAGGCCTGACCTTGCTGCAGCCGAACGTCGACTCGCAGCCGCGGGTTGCCGCGTCGACTCAGCGCGCGCAGCTCTCTATCCGCGCCTGAGCCTCACCGCGAGCGGCGGCACCAACAGCAGCGATGCCGGAGATCTCGTCGACGACGACTTCCGCGTCTGGTCGATCGGCTCCAACCTGCTGCAACCGATCTTCCGCGGCGGCGCGCTGCGCGCTGAAGTGCGCCGCAACGAAGCAGCGCAGTTCCAAGCGATCGCGGACTACGGCGCGCTCTCGCTGCGCGCCTTCGCCGAAGTCGAGAACGCGCTCGATGGCATGCGCTGGCTTCAAGAGCAGCAGCAAGCGGTTCGCGCCGCCGCGACCGCAAGCGCGCGCGCACGCGACCTTGCGCGCGAGCGCTACCAGTCGGGACTCGCCGACTTCCTCACTGTGCAGGACTCGCAGCAGCGCGCATTCGTCGCGGAGTCCTCGCTGCTGACCGTGCAACGCCTCTGCATCGACAACCGCATCGACCTCGTGCTCGCGCTCGGCGGCGGCTTCGAGACCGTCGCGCCCAACATCGAAGCCACGCCTGCAGCCACGACCGCCAAGAAGGAACAGCCATGAAACTCGCGATCCAGATCCTGTTGCCCGTGCTCGTGCTCGGCGGTTCCGCCGCGATCGCAGCGAAGATGATCGCGAGCATGGAGAAGCCCAAGGTGATCGCGCCGCAACCGCGGACGCCGCTCGTGCGCGTGTTGGACGCAAAGCCGGGCCGCGTCGAGATCGACGTGCGCGCGCAGGGCGTCGTCGAAGCCGCGACTTCGGTCACGCTGTCGGCGCAGGTCGCGGGCCGCATTCGCGCGGTCAGCGATCGACTGCGCGCTGGCGAGTTCTTTGCCGCGGGCGAGACGCTCGTGCAAATCGATGACTCCGACTACTTGCTCGCGCTCGTGCAAGCGGAAGCGGCGGTGAAGCGCGCAGAGCTGCGACTCGCACAAGAACGCGCAGAGGCGGAAGTCAGCAAGCGCGCGTGGGAGCAGTTGGAGTCGGACCGAAAGCCCGATGCGCTCGCGACGCGCGAACTCTTCGTCGCCGAAGCCTCAGCCGCGCTCTCGGCAGCGAACGCGCAGCAACGACGAGCGCAACTCGACCTGCAGCGCACGCTCCTCTCGCTGCCGTTCGCCGGACGCGTTCGATCGACGTCCGCGGACGTTGGCCAATACGTCGCTCCGGGGCAAGCGCTCGCGCAGGTCTACGGCACCGACTTCGTCGAAGTGCGCCTGCCGATCCCCGACGAGGACGCCGCGTTCTTGGACCTTGCTCGCGGGCCAAATGGTGAACGCACGCAACACGAAGTGACGCTCACTGCGGACTTCGCCGGCCGCGTTCACGAGTGGAAGGGCACGATCGTGCGTGCCGAAGGCGAGATCGATCGCCGCACGCGGCAGCTCACGCTGATCGCGCGCGTCGCGGCGCCGTTCGATGACGGCGGCGATCCGCTGCGCCAACCGCTCTCCGTCGGCATGTTTGTCGATGCGACGATCCGCGGCCGCGCGTTCGACAACGTGCTCACGCTGCCGCGCTCGGCTGTGCGCGCCGACAACACGATCCTCGTGCTCGACATTGAGAATCGCCTGCACGCACGCGCAGTGCGCGTGTTGCGCAAGGAACGCGATGTCGTCCGCGTCGAAAGCGGTCTTGCGAGTGGCGAACGCGTCGCGATCTCCCCCATCGAGACGTTCGTCGATGGCATGCCCGTGCAGGTTCTCGCCGACGAAAGCGGCGCCGCGGCTGCGCCCCAGGTCGCGCCGCAAGAAGGAGCGAAGCGATGAGCACGCCTGACTTCGAAGCGGACCAGGAGCCGCGCGGCTTCTTCAACTGGTTCCCGCGCAACGGCGTCGCAGCCAACATCTTGATGTGGCTGTTCCTGCTCGGCGGTGCGTTGGCGCTCGCGAGCGGAAAGATCCGCACCGAGGTGTTCCCCGAAGTGCGGCCCAACATCGTCACGGTGTCGGTCGTCTATCCCGGCGCAACGCCGACGGAAGTCGAGCAGGGCGCTCTCACGCGCATCGAAGAGGCCGTTGCGGGCATCACCGGAGTCGACAAGGTCACGGCGACGGCGAGTGAAGGCGGCGGCTCCGTGCTCGTCGAGGCTGCAGCCGACGCAGACTTAGGCCAGGTCTACGACGACGTGAAGAACCGCGTCGACGCGATCCCGAGCTTCCCCGATCAAGTCGAGCGGCCGATCATCGCGCAGCTCGTCGTTCGCAAGGAGGTCATCAACGTCGCGATCCATGGCCGCGCTGACGAAGCGGCGCTGAAGCGAATCGGCGAGCAAACGCGCGACGCGCTGCAAGCCTTGCCCGGCATCAGCCAAGTCGAGCTGACCGCGGTGCGCCCCTACGAGATCGCGATCGAAGTGTCCGAGTCGGCGCTGCGCCGCCACGGGCTCACGTTCGACATGGTCGCGGACGCGGTGCGCAAGTCGTCGCTCGACCTGCCCGCAGGCGCGATCAAGTCCGACGCCGGCCAAACGCTGCTGCGCGTCGAAGGCCAGGCGTATCGCGGGCACGAGTTCGAAGACCTCGTGTTGCTGACCGAGCCCGACGGCACGCGAGTCACGGTGGGACAGGTTGCGACGGTGCAGGACGCGTTCGCCGACGACGATCTCGCCGCGCGTTTCGACGGCGAGCCGACGGCCTTGCTCAAGGTGTTCCGCATCGGCGAACAAGACGCGCTCGCGATCACGCAACGCGTGCGCGACTTCGTTGCAGGCGAAGGCAAAGCGCTGCTGCCGCACGGCGTGAAGATGACGACGTGGCGCGACGAGTCGGTGATCTTGCGCGGCCGCATCGACTTGCTCGTCACCAACGCGATGCAAGGCGGACTGATCGTGCTCGTGCTGCTCGCGCTGTTCTTGCAGTTCCGTCTCGCGATGTGGGTCGCGATGGGCATCCCCGTCGCATTCCTCGGCGCCGCGATGGTGATGCCCGCGCTCGACGTGAGCATCAACCTGATCTCGCTGTTCGCGTTCTTGCTCGTGCTCGGCATCGTCGTCGACGACGCGATCGTCGTAGGCGAGGCCGTCATGGTGGAACGCGAGAAGACGAAGTCGCCGCTTGCAGCCGCGCTGCGCGGCGCGCGCAGTGTGCGCGCTCCCGTGTTTGCGGCCGTGCTCACGACGGTCGCCGCGTTCTTGCCGATGTTCAACGTGCCCGGCGCGGACGCGCAGGTGTGGCGCGTGATCCCGAGCATCGTGATCCCCGTGCTGCTGTTCTCGCTGCTTGAGTCGCAACTGATTCTGCCAGCGCACTTGGCGCACATGCCGCTCGGCGAACAGCCAGCCACGGGCATTCGCGGCGGCATCGCACGGCTGCTGTCGCCGATCACGCGAACGTGGGAAGTCGTGCAGGGCGCGTTCCAGCGCAACCTCGATCGCTTCATCGACAACTACTACCAGCCCTTCGCAGAGCTCTGCCTGCGCTGGCGCTACGTCACGCTCTCCGCATCCGCCGCGCTGCTCGTCCTGCTCTTCACCGGCGTGCGCATCGGTTCGCCGCGCTTCGTGTTCTTCCCGCAGGTCGACGGCGACAACGTCGTGGTCGCGCTCACGATGCCACAAGGGACGCCGGTCGACACGACGACGGCGATCATGCAACGCATCGAGCGCGCAGCCCTCGCGGTGCGCGACGAAATCGACGCCGAACAGGGCTACGTCGGCACGGGCAAGAGCATCGTGCAGCACATGCTCACTTCGGTCGGCAGCCAGCCGTTCGCGGTCGAGCAAGCGCGCAACGGCGGCAACCGCGACGCGCAAGCGATCAGCTCGTCGAACCTCGGCGAGATCAACTTGCAGCTGCTGCCGTCCGAGGAGCGCTCGATTGGATCCGGCGTGTTCCAGACGCGCTTGCGCGAGAAGGTCGGCCCCATCCCTGACGCGACCGAGCTGTCCTACACGTCGTCGTTCTTCTCCACCGGCAAGGACGTCGACGTGCAACTGTCGCACGATGACATCGCGACGCTGCAATCCGCGGCGGACGACCTCAAGGCCGAGCTCTCGCGACGACCGGACATCAAGGACGTGACCGACTCGTTCCGCGTCGGCAAGCAAGAGGTCGAGTTGCGCATCCGCGACCGCGCCGAGTCGCTCGGCCTGTCGCAGCGCGACCTCGCGCGACAAGTGCGCCAAGCGTTCTTCGGCGAAGAGGCGCAGCGCGTGCAGCGTGGCCGCGACGAAGTGAAGGTGATGGTTCGCTACCCCGAAGCCAATCGTCGCTCGCTGCAGGACCTCGACGACTTGCGCATTCGCACGCAAGACGGCGCCGAGGCTCCGCTGTCCGAAGTTGCGGAAGCATCGTTTGGCCGCGGCTACGCGTCCATCACGCGCGTGGACCAGAAGCGCATCGTGCGCGTGAGCGGCGACGTCGACGAGAACGACCCCAACGCGAGCCCGGAAGCGATCAATCAGGAACTGCGCGAGAAACTGCTCCCCGACCTCGTCGCTCGCTATCCGGGGCTCGGCTGGAGCTTTGAAGGCGACCAGAAGAACAAGGCGGACCTGCTGCGGTCGCTGTTCACGGGCTTCATCTTCGCGCTGTTCTTGATCTACGCGCTGATTGCGATCCCGCTGAAGAGCTACACGCAACCGCTGCTGATCATGACCGCCATCCCGTATGGCTTCGGCGGCGCGATTCTTGGGCACCTGATGACGGGCCTCGACCTCAGCATCATGTCGATGTTTGGCGCGATCGCGCTCGCGGGCGTCGTCGTCAATGACAACATCGTCATGGTCGACGCGGTCAACCAACGGCGCGACGCCGGCGCATCGCTGATCGATGCCGTGCGCGACGCCGGCGCGCGCAGGTTCCGCCCCATCCTGCTGACCTCGATCACGACGTTTGGCGGACTGGCGCCGCTGCTGCTCGAGCAGAGCGTGCAGGCGAAGTTCTTGATCCCGATGGCGGTGAGCCTCGGCTTCGGCGTCATGTTTGCGACGACGATCAGCCTGTTGATCGTGCCGTCGATCTACCTCGCGTTTGACGACATCCGTCGAGCGCTCGCGTGGCTCTACGCGGGAAAGAGCGAGACCGAAGCCGCGACGCAGCAGTAGCGCGTTCTGCGCAGCAAGGCGCGCGGCTACGCTCGCGCCATGCTTCGCTTCCTCCTTGCCCTGTCGCTCGCGGCGTCGCTTCTAAGCCAAGGCCCGCCCTCCAATGGCCCTGCGGCCGCGGACCTGCGCTTCGACGCGCTCGTCCGTGCGACCGTCGTCGTCAAACCTGGTCAGCGCATCGAACGCGCGACGATCGTGCTGCAGAACGGCCGCGTCGCCTACATCGCGCAAGATGCGCCCGCGCCCACCGGCGCTCGCATCACCGAGTGCGATGGCCTCGTGATCTACCCCGGCTTCGTCGAGCCGTTCTTGCCGGTCGATGCGCCCGCGCCCGACGCCGACGCGCCCGCAGTGCACTGGCACCCATCGGTGCTCGCGCAACGCAGCGCGCTCGATGGCGACGGCGCGACCAAGGAAGACCGTGAGTCGCTGCGTTCGCTCGGCTTCTGCGCCGCGGCCATCGCGCCGATCGGCGGCAACTTCCGCGGCAGCGGCGCAGTGACGTTGCTCGATGAGCCGACGCAGGGCCGCAAGGCCGAAGTGGTGAGCGCGCGCGCCTTCCACCTCGCGAGTTTCGCGATGCGTTGGGGCGGCCACCCGAGCAGCGAGATGGGCGCGATCTCCTTGCTGCGCCAAACGCTCGCGGACGCGGATTGGACGCTGCGCAGCGAGCAGACGATGAAGAACGACCCAACGTTGCGCATGCCTCGCATGCACGCCAACGCGGCCCTCGATGCGCTCGCGCTGCATCGTGAACTGCCGCTCGCGTTCGACTGCGAGGACGAGCTGCAACTGCTGCGCGCGCACAAGATCGCCGGCGAGTTCTCGCGCCGCGCGTTTGCGATCGGCAGCGGCATGGAGTTCCGGCGCGCGCAAGCGATCGCCGCGACCAAGATGCCGATCGTCGTGCCGATCGCGTTCCCAGAAGCGCCGGACGTCACGTCGCGCAGCAAGCAGGAGCGCGTGTCGTTGCGCCAACTGCAGACGTGGGAGCACGCGCCGTCCAACCTCGCGCGACTTCGCGCGCTCGGCGTCGACGTATCACTCACGACCGCGCGGTTGCAGGACAAGAAGGAGTTCCGCAAGAACCTCGCCGACGCGATGGCGTACGGAGTCTCCGCCGATGACGCGCTCGCGATGCTGACCACCGCGCCAGCCAAGCTGCTCGGGGTCGAGCGCGACCTCGGCACGCTCGAGGCCGGCCGCATCGCCAACCTCGTCATCGTCGATGGCGATCTGTTCGCCGAGAAGACGAAGGTGCGCGCAGTGTGGGTCGCAGGCGTGCGCCACGACATCGAGAAGGACAAGCCGAAGGCGCTCGATGGCGATTGGACGCTGCGCATCGCGCAACAAAGCGCGGCCGAGTTCTCGCTGCAGGTGGAGAACGGCTCGATCAAGGCGACGGCCGGCGAACGCAAGGCCGAAGTGAGCAACGCGAGCGTCGGCGAGGACCGCGTCGAATTCGCGCTCACGGATGAGTCGCTCGGCAAAGGCGCGGTGTTCGTTCGCATGCGCCGTTTGGGCGATTCGCTTACGGGCAGCGCGACTGCGGAGGCTGGCGACAGCGTTGCCACCGCAGCGCGCAGCGAGAAGAAGCCGGAGCCCAAGCCCGACGCGCCGAAGGACGGCGACGAGAAGGCCAAGGATGTCGCAAAGGACAAGCCTGCGGACGACAAGCCTGCGGAGCCCAAGACGATTACGGAACTGCCGACGCCGCTCGGCGGCTTTGGCGCGACGGCGAAGCCTGTTGCGCAGAACGCGGTGTTCACCGGCGCCACGCTCTGGACCAATGCCGAAGCTGGCGTGGTCCAACTCGGCGCGCTGTGGGTGAAGGATGGCGTGATTCGCTACGCCGGCGCTCGCGAAGGGTTGCCCAAGGAGGCCGCGGACGCGACGCCGTTCGATTGCACGGGCAAGCACATCACGGCCGGCATGATCGATTGCCACTCGCACACCGGCATCTCGCGCGGCGTCAACGAAGGCGGCGAAGCGATCACTGCCGAAGCGCGCGTGCAAGACGTCATCGACCCCGATGACATCAACTGGTACCGCCAGCTCGCAGGCGGCGTCACGGCGGTGAGCCAACTGCATGGCTCCGCCAACGCGATGGGCGGACAAAGCAGCACGGTCAAGCTGCGCTGGGGCTCGCTGCATCCCGACGAGATGCAGTTCCAAGGCGCGGCGCCGGGCATCAAGTTCGCGCTCGGCGAGAACCCCCGCGGCGCGAACGGCGGCGGCAACGGCCGCTATCCCAACACGCGCATGGGCGTCGAAGCGCTGCTGCGCGATCGCTTCCTGGCGGCGCAGGACTACGCGCGCCGCATCGCGAGCTACGAGGCGCTGTCGCCGCGCGATCGCGCAGCGACGCTGCCGCCGCGCCGCGACTTGGAGCTCGAAGCGATCGCCGAGATCCTCGCCGGCAAGCGCCGCGTGCACTGCCACAGCTACCGCCAGGACGAGATCTTCATGTTCTGTCGAATGGCGCGCGAGTTCGGCTTCCGCATCGGCACATTCCAACACGTGCTCGAGGGCTACAAGGTCGCCGACGAGATCCGCGACAGCGCGATCGGCGCGTCCGCCTTCAGCGATTGGTGGGGCTACAAATTCGAGGTCTATGACGCCGTGCCCGACAACGGCTCGATCCTGCGCGAAGTCGGCGTGTGCGTCAGCTTCAACAGCGACAGCGATGAACACGCGCGACGCCTCAACACCGAAGCGGGCAAGGCCGTGCGCTACGGCGCGACGCCGCCCGCCGAAGCGCTGAAGTTCGTCACCAAGAACCCCGCGATCCAACTCGGCATCGAAGCGATGACGGGCTCGCTGGAGACCGGCAAGCACGCAGACTTCGCGGTGTGGAGCGACGATCCGCTCAGCTACGCGGCGGTGTGCGAGCGCACGTGGGTCGACGGCGCGGAGCGCTTCTCGCTCGAACGCGATCGCGAACTGCGCCAAGCAGCGTCGGCGGATCGCGCGCGGTTGATCCGCAAGGCATTAGCGTCCGGCGGCAAGAAGGGCCGCTTCGCCAAGGACGACGAGCGCGACGCGTATTGGCGCGCCGAGGACACCACCGATTCGTACTGCTGCCGCGATTGCGAAGGAGGCTCGAAGTGAACCGCTCCCCCATCGTCGCAACGGCGCTCGCCGCTGCATTGTCCTCGTTCGTCGCGGCATCGCTGCATGCGCAAGACCTGTTGCCCAAGGCAGCGCCGCAATCGCGGCCCGTCGTGATCCAGAACGCGATCCTGCACACGATCGACCAGGGCACGATCCTCGGCGGCTCGCTGTGGTTTGAAGGCGGCGTGATCCGCGGCATCGCTTCGCCGGGCCAAGAACTGCAACTGCCATCGGGCGCAGATCCGATCGTCATCGACGGACTGCAGAAGCACGTGTGGCCCGGCCTCATCGCCGCGCACTCGCAACTCGGGCTCATCGAGATCGGCATGGTGCGACAGACCGTCGACACGGACGAAGTGAACGACCAGTCGCCCGAGGCCATCGCGGCCGTTGCGGTCAATCCTGACTCCGCCGCGATCCCCGTCGCGCGCAGCAACGGCGTGCTCACCGCATGCGTGTTCCCCATCGGAGGCGAGATCCCGGGGCGCGCGTCGGTGATGCAATGGGAAGGCTGGACCAACGAAGAGATGGCGGTGCTCGCAGACGCTGGCGTCGTCGTTGATTGGCCTGCGATGCCGGATCCGCGCGGCAGGCGCGGCCGCGGCGGTCGCGGTCCAGGCATGGCGATGAGCGCGGAAGCGCGCGATCCTGAGGCTGCCACCAAGAAGGCGCGCGAACGCATCGAAGAAGCGTTCTTGCGCGCGGCGGCATGGGGCCAGAGCAAGGCAGTCGACGCGTCGACGCCGCCAGACCTGCAGGCGATGGCGCTGCAGCCTGCGCTGCGCGGCGAGCGGCCGGTGTTCGTTCTTGCGGACGAACTCGAAGAGATCGAGTCCGCGTTGTCGTGGACACAGAAGCAGAAGTTGCGCGCCGTCATCGTCGGTGGCCGCGACGCGCTGCTGTGCGCAGACCTGTTGGTCGAGCGCAAGACGCCAGTGATCCTCACCGGCGTGCACAAGCTGCCCCACCGCGATGACATCGACTACGACGCGCCGTTCCGCTTGCCCGCGCAACTGAGCGAGCGCGGCGTGAAGTTCTGCATCGCGACCGGCGAAGAGTTCGCACACGAACGCAACCTGCCGTGGCACGCTGCCACCGCGGCGGCGTTTGGACTCGATCGCGAGCGCGCAGTCGCGGCAATCACCCGCGACGCAGCCGAGATCCTCGGCGTCGGCGATCGCCTCGGCACGCTGACCGTCGGCAAGCGCGCGACGTTGATCCTCACCAACGGCAGCCCGCTCGACCTCACGACGCGCATCGAGCGCGCGTGGATCGAAGGCCGCGAGACGGACCTGCGCAGCAAGCAGACGGAGTTGGCGAAGAAGTACCGCCAGAAGTACGCGCAGCAGTCCGCGCCCAAGTGACGGCCTTCAC
>JBEELK010000095.1:0-2881 GCA_041168165.1 Planctomycetota bacterium | reverse complement strand
GCGCGAAGGCGTGAAGGTCGCATTCGCGAGCGGCCGCGAACTGCTCTACGCGCCCGATGGGCACATGCATTTGCGCGACGGCAGCGTCGCGGGCCCGTTCTTGAACGGCGTCGAGTTGCGGCTTGCGGATGGATCGTCTGTCGCGATCGATCGCAGCGGATCGCGGCGATCGCCGATCGAGTGCGTCGAGGTGCGCCATGGCGAGGACGCGACGTGCGTCTACCGCCGCGGCAATCCGACGCGCGAAGCCGCGCGCGGCGTGTTCCGCTTGCCGATCGTCTTCTGCCTCGGCGACGGTGGCTCGCTGTATCGCGCGATCGCGCTCGGCCCGCTCGTGACGATGGAGCGCGCGCTCGTGCCGCAAGAGCAGCGCGAGCTGATGCCGGAACGGCGGCTGTGCGTTTTCGCTGGCCCGCTTGCGGACTCGATGGAGCAACTGTGCGCGTCGCGCGCGCAGCAGCGTCATCCCGAGACCGTCCAAGAACTGCGGCTGATTCTGTCGGAGCTCGCTTCCGTGTTCCGCAGCGATGCGCCGATGCCGCCGCGCACGGGCAGCGATCCGCTGCAGTTCTTGCTGCACGCGGGCTACGACCTGCGATTCGTGCAGCAGAAGGGGCTCGTGCGCATGCAACTCGCGCGCAACCAGCAAGAGCCCTTCGTCGAGTGGCGGCTTGGCTATGGCACCGCGATCTGCGGCGTGTCGGCCACAACCGAAGAAGGCTCAGGCGCAGAAGTCGTCGCGCCTCCGATGCCTGACCTGCAAGCGCAGTTGCAGTACCACGAGATCGACGCGGCGATGAACGTCGTCAGCTCGTTGCGGCGCGCCAACGTGGAGCCGCAGAAGTCTCAGTCGCGCTGACCGCCATCGCGCGGCGGCTGCGGCGCGATGGGCTTCTTGTCGCTGGCTGCGTCCTTCGCTTCTGCGTCCTCGGTTCGCGCGTGTTCGCGCAGCGCCGCTTCGATCGCGGGATCAGAGCCCGCCACTTGCTTGAGCTTCTGCAACGCTTCGAGCGCTTGCTTGCTCTTCGTCGCACCAAGCGCGAGCAGCAGCGATTTGCGCGCCTCGGGCTCGGCGGTGTTGCGCAGCCGTTCGACCATCGGTCGCGCCGCGTCGTCGCCGAGCGTCGCTGCGCACAGCGCGCCGACTGCGCGCGCGAAGCGCGGCGATCGCTCCTTGTCGAGCGACACCATCATCGCGTCGACGAGGCCAGGCATGCGCCGCGTCGCGCATAGCTCAAACAGCGCGAGCTTGTAGTCGGAGTCCGCGGTCTCGGCGGACGTGCGCGCGAGCAGGTCGCCCCATTGCAGGTCCGTCACGCGCGCAGCGACGAGCGGCCGTTCCGTCAGCAGCTTCGCGGCTTCGATCCGCGTTGCCGCGTGGTCTTGCAGCGCGAACGTGACGAGCTGGCTCGCGATCTCCTGCGGCGCGCGCCCTGCTTCGCTCGCGAACAGCAGCGAGCAGAAGCGCATCGTCGGATCCGCATCGAGGTCGTCGCCGACGATCGGGTTGCTCCCCGCGCGCTGGCTCAGCGTGAAGTAGGGGCCGTTCGCAGCGGGCAGCGAGAGCGCCTTCGCTTCGCGGCTCGCGTCTTGAAGGCAGTAGAGCTGCAGCGGCGATTGCGTTTGTCCTTCGCGCTTCGTCGGAGTGCCCGGACGCATCGCGCGTCGCACGTCGACGTAGTCGATGACGACGACGGCCTTGGGCGCCTTGTCGCTCGCTCCTGCCACTGCGCGCACGATCTCAAGCGTGTGCAACTCGTAGCTGCTTTCGTGTTCGCGTTGGCTTTGGTGGCGCGCGACCGCGACGAAGTCGGCTTCGAGCGCAGCGCGCCGCAGTTCTTGCGCAGGCGCTGCCGCCGCGAGCAACGCCACCGACGCGGCGAGAAGTGGGCGGAGCAAGTTGTTGCGCATCTGCATGGGGGATCCTCGATCGGGCTCGCGTCGTGGAGCCTTGTCGATGGTTGAACGGGCGCGCGTGCGCCGCCGCAAGCACCGAGCAGTTCGCATGGCCAAGGAAAGCCCTCTTGCGAGCGACGATTTATCCGACAATTCGATCATGGCTGGGCTTTCTCGAGTCGCACCGTGGCGCACGCCGCCGCGCGAAGACGTTGCCGCATCGGTGCGCGATCTGCGCAGCGCGCGCAGCGGTCCGCGTTGGGCTCGCCCCCTTGGCATCGCGCTGATCGTCGCGGCGGTTGCTGCTGCGTTCGATCCCGACTACCCGATGCCGCGCGAAGTGTTGCAGACCATCCAACAGCGGCGCGTCACATCGGAAGGCCTCGTTGCGATGGAGCCGCGCGGCGCGCTCGATGCGACGCCCGCCTCGTTCCGTTGGAGTTGGAATGGCGACGGCGCTTCCTCGCGCGCATTCACGCTCGTGGCGCTCGACGCGGAATCGCGCGAGGTCGCGCGCGTGCCGGTCAAAGGCTGCGAAATCGCCGTCGAAGGCCCGTTTCGCCATGCCATCGAAGCCGCGGCAGAGTTCCACTGGTACGTCGAAACGCCTGCGCAGAACGGCGTAGTCCGGAGCGTCCCCGCAGCGTGCGCAATTTCTCGCTGAGTAAGCATCGGTGTCACCGTTCTGACGGCGCGCCGTTCGTCCGCAACTCAACAATGCACAAGGGTATACCGAAATACCCCGCGGGACGCGCAAGCGGCCCACAGCACCAGAGACGGACACCAACTGATGATGAAGCTCGCGGTCGGGGAGATCGTGCAGGGATACCGGATTGACCGGTTCTTGGGACGCGGAGGTTTTGCCTCCGTCTACCTCGCCCAGCATGAAGAGACGGGGGAGAAGGTCGCCATCAAGGTCGGCCAGGCGTCGGGCGGCGGCCGTCAGGTCACCCGCCTTTTGGAAGTGACGTCGCGCCGCACGCCG
>JBEELK010000094.1:0-10471 GCA_041168165.1 Planctomycetota bacterium | reverse complement strand
GCCGCGTCGCGCGCGATTGCGCGTCCCGTGCGCGAAATGGCAGCGGCAACGCGCCGCATCGCTTCGGGCGATCTCAATGTGCAAGTGCCCGCGGGCGGCGGCCGCGAACTCGGCGAACTCGCAGAGTCGTTCAATGGGATGACCAAGGAGCTCGCAGCGGGACGCGAACGGCTCGCGGTCGCGGAGCGCGAGAAAGCGTGGGCCGAGATGGCTCGCCAAGTCGCGCATGAGATCAAGAACCCGCTGACTCCGATGCGCATGGCGGCGCAGTTGCTGCTGCGTGCGCGCAAGGAGAACGATCCGCGTGCCGACGCGGTGGCCGAGCGACTCGCGCGCACCGTGGAGACGCAGACCGAGGAGTTGGCGCGCATCGCCGATGACTTCCGTCAGTTCGCAGGCGCGCCGTCGCGCAGCAAAGAGGCCGTGCTCGCTGACGACTTCCTGCGCGGGGTCGTGGCCGAGGCCGAGGGCCTGTTTCCAGCCGATGCGCTGCGATTGGAGTTCGCGCCGGGCGCCAACGAGGCGCACGTCGCCATCGACGCGCATGAGATGCGGCGCGTGTTCATCAACTTGTTGCAGAACGCGGCGCAGGCCAAGCCTTCTGGCGTTCGCGTGCGACTGTCGTCTTCGATCGAAGGCGCGTTCGTCGTGGTGCGCATCAAGGACGACGGTCCCGGCCTAGATGCCGCAGTGCGCGAGCGGCTGTTTGAGCCCTACTTCACGACGAAGACCGCGGGCACCGGACTCGGGCTCGCGATCTGTCGCCGCATCGTCGAGTCGCACCAGGGCCGCATCCGCCTCTGCGCAAGCGGGCCCGATGGGGCAGAGTTTGCGATCGAGTTGCCGATTGCGGCGACGTAGCGGGCAACCGCATCCGCACTCTGTGCCGTAGCGAAGCGCGCGGCGCAAAGGCGGCTCGCTACCATCTTGCCCGGTGGGTGAGCGGCCCGACATGGCCAGCCCAGAAGCGGCCACAGGCGCGCCCTCCCGCAGCCCGCCGCCCGCACCCCGACCGAACCCATGCGCAATCCGACAGCAATCACCGTTGGCGCCCTCGTCGCCCTGCTCTCGCTGTTGGTCCTGTGGTGGGTGGGCAGCGATGCGACGGACGTGGCGGTTGCGCCGGAGTCGACCACGTCGACCGATGGCGCGGGCATCGATAGCGCTATGGGCGAACAGGCCGCGTCGGCCGCCGTGGCGACGGCGACGGCAGAAGGCATGGAGCGAACGGTCGCGGATGCAGCGATCCGCACGACGGGCGTGCGCGGCGTCGTGCTCGATGCGGCGACGGCGCAGCCGCTCGCGGGCGTGGAAGTGCTCGCGTTGAAGCAGCAGCCATCGATTGAGCCGTTGCTCAATCGGTTTCGCGGACTGATGCAGGGCGGGATGTTCACGGAGACGAGTCGGCCCGCGCAGATCCTCGCGCGCACGACGAGCGCCGCGGACGGCACGTTTGAGCTGACGGGTCTCGCGGACGGCATCGTGTTCCTCGATGGGCGCAGCGATGGGCACTACGTGCGCACGCCCGCGTCGGCGCGACTCGCGCAGGGGCAGAAGGTCGAAGGCATCGAGCTGCGCGCATATGCCGGCGGCCGCGTTCGCGGCGTCGTGCTCGGCGCGGATGGGCAGCCGATGGCGGGAGCCGCAGTGAGTTTGCGACCGGGGCTCAATGCGTTCCTCGGCCAGCTCACGGATCGCAACTACCGTTGGCTCGAGACCACGACCGATGAGCGCGGCGCGTTCGACCTGCCCGGCGTGCCTTCCGGCCAGGGCTACGTGGTGTCCGCATCGCACGCGACGATGGCGCTCGAAGAAGTGCACGGCGTCGACGTCGAGAAGGGACAGGTCGCGATGGTCACGGTGCGCGGCCATGAAGGCGCCACGGTGTCCGGCATCGTGCTGTCGCCAGACGGCAAGCCGATCGAAGGCGCCAACGTCGCGATGGTCTACCTCGACATCAGCCGCGTGCTGTTCTCCGCGGACGGCCGCAGCGAGCCGATCACGACGGACGCGCAAGGTCGCTTCTCGTTGCGCCCCGTTGCCGCAGGTCGCGTTGCGTTCGTTGCAGCGTCGGATGGACTCGCGCCATCGCCGGTCGAGGACCTCGCCGTCGTCGATGGCGGCGTCTACCCGGACCTCGAGTTGCGATTGTCGGATGGTCGCGCAGTCACGGGTCGCGTCATCGACGACGAGAAGAAGCCCGTCGCCAATGCGAAGGTGGAGCTGCGTCCGTGGGAACGGCCCGACGATCCGCAGTTCCTCAAGATGATGCTCAAGATCCGCCGCGTCGAAGTGACGACGGATGCGGACGGCGCATTCACTGCGCGCGGGATGACTGGCGAGCGCCTCGTCATTCAGGCGAGCAAGCCGGGCTACACGACCGCGACGCGCATGGGCGTCAAGATCGATGAGCCCACGATCGAAGTGCAGATCCAACGCGGCGGCATTGTTCGCGGTCGCGTCGTCGACAGCGAAGGCAAGCCAGTGGCGCGGTATCGCGTCGACACGCGCTCGACGGAGCCCAAGCCCGCGGAAGACGCATCGAAGGGCGACGCCAAGGTCGCGGATGCGAGCAGCTCGCGCTCTGGTCGCCGCAACGCGGATGGAATGAGCGGCCCTTCGTGGCAGCGCGGCGGACAGCCACGCGACACGACGATCCAACTGCCCGAAGGCCAGACGATGGCCGAGCGCGGCATGAGCATGGATGGCAACTGGCGCGAGATCGCGAGCGACGATGGTCGCTTCGAGCTGCGCGGCGTGCCGCCAGGTACGGTTCGCGTTCGCATTCGCGCAAACGGCTACCTCGATCCCGACAACCAAGAGATCGCGCTGCTGCCAGGCCAAGCATCCGACGAGTTGACGTTCACGCTCGCCGCGGGCCTCACTGCGATGGGCACGGTGGTCGACGCCGCGACGGGCAAGCCGATCAGCGACGCGCAGGTCACGGCCTACAAGCAGAAGGACAAGAAGGACCGCGGCATGTTCTCGGTCGAGATCGACCCGGAGGACATGGACTTCCTCGGCCTGTCGTCGACGCAGAGCCAGAAGAGCAGCATGACCGACAGCCAGGGTCGCTTCACGATCACGGCGCTGTCGACGGGCGCGTATCGCTTCACGGCGCGGCATCCCGACATGGCGAAGTCGTCGGCGAAGGACGTGCAGATCGTCGCGGACCAACCGATCGCGCCGATCGAGATCACGGTCGAATCCGGCGGCGCGATCGAAGGCGACGTGACGGGCGCGCTGCAGCGGCCGCTCGCAGACGCAGTGATCGCCGCGTTCTCGATGCAGAGCGGCACGTTGCGCAGCGCTACGACCGACAAGCGCGGGCACTACGTGATCGACGGGCTCGCGCAGGGCCAATACGTCGTCTTCAAGTCGCGCATGGATGAGCGCGCCGACAACATCCCGCTCGAATTGATGAGCAACATGCGGCTCAAGACGATCGCGGTGAAGCAGGGCAAGACCTCGCGCCTCGACATCGCCGATGAGTCGGATGACGGCGTCCGCGTGTTTGGCGTCGTGCGCGAAGGCGGCGCTCCCGTTCCGCGCGCGCTCGTCACGATGCTCGGCCAGGATCGCGATGGATTGCTCGGCATGGGCGTTCGCGCCAATGCCGCACGCGAGGACGGTCGCTACGAGTTGGTGGGCATCAAGCCTGGCACCTACGTCGCGCAGATCTCGCGCTTCCAAGGTCGTCCGGTGCAGACCTCGATGACGATTGAAGTGCCCGAAGGCCAGACGGACTTCCGACTCGACCTCGACCTGCCGAGCAGCGAAGTCAGCGGACGCGTCGTCGACAGCAGCGGCAATCCCGTCGCGGGCATTCAGGTGTCGCTCGGCAGCGACCAAGGCGCGTCGGGTTTGCAGGACGGGCTGATCGGCATGATTGCGCAAGGCGGCCTGAGCCAAGGTCGCACCGACGAGAACGGCGAGTTCCGCATGCGCAGCGTGTCCGCAGGCACGTATCGCTTGCGCGCAGGCGCGCGCGGCCGCGGTCGTCGCGGCGGCGGCGATGACAAGAAGCGCTACGGCACGGCGGACGTGCAAGGCGTCGTCGTCGACGGCATGACCAACGTCGAAGGGCTCCTCGTCACGGTCCCGCTCGCGGGTCGCATCACGGGCATTGTCGTCGACGGATCCGGCGCGCCGGTGCGCGCGGCAGAGATTCACTACGCCGAGACGTCGAAGCCCAAGGAGAAGCAGAGCGGCGGCATGCTGATGAGCATGCTCGGCATGCAGGAGGCTCCGATCGTCACTGGCGACGATGGCCGCTTTGCGATCGAAGGCGTGACGCCCGGCGTCTACGACCTCCGCGTCGACACCGAGGCGTTGCAGGCGGGCAAGCTGCAGGACGTGCAGGTCTCTGAGGACGCGACCGCCGACGTGCAGTTGCGCATCGTGCGCGGCGCGAGCATTCGCGTTCGCGCGACCAACGTCGAGAAGTCGCAGATCCCGCTCGCGTTCGTCTCGCTGCTCGATGGCAACGGCAAGGCCGTGGTGTCGAGAGTTTCGACGCTTTCGGTGATGAAGCGGCTGATGGCCAACAAGGACTCAGTTGCGAACAGCGGCTGGTATGAGTTCGGCTCCGTTCCGCCGGACACCTACACGATCTTGATCCGCGAACCGAACAAGCCGGAGATGCGCATCGTGCGCACGATCCGCGACGGCGAGAAGGTCGAGTGGGACATCGACGTCAGCGCGGAGCTCGCTGCGCGCGACAACGCGGCGAAGTGATGCGATTTGCGACGACGCGCGCGCGTTGTCGCATTCCTCGCTCGGGATCCTTGCCGCATCGCAGGGATCTTTCGAAGTTCGCGACGCACTGCCTCGTCCGACCGGCCACTGCCGAACGACGAGGCGGATGCGATGCGTGAACGAAATGAGGATGGCGAAGCGTGTGTTTTGGCAGGCGTCCAGCGCCGGACTGGGGCCGGCGGCGCCGCATGCGATGCGGGCAAGACCGCGCATGCGTCGACGCATGGCGGGATGCGCAGCCCGACGCTCGTGCCGTTTGCCGCAGTCATCCGCCCGCAAGCGCTGCGGCTCGCCGATATCGAGCGTCGCATGATCGCCGACCCGGAGTTCACGCGCGCGATGGCGCAAGACGCGCGCTTCGTCGAGAAGATCGCCGGCGCGTTGCACGCGCGCTGCCCTGAGGCGAAGCGCAAGTTCGGCAGCGCCGCGGAAGTGGCAGAACGTCTGCTGTCGCTGCGGTTGCGATAGTCCGCCGCGAGCCTTCAGGTCGCGCGCGCCGGGAACCCTTCGCGCTGCAGCAACTGCAGGATCCGCTCGACGTGTTGCTGGCCGCGCGTCTCAAGCACGACGCTTAGTTCTGCGCAGCGCGGTGGCAAGTGCGAGAACGTGCGCTGGTGCTCGATGTCGATGATGTCCGCGCCGGTGTCGCCGATCAGGCGCGTGACCTTGGAGAGCACGCCTGGCAGATCGCGGATCTCGATGTGCAGACGCGCGACCTTGCCGTCGCGCGCGAGTCCGCGCAGCAGCACCGTCGACAGCATGCGGCGGTCGATGTTGCCGCCGCTGATGACGAGGCAGACCTTCTTGCCTTGGAAGCGCGCCGGATCTTGCGCGAGCGCTGATAGCGGCACTGCGCCGCCGCCTTCGGCGACGACCTTGTTCTGCGATGCGAGCGTTTGCACCGCGTGTTCGATCTCGGCTTCGCCAACGAGAAGGATCTCTTCGCAGCGGCGCGCCAAGATCGGCGTCGTGAGCTTGCCAGGTCGCTTGACGGCGATGCCGTCGGCGAGCGTCAGCGTTTGCAGTGCAGGCGGCTCTTCGCCGCGCACCGCGGCGCGCATCGATGGGCAGCCGACGGTCTGCACGCCAAACATCTGCGTCTGTGGCCGATGCGCTTCAAACCACAGCGACATGCCCGCGAGCAGGCCGCCGCCGCCGATCGGCGCGATCACGCATTCGACCTCGGGCCAGTCCTCGAGCACTTCGCGGCCGCAGGTGCCTTGGCCCGCGATGATCAGCGCGTCGTCGTAGGGTGGCACGAACGTGAACCCTTCCTTCGTCGCGATCTCGTGCGCCTTGTCCTGCGACTCCGCGAGCGACTCGCCGTGCAGCACGACCTTAGCGCCGTAGGCCTCGGTGCGTTCGACCTTGGAGAACGGCGTCGCCTGCGGCATCACGATCGTCGCGGGCAGCCCTTGCTTGGTCGCATGCCACGCGACGCCTTGCGCGTGATTGCCTGCCGACGCGGCGACGACGCCGGGCACGCCCGCCTTCTTGAGGCTCTGCAGCTTGTAGCAAGCGCCGCGGTCCTTGAAGGAGCCGGTGTTGTGCAGGTTCTCCAGCTTGAGCCGCACCTCGCAGCCGTATTGCGCCGACAAGCGCGGCGCAGGAACGAGCGGCGTGCGGACGACGTGACCGTGGATCGCGGCGGCGGCGAGTTCGATGTCAGCGGCAGTGACCGGCGAAGTCATGGGGGCGGGCGAGCGTAGCGATGCGAGCGCGGATTTCGCCAACGCAGCGTCCCGTGGCTTTGGCGGCGCGCGGCGAGCCGCCATGATCCCGCGCCATGCCTTGGTGGGTGTTCTGGCCGATCGTTGTGATCAACGCGTTCGCATTCGCGTTGTTTGGTTGGGACAAGTGGCGCGCGGGCCGCGGCGGTCGTCGAGTGCGCGAGTCGACGCTGCTGCTAGTGACGTGGCTCTGCGGTTGCGTCGGCGCGCAACTTGGCGCGCAGGTGTTTCGGCACAAGACCAAGAAGGCGGCCTACCGCTGGCGCGCGTGGCTCGTGACCGTGCTCAATCCGCTTTGGCTGCTCGTCTACCGCTACTGGCTCTAACTAAGGCGGCCGCGGTCACAGCTTGAGTTCGACCATGCGCTTCTTGCGCGTGGCGAACAGCAGGTCTTCCTGCAGCTCGCGCTGCATCATGGTCTTGACCATCGGCACGGTTGCGTCGGTAAACAGCATGAACATGCGCTGCACGTGTTCGACGCGGCGCACGATGTGCCAGCCGTATTGCGACTCGACGACGCCGCTGATCTCGCCGTCCTTCAGTTGCCATCCCGCGCGGCAGATCACCGTCGGCATGCGTTGGTCGAAGCGTTCGACGTTCTCAAACTTGCCGCCATCCTTGGCGCTGCGCGTGTCGTCGCTGAACAGCTTGGCGATCTCGCCAAAGTTGGAGCCGTCCTTGAGCAGTCGCTTTTGCGCTTCGGACAGGCGCGCGGCAGCGGCGATGCGCTCCTTCTCCTGCAGCAGGATGCCGGTGCCAGGGTCGCGGTTCTGCACGAGGATGTGCTGGATCGTGACGCCGCCGCCGAAGTAGCGCGGGTTGTTCTGGAAGAAGTCGTTGAGGCGCGCGTTGCTCCAGTCCTCTTCGGGCTGCAGGTAGTCGAGCCAGCCCTGCAGTTCGCACGACAAGCCGAAGCGGAACTGGAAGTCCGTCAACAAGCGATCGACGCGCTTCTGCGACAGCTCCGTCGGGAGCCCGCGTTGCTGGAGGTCCTCGGTGTAGGCCTGCAGGTACTCCTCGAACGACTTCTTGAGCGCGGCGGACAGCGACGCCTCGACCTTCTCCTGATCGATCGGTCCGCGCGCGCGGGCCTCAGCCTCCAACGCCTTGATGTCGGCAAACTGCCGAACCCACGGCGCGATCAAGTCCGACTCGAGGATGCGGCGGCCATCGGGCGAGCCGTCGCCGTTCTCGCCCGCCATCAACTTCATGAAGCCCGGGTAGTGCCGCGCATCGATGTGCTCGAGGAGTTGCTCGAGCCAAATCGGCGCGCCATCCGCGATCGCGATCACCGTCTCCTTGTCTTGCGGGTAGCGCAGCTGCACGAACCGCGGCGCAGGCGATGGCGCCGGCTGTTGCTGCGATTCTTGCGCGTTGGGAGCGGTCGGCGTCGCTGCGTCGCCTTGCGCGCGCGCGTGCGGGGCAGCGAATGCGAGCGTTGCGATGGCGAAGACGAATGCAGGTGCAGTGCAGGCGGGCATGTGGGTCGATGCTTGGTGCGCGAGTCGGGGAGGCTATAGGATCGGCCGCTTCCCGCGTAACGAATGACTGGAACCGAACGACAGCGCCTGCTCGACGCGATTCGAGCGCGATTCCTCCGCGAGTTCGGGGCCCAGCCTGCGCGCATGTTCTTCGCGCCGGGTCGCATCAACCTCGTCGGCGCGCACCTCGACTACAACGGCGGCGACGTGCTGCCGATGGCAGTGGACCGCGGCGTCTATCTCGCGGCGACGATGCGCGACGACGATCGCATCCGCCTCATCAGTCTCGACCAGAAGAGTGTGCACGAGACCTCGGCGGGCAAGGTGCCGCCGCGCGGCGAGCCGTCGTTTGGCTGGAGCAACTATCCGCTCGGCGTGTGGCACGGCTTCCGTTCGCGGACGGGCCGCGCGCGCGGCTTCGACCTCGTCTACGGCGGCGACCTGCCGATGGCGTCCGGGTTGTCCTCGTCGGCGGCGATCGAAGTCGTCACGGCGCTCGCGCTCGATGCGTTCTACAAGACGGGCTACGACCGCCAGCAACTCGCGTTGCTCGCGCACCGCGCCGAGAACGGCTACGTCGGGTTGCGCTGCGGGATCATGGACCAGTTCGCGTCGGCGCTCGCAAAGCCCGGCCACGTGCTTTGGCTGCATTGCGCAGGCCCGCGCTTCGAGCATGTGCCGTTCGATGGCACGCGCTGCGAAGTGCTCGTGATGGACACCAAGAAGCCGCGCAGCTTGTCGAAGACGCACTTCAACGATCGCGTCGCGCAATGCGCGTCGGCGCACGAAGCGCTGCGCAATCACGTGCGCGACCTGCCGCACCTCGCGAGCTACACGGTTGCGGATCTCGATGCGGCGAGCAACGCGATGGACGAGACGCTCATGAAGCGCGCTCGCCACGTCGTGACCGAGATGACGCGCATCGCGACCGGCGTCGACGCGTTGCGCGCGGGCAACTATGCGGAGCTCGGTCGCCAACTCGACGCGAGCCACCGTTCGACGGCGATCGACTACGAAGTGAGCTGCCGCGAACTCGACGTGATCACGGACGCGGCGCGCTCGCAGAAAGGCGTGTTTGGCGCGCGACTCACGGGCGCTGGCTTCGGCGGTTGCGCGATCGCGCTGATCGAGCCTAGCATCGGCACGCGCGTGGCAGAGCACGTCGGCAAGGTGTTTGCGCGCGAGTTCGGTGTCGAGGCCGGGTTCGACTTGCTGCGCGTCGGCACGGGGCCGGTCGAGATTCAGTAGAAGTTGTTTCACAACACCCCGGCCTCGCCAGCCGGCTTGTTGTGAAGCCACTTCTAAGCCCGGCGCGCGATCAGCGTGCGACCTTGCAGCTCTCGTGCAGCGACGTGCTTCCGTCGCGGCCCTTGGTCGACAACCAGATCGTGACCTCCTGCGCGTCGGCAGGAATGCGCTGCGATTCGACGAGCGCCGCGTGCTCCGTGACGACTTGCGTGACGATCGCATCGGCGGGCGGCGCTTCGTGCGCGCAGATCACCTTCGCCGTTGCGCCGTCGCTCTCAACGGACTTCACCGCAAAGGAATGACCGCCGGTCGGAACCGTCAGCACGATGCGCAGCGAGCCGTCCGCGAGGAACGACGCGTGGATCGGTGGGAGGTCGACTGCGGCCCCGGCTTCGTTGCCTGCGTCTGCAGGCGCGTCGTTGCCTTGCGAACTGCAACTCGCGAACGCCACATGCGCAGCCAACGCAGCGATCGCCCACCAAGGTGCGGTGCGCATCAGCGAACTCCCTCGCGCACGACTGTGGGCAGTGGCGCTGCGATCGTCTGTGGCGATGCGACGCCGTTCGACAGCCTCCGCATGGGGCGCCGCGCGAACGAGTTCGTGCTGAGTGGCGCCGCGCCGAGTTCTTCGAGCGGGAAGTCGAGGCCGGTCACGCTCGTGCCGGTCGGCACCGAGAGTTCGAGCGGCGAGTCGAGCAGCGGCCACATGCCGAACAGTTCGCCGTCGTCGTTGATGAACTGGTCGTTGTTGCGGTCCGTGCCCGCCGCGATGAGGTAGTCGCCCGCAGGGATGTCTGGCATCGACCACGCGTGGTTGCCCGCCGAGGTCGCTACCGCCTGCGCGATCGTGTTGAAGGTCACGGGATCGACCGCGAGCACGTAGACCGTGTCGGTCGGCGTCTGTGGCGCGGCCGTTTGCGCGAGCACTTCTACGTCCGCCGTGAACGTCCCGCCGCCGACGCGCAGGTATTGCAGCGTGACGACCGTGCGATTGGATCCCGTCTGCAGTTGGCCGCGATCGACCGTGAACGTGAAGCGATTCGCGTCGATGTTCGACGGCGGGTTGTTGGGTGTGGACGCAACCGAGAGCCACGGCGCATTCGGCACTTCCGATGCGGCGCTGAACTGCACTACGTCGCTGCCGCGGTTTTCGACGTCGACCGTCGAGGTCGTCAGCGTCGTGCCAAAGTCGAGCGCCGTTGGGATCGCGACGAGCAGGGGCTGCGTGCCCGCGCCGCCGCTCGCCAACTGCAC
>JBEELK010000093.1:0-10157 GCA_041168165.1 Planctomycetota bacterium | reverse complement strand
GACGCGGCTTCGGACGAGCCTCGGCTGCCGCAGCCAAGGGATCTTCCGGCCAACTGTGCCGCGGATACCGACGCATCAATTCGCGCCGCGCCGTCGGGTAGACGTTCTGCCAGAAGCTCGCGAGGTCGGTCGTGACTTGCACCGGCTGGTGGTTTGGCGCGAGCAACTCGAGCACGAGGCGAACGCGGCCGCCGGCCAACAAGCCGACTGACGGCAACCCGAAGAACTCCTGCATGCGCGCGCGCACCTTGGGCCCGGCTGGCGCGGAGTAGTCGATGAGAACGTGCCGACCCGACGGCAACTCGACGCGCTCGGGCGCGTGCATGCGCAGCGCGTTGGACTGCGCATGGGATAGGCGCTGTGCGAGCATCGGCGAGAGGTCGAGGCCCGCGAGCGTGCGCAGGTCGGTGCTGGAGCCGAGCGAGTCCGCGGCGACTTCGACTTGCTCATCCATTGAGAACGCGGGGAACTCGAGTTCGGGCATGCGTTCGCGCAAGAACGCGACGCGCGCGAGGAAGACAGCGGTCTCCTTCGATTCGCCGAGCCATCGCGCAGGATCGCGACGCAGTAACGACAGCAGCAGTTCGCGAACGCGCTCCGCAGGCGCTTCGCCGCCGCGCGCCGACGACAACCAGAGGTCGCGATAGGCGCGCACGCGCACGGCGAACACGCGGCCCTGTTCTTCGTCTAGCTCTGCTTCGATCGAAGTGCGCAACGCGCCCGACGACTCCAACAAGCGCGCGTCGATCGGCGCCACGACCGTCGCTTGCGATCGCTGCTGCCTGCCAGACTCATGCAGGCGCAGCGCAATCACGAGGTCGTGGCCATCGGCAGCGGGCGGCAACATGAGCCCGCGTCCGCCCGTCATCGTCGCCTCGCGCGCATCCTTCTGGAGTCGCGACGCGACCCGATCGGGAAAGCCCGCGAGCAAACAGGACGGCAGCGCTTCCGCGCGATCCTGCGCATGCGACGCGTTGCGCGGGACCAATCGTTCGACGGTGCGGAACACGTTGCGCGCAGCCTGCGGCGACACGCCCGCTTCGCGGCACAAGTGCGCCGGGAAGCCGCGCTCTGCTGCTTCCAAGAACGCGGCAACCGCGCTCGTGAGATCGAGCCCGCCGCCTTGCCCCAGCGAATCGACGTCGCCGAGCAGCGCCGCAGCAGCGGCCGCAGACCATGGACAACCGAGTTGACGACCCGCGAGCACGACGGCGCCGAGGCGCGGATGCACAGGCATCGACAACAGTTCTTCGCCGCGCTTCGTCACCGCAGCTCGCGCATCGACGGCGCCGAGTTCGCGCAGCAATTCGTCTGCGCCCAAAAGCGCAGCTTCCGGCGGCGACTCAAACCACGCGAACTGGCTCGGATCGCGGCCCGAGAAGGAACGCACGGACAACGCTGCAGAGCACAGGTCCACGCGCTGCACGTCGGGGATCGTGCGCGCGTTCATGCCGCGCTCCTCGCCAGCGGTCCACAGCCGGTAGCACACGCCCGGTCCCGTGCGGCCAGCGCGACCTGCGCGCTGCGTCGCGGAAGCGAGGCTGATGCGCGACAGCTCCAGCACGTCGACTCCGCGGCCGCGATCGAATCGCAACTCACGGCAAAGGCCCGTGTCCACCACCGCAGTGACGCCGGGGATCGTCAACGAACTCTCGGCGACGTTGGTCGACAGCACGACCTTGCGCGAAGTCCCAGGACGGATCGCGCGATCCTGATCTTCGCCCGACAGCTTGCCGTGCAGCGGCAGGACCATCGCTCCCGTGCGTCGCGACAGATTGTCCATCGCGCGCTCGCAGCGCTCGATCTCGCCCGTGCCCGGCAAGAACACAAGCACGTCGCCAGCGGTCTCGGACAGCGCGCGTTCGACGGCTGTGCGAACGCGAACCTCGAGGTCCGCGTCGTCGCGAAGCACCTCGTGCTCGATGCGCACGGGATGAAGACGGCCGTCGCTATGCAACTCGACAGCGCCTGGCAAGAACGCGCGCAATGGCGCGAGATCGAGCGTCGCGGACATCACGCACAGCCGCAGGTCGGGGCGCACCGTCTCGCGGACTTCGCGCAGCATCGACAGCGCGAGATCGCCCTCGAGATGCCGTTCGTGGAACTCGTCGAGCACGACTGCTGCCACGCCTTCGAGGAACGGATCCTGCACGAGGCGGCGCACCAGCACGCCTTCCGTCAAAAAGCAGAGACGCGTGTCGCGCGACACGCGGCGGTCACCGCGAACCTGATAGCCGACGAAGCCGCCGAGTTCGCAGCCGAGTTCCTGCGCCACGCGCATTGCTGCAGCGCGCGTAGCGAGCCGCCGCGGCTCAAGCACGAGCACTTCGCCGCCGAGCCCCGCATGCGCGAGCGCAGCCGGAGCGCGCGTGGTCTTGCCAGATCCAGGCGGCGCCGCGAGCAGGACGAGCCCGCGGTCGCGCACTGCGGCCACGACTTCGGGCAGCAGCGGATCAATCGGCAACGCGTCCTGCATTGCGACTCAGGCCAACGGCGGCAGCGGGCGCCTGCCTTGCAGCGCGTCGGCGAGGATCGACTTGCTCAGTTGCGTGATCGAGCCGCCCGCGGGCATTCCGCGCGCGAGCCTCGTCACGTTGCTGCAAACGGGCCGCAGTCGTTCGGCCACGAGTTGCGCAGTGCCTTCGCCTTCGAGGTCCGGGTTATTCGCAAGGCACACTTCGCGCACGCTGCCGTTCTTGCAGCGTTGCACGAGCGCACTCGTCGTCAGGTCGTCGGGACCGATGCCTTCGACTTGGCTAACGCGACCTTGCAGGACGTGGTAGAGCCCGCGATAGCCCGCGTCTTCGAAGCGAGTCACTTCGCGCGGGTCCTCGACCACGAGAACGATGCTCGGATCGCGCGCAGGGTCCGAGCAGATCGAGCACGGATCCACGGCATCGAGTTGGAAGCACTGCGAACAGGTCCGCACCGATTCGCGCACCGCGACGATCGCATTCGCGAGCGCGAGCGCCTCCGACTGCTCGATGCGCAGCAGGTAGTACGCCATGCGCTCTGCGGAGATCGGACCGACGCCCGGCAGATGGCCGAGCTGCTCCATCAACCGCTCGATCGAGTGGTGCCGCAGGACCATGGCGTCGATTGCCGCGGGCTCAGAAGCCCATGCCCGGCAGGTTCATGCCGCCCGTGACCTTCTTCATCTCGCGGTCGCTCAGATCCTTCGCGGCCACGAGCGCTTGGCGCACCGCTGCCGTGACCAAGTCCTCGAGGCCATCGACGTCATCGGGGTCGACCGCGGCCTTTTGGATCTTGACCGCTTGGACCTCCATGTTGCCGCTGATGTAGACCTTGACGGCGCCGCCGCCAGCCGTGCCCTCGACGATGCGCTCCGACAACGCGCGCTGCGTGTCTTGCACCCGTCGCTGCATCTCTTGCGCCTGCTTCAACAGGCTTTGCATATCGCCGAATCCGTGGCTCATCCGAGCGATCATGCCGCGTTGCGGCCCGCGAAGCCAAGGGCCCGAACCGACGAATGCCGCGCGCTCAGCTGTCGCTGTCGTCCGGCGGCGGCGGCACGTCCTCGACGACGGGCTCCGACTCGCGCGATGGCGGAGGCGCTGGCCGCCGCTCTTCTGGGTTCACGCCGACGATGCGGCCGCCGAACTTCTCGAGCACGCGCTTCGCCGCCGCGCCGGGCGGCGGGGCCGAAGACAAGTTCGGGCCGCCTTCGCCGACCGCATGGACTTTGACGTCGACTGTGATCGTGCGCCCGAGCGCCTGCGACAGCCAACCGCGCAACTTCGTTTGCACCTGCGGCGACTGCGCGCGATCGCGGTGCATCTTCAGTTCGCTCTCGACGGTCACCGTGACGACACCCGCTTGGTCTGGGCCCGCGAACTTGCAGGCCTCCATCGTGCGCAACAGCAGCGGTTCTTCGCGCGAGGCAGCGAGCACGATCGAACGCAGGTCGCCGCCAGCAGGCGCAGCAGAAGCAGCGCTTGGCATCGCGGCGGTAGCGCCGACTGCGCCCGCAGTGGCTGGACGCGACGGCGATGGAGCCGCAGTTCCCGCACGCGGCGCGGCAGAAGCGCCGAAGCCGCCATCGCGAACCGCTGCGACCAGTTCGCCGAGCGTCGGCAACGTGCCCGCCTCCGCCATGCGCACGACCGTGAGCTCCAAGATCGCGGCGCGATCCTCGAGGCGACGCAAGCGATCGCGACCGAGCACCGCGGCTTGGATCATCGCTTCGACCTGCTGCCGACCCGACTCCTTGGCGAGCGCAAGCAAGCGATCGCGAACGGCGCCGACGTGCGCAACGAGGCCGCTGTCGGGGCCATCGACCTGAAGCAACATGACCGCGCGCAGCGCGTCGACCAGTTCGCCCAGCGCTTCGCGCTCGTCGCCGCCCGACTGCTGCAACTCGGCGCAGAACTGCAAGCCCGCGGCGGCATCGCCCTTGAGCAACGACGCGGCGACTTCGACGACTCGGTCCGTGCCGAGGCGCTGCGTCAACTCGCGGTAGGCAGCGATGTCGAACGAACCCTGGTGATCGCGCGCGAGTTGCAGCGCGCGTTCGAGCGCCGTCTCCGCGTCGCGCATGCCGCCCTTGCTCACAGCAGCGATCTCGTCGAGCACCGCCTCGTCGATCGCGACGCCCTCGCTGTCGACGATCATGCGCAAGCGCGCCTTGATGTCGGAATCGCCGATGCGGCGGAAGTGCAGCACTTGGCAGCGCGATCGAATCGTGTCGGGGACCTTGTGCAGCTCGGTCGTCGCGAGCACGAACACGACTCCGGGCGGCGGCTCCTCGAGCGTCTTGAGCAGCGCATTCCACGCGCCCTTCGACAGCATGTGCGCCTCGTCGAGGATGTAGACCTTGTAGCGCGACCGCATCGCCGCAAACGCGACGCGATCGCGCAGCGCGCGCACGTCATCGACGCCGTTGTGCGAGGCGGCGTCGACCTCGATCACGTCCGGGTTGCTGCCGTCGAGGATCGACTTGCACAGCGAACACTCGCCGCAGGGCTCGACCGTGGGGCCCTTCTCGCAGTTGAGGCAGCGGGCGAGGATGCGCGCCGTCGTGGTCTTGCCGACGCCGCGGCTGCCCGCGAACAAGAACGCGTGCGGCACGCGACCGGTCGCCAACTCGGATCGCAGGGTCGATTGGATCGCGTCCTGCCCCACCATCTCGCCGAAGGCCTTGGGGCGGAACCGTCGCGCGACAACCTGGTAGGGTTCGTTCGCAGCGGCCTTGCCCATGGAATCCTGATCGACCATGGCGACAGCATCGGTCACGAGCGCGCGCGACGGAAGCCCGCAGCGACGAGCTGCTTCGGTAAACCTCGCGCGGGCGTTGCGGACCGGACCCGCTCTCCTGTATGTAGGTCCGCCCATTCCCCCGCCCAGGCGCGCGAGCGAGCAAGCGGATGGCATGGAGAGGTGACCGAGCGGCTTAAGGAGCTCGCCTGGAATGCGAGTGTGGGCCACAAGCTCACCGGGGGTTCGAATCCCCCCCTCTCCGCCATTTTTCGTTCTGCCTGCGCGACTTCGGCTCGCGCAGGGTTGTTGCCTGCGCGACTTCGGACCGCGCAGGGTTGTTGCCTGCGCGCCTTCGGAACGCGCAGGTGGTGTCTGCCGGGTCCCGGGCAAGGGAGCGGCGTGAACCTGGTCAGGCCGGGAACGGAGCAGCCATAAGCGTGCGGCTCTCTGTGCTCGGGGTGCCTGGCGGACTCCACCTGCGCGAGCCGAGGGCGCGCGGATCTTCCTGCGCGCGCAACCGTGCTGGTGAACTAGCCGCCGTTGCGACCGCCGCGAGCGCCACCGCCCGCACCGCCGCCACCCGCACCCTCACCGGGAGCGCCAGCTCCGCCATCCGCCGCGCCGCCGCCGGCGCCACCCGCTCCGCCCGCGCGACCGCCGCGGTCGCGTTGCGCCGCGCCGCGACCGCCCATCCGAACTGCGCCAGCCGGACGCTCCGGCGGCTTCGCGGCGTTGAGGATGTCGCGCTCCTTGCCGAGCAGCTTCGCTTCGTCCGAGTCGATCGCCTTCTTCTCGCGCGCGATCTCCGCCTGCTTCTGCTTGTCCGCGCGGTCGACCTTGTCCTCGTCGGCTTCGACGGCCACGCGCTTCTTCTCGACGGCCTCGAGGTCCTTCGCGACTTCGCCGTAGTCGCGAACGAATCCCGTCAGTCCGCCTTCCACATCCTTGCCGACGGCCTTGCCGAGCAACGCCTCCAGCTTCTTGGGCGAAGCCTTGTAGCCGCTCATCGAGACCACACCGACCTCGACGCCCGCATCGTCGTAGGCGACGAACAGCGGAGCTTCCTCGCGGTAGCGCTCCAGCAGCAACTTGGCGCTGGCAGCCGTGATGTCGAGTCGCGCGCAGACGAACAACTTGGTCGCGATGCCGATCTCGTCGGCGAACATCTCCTGCTCGAACGCTTGGTGCGCGTCCGGGTCCGTCGTCGGGTCGTAGACGTAGACCACAGAGCGATTGCCCTCGTCCTTGGCCTTGGTCACCCAAGGCAGCGCCCCGATGTAGTCCTTCTTCGTCGCGTCGGGGTCCTTCACCGCGGGCTCGCCCTCGATGCGCACATCGGTGAACCACGCGCCCACGCGGTCGTAGGTCGCATCGGAACGGCGACCGGCCTGACGGTTGGTGTTCTGGTTCAGGTTGCCGCCCGCCGCAGCGCGACCGCCACCGCCGCCACCGCCACCGCCACCGCCACCGCCTCGACCTCCGCCGCCGCCACGTTGGGCATCAAGGGGAGCTGCCAGCGCAGCAAGGCATGCAGAGAGCACGAGCAAGGCACGAAGAGTCGACATGGGATCCACCTAGGAATGTGTGGCGCGCGAAACGGCGCGTCGCAACGCAGCGCGCAGCTCTACCCCACGGAATGCAGCGGGATCTGCGCGATACGGATTTGCCGCAAGCTCGGCTCCCGAGCGCAGCAAAAACGTGGCGGAGAGGGGGGGATTCGAACCCCCGTGGCACTTTCATGCCAACTGGTTTTCGAAACCAGCCCGTTCAGCCGCTCTGGCACCTCTCCGCGAGGAACTCGAGGGTCTGGGGAAGACCCGTCGGCAGTTGGGGACGGGGATGTTGCCGAGCGACTCGTCGCTTTGCAACCGGCAAGTGGAAGGTCTGCGCCAATCTCTCGCAGAACTACATCGCCATCGCCATGCGGAGCAGCGAAGTCGAGAAGCAGCGATCAGCGACGCGCGCGGAAGAAGGCGCGCAGCATCTCCGCGCTCTGTTCGTTCAGCAGTCCCTCATGCACGGAGCAGCGGTGGTTCATGCGCGGGTCCTCGAGGATCTGACCGAGCGAACGCACCGCGCCAAATTTGGGATCCCGCGCGGCGAACACCACGCGACGGATGCGCGCATGCAGGATCGCGCCAGCGCACAAGAAGCACGGCTCCAAGGAACAGTAGAGCGTCGCGTCCGGCAGCCGCTTGTCGCCGGCGACCGCGAGCGCTTGTTGGATCGCTTCGATCTCCGCGTGCGCGATTGGCGAACGCAACTCCTCGACGCGGTTGCGCCCTTCGCCGAGCAACGTGGCCCCGTGCACGACCACGGCGCCCACGGGCACCTCGCCGCAGTCGGACGCGGCCTTGGCGAGGTCCATGCATCGTTGCATCCAGTGCATGTCGTCGGGCAAGTCAGTCATGCGCAGCGTCGGGCGATTCGTGGTTTGAGCGAAGGCGTCGATCATCGCGCCATCGGGAGCTCATGGCCACGACGCAGATCGCTGCTTGCCAGCACCATTGCCGAGCGGAGTTCTCGCGCGCATTCGCATCGCCGCGACCTAGCATCTCGCGCCAACACACCACCCGGCAGCCGAACGTGACCAAGCGCGACTTCCTCTCGACGACCGACCTCACCCGCAACGAACTGGAGGACATGCTGGAGCTCGCAGCCCGAGCGAAAGGCAAGCGGCCTGGCCAAGTGCTGGCGGGCAAGACGCTCGGCCTGCTGTTCTTCGATCCGAGCCTGCGCACGCGCGTCAGCTTCGACGTCGCGATGGGCCAACTCGGCGGCAGCTGCATCAACCTGTCACGCGACGATCTCTACGAGCTCGAACCAACCGAGCAGGCCGTGATGGATGGCCGCGCAGAAGAACACGTCATGGACGCGGCGCGCACGTTGTCGCGCTACGTCGATGCGCTCGGCGTGCGCAACGTCGCGCGCACCGGCTCCTGGGCCCACGACCGCCAAGAGCTGCTGCTCCGCAGCTATGCGAAGCACGCGAGCGTGCCGGTTATCAACTTGGAGACGTGCTTCGAACACCCATGCCAAGCCGTCGCCGATGTGTTCACGATGCGGGAGCGCTTGCTGTCTCTGAAGGGACGCCGCCTCACGCTCGCGTGGAGCGTGCACCCAGAGCCAAGGCCGCTCGGCCCGACGCACTCAGTGCTGACTCTGGCTGCGATGATGGGCATGAACGTCACACTGGCGCACCCGCTCGGCTTCGAAGTCGATGACTCGGTGCTCGCGAACAGCAAGAAGCTCGCGGACGAGGCCGGCGGCTCCGTGCAGATCGTGAACGACCTGCAGGCCGGCGCGCGCGGCGCTGACGTTCTGTATGTGCGCTCGTGGGGCTCGACGAAGTATTGGGCCGACGCGGAGCGCGAAGCGATGATCAAGCGGTCGCTCGGCGACTGGCGCATCGACCAGAAGCTGATGACGACGACGAACGACGCGCTGCTGATGCACCCATTGCCCGTTCGCCGCAACGTCGTCGCGACCGACGAAGTGCTCGATGGGCCGCGTTCGGTCATCTACGAGCAAGCCGCAAACCGCACCCACGTGCAGAAGGCGCTGCTGATGCGCCTCTTGACGTGAGTCGCTGACTCTGCGCGTCAGCGCGCAAGACCTTCGGCGCGCGCAACCTCGAGCAAGCCGTCTTGCAGTCGGACCGATGCGCAGAAACCGGTGGCCGCGACCAGCGAGGACGAATCTGCCACCCACCCCACTGCGCGCAGTTCGCGGACCTTGTCGCGGTTGAAGTGATAGAGCCGCCCCGTCGCGCGCGCGAATCCGTCGCACGCCAATGCTGCCACAGCAGCGATCGACAACGGCATCGGCGCAATCCGCGCGCGTCGACCGCAGGCTGCGGCGATCGCGCGCAGCAACGCGTGCGTGTCCGTGCGGTCGGGTCCGTCGATCGCCATCGTCGAGCCAAGTGGCTGACGCGCGGCGACTGCGAGCAGCGCGCCGACAACGTCGCGCACATGCGCGATCGAGATCGGCCGAGGAATCGGCGGCACCAAGCAGATCGGCGCGTTCGCGGTGCGGAAAAGGAGCCGCGTCGCGCTGTCGCCGGGACCATAGACCACCGGAGGACGCACGATCGCATGGCGCGGGACTCGCTGCGCCACCGCGAGTTCGCCAAGGCGCTTGCTCTCGCCGTATGCCGAGATCGTGCGACACTCGTTGCCAGGCCGATCCGAACCCGAGCCATCGATCGAAGGACCAGCCGCCGCGAGCGACGACACGTGCACCAGGAACGCCGATGGCGTTCGTTGCGCGATGACATCCGCCAATTGCCGAGTCGCATCGACGTTGACGGGAAGGAAGTCCTCGCGGCGCGCGCCCTTGATCGTGCCAGCGAGATGGAACACGAGGTTGGAGCCATCGATCGCTCGCGCGACTGCATCGACGTCGCGAAGATCCCCCACAACTAGGCTCTGTTCTGGGACGCCCTGCGCAATCGCCGACTCCCGATTGCGCACCAAGCACCGCAGACGGTCCGGCGTTACACCTGATCGCAACAGGGTGCGAAGCAGTTCACCGCCTAGGAAACCAGCTGCTCCGGTGACGAAGCAGCGTGCGGCTATGCCGAGGTTGGCGTGCGTATCGTTGGCCACGAAAGGCCGCGCAGTGTAGCAATATCCAGCCCTCGTTCCGCACCAGTCGCGGCGCAGCCTCAGCAACACCTACGCAACCCTTGGATCTCTTCTCGAAATGCGACGGCTTCACGCGCGCGCGTGAACTGCAAGCAGCCGGCGTCTACCCATACTTCCTTCCCTTGTCCGAGACGGAGGGCACCGAAGTCGAAGTGAACGGACGCCGCTGCGTGATGATCGGCAGCAACAACTACCTCGGCCTCACGCATCACCCAGAGGTGATGCAGGCGGCAGAGGACGCGCTGCGTCGCTACGGCACCTCTTGCTCGGGATCGCGATTCTTGAACGGCA
>JBEELK010000092.1:0-5337 GCA_041168165.1 Planctomycetota bacterium | reverse complement strand
CCGAGGATCGCGAACGGCAGTGCTGCGTTGCCGCGCAGCGCGTCGTGGTTGGTCTGTGCGCACAGGATCGCATCGCCCGCGCGCTGGGATGCCATCGGCATCAACAGCTTCATCAACGACGTGGTGCGCGCGCCGAGCATCGCGAGCGCTGGCTGGCCGACCTCATCGCGCAAGCGCTCGACGATCTGCTGCGGATTCGCCTTCTTGCCGCTTGCAGACATGCAGTCTTCTGCAAAGCGCGCGTCGAGCATCGCGCGCACCTTGTCGCGCAGCGCAAGGATCGCATCGCGGCCGAGCGGCGCGGACTCGACCTTGAGCGTCGCCATCGCATCGACGCAACTCGCGCAGAAGCACGCCGACATCAGCACGTCGACGAACGCATCGGTCGGGAACGAGTTCTTGTCGTGGTGCGACGAGTGGCGATGACCGAGCGACCCAATCGCTTCGAGTTCGATCGCGTGCAAGCCGCGATGCGCGCGCAGGTCCTCCACCATCGCGTGCGCATAGCGCTGCACATGCGCGTTGCCGTGGCACAGCGAATACGTGTAGGCGTCGCCATACGCGTTCTGCACGCAGCAGTCGGGATGCAGTTCGCCAAGCCGCGTGTTGTGCGTGAGCACCGCCCACGCGCGCGCACGGAGCCCATGCTTTGGCGCGTGCTCACACAGCCACTCCAGCGGCGACGGCTCACCGTCGCGCACTTCGCTGGAGACGAGCGGCTTGAGCTTGCCGTAGTCCGCGCGCGGCCGGTAATGCACCGTGCCGTCCTCAAGGAACCGCACCTTGCTGTCCTTCTGCCACGGCGTGAGCCAACGGCCCGCGTGGTAGCTAACCGCGAGCGCTACGTCGCGGAAGCCAAGGTCCGAAAGGCGCTGCAAGCCGCCGTGAGCGGACAGCGCGCGCAGGTCCCACGGATGGGCGTAGATGCCGAGTTCCATCCGCGGGACGGTAGCGGACGAGGCAAGGTGCGCCAGCGTGCGCGCACCTTGGTCCGATCAAGAAGCAGCGAAGCCCTTCGGCAGCCGCTTCTCCGCGATCTCGGCGAGGATCGCGGCTATGAACTCATCCTGCGTCGGCGTGCCGAGCTTCTCGGCTTGCTGGTTCTGCCACGACACCGTGCCAGCCTCAGCTTCCTTCTGGCCGAGCACGGCGAAGTAGTTTACGCGCGCGAGGCGCGCCTCGCGCACCTTGGCGCCGAGCATGTCAGCCTTCTCGTCGACCGTGACGCGAACGCCATGCGCTGCGAGCTTCGCCTTCAGCGCGCGCGCGGCTTCGATCTGCGCGTCGCTGATTGGCAGGATGCGGACCTGCTCCGGCGCGAGCCACAGCGGGAACTTGCCTTCGAAGTGCTCGATCAGGATGCCGAGGAAGCGCTCAAGCGATCCGAGGATCACTCGGTGCAGCATCAAGCAGTTCTTCTTGCTGCCGTCTTCCGACACGTAGGTCGCATCGAGCCGGTTCTTGCTCGGCAGGTTGGGATCGAGCTGGATCGTGCCGCACTGCCAACCGCGACCGATTGCGTCGAACAGCGTGAACTCGAGCTTCGGCCCGTAGAACGCGCCTTCGCCCGGCGACACGACGTACTTCATGCCGGCCTTGAGCACTGCGTCGCCGAGCGCCTTCTCGGCGCGGTCCCACGACGCATCGTCGCCGATGCGTTGCTCCGGTCGCGTCGCGAGCTTGACGAGCACGTTGTCCTTCGAGAAGCCGAAGTCGGCATACACCGCGATCAGCATCTTGCAGAAGTCGACGACCTCGCTCTCGACCTGCGAGTCGCTGCAGAAGATGTGCGCGTCGTCTTGCACGAAGCCGCGAACGCGCATCACGCCGTGCAACGCGCCCGCCGCTTCGTTGCGGCAGCACGAGCCAAACTCCGCGATGCGCATCGGCAGGTCGCGATAGCTCTTGAGGCCCTGCTTGAACACGAGGATGTGCCCCGGGCAGTTCATCGGCTTGATCGCGTAGTCGCGCTTCTCCGACTCGGTCGCGAACATGTTCTGCCGGTAGTTGTCCCAGTGGCCGCTCTTCTCGAAGAGCGAGCGCGCCATCACGGACGGCGTGTGCACTTCGACGTAGCCGTGCTCGCGCTGCTTCTGGCGCATGTAGTCCATCAACGTGACGTAGATGGACCAACCCGCGGGATGCCAGAACACTTGGCCTGGGTTGTCCTCCTCCAGATGGAAGAGGTTCATCTCCTTGCCGATCTTGCGGTGATTGCGGCGCTTCGCTTCTTCGATGCGATGCAGGTGCTGCTTCAGCCCCTTCTCATCCGCGAAGCAAGTGCCGTAGACGCGCGTGAGCTGGTCGCTGTTCTGGTCGCCGTGCCAATACGCGCCCGCAACCGACATCACCTTGCTCGCCTTGAGCCAACCCGTCGACGGAACGTGCGGGCCCGCGCAGAGGTCTTCCCACGCCTGACCCGGAGTGCCGGTCGAATAGAACGAGATCGTCTCGCTGCCGCGCGCGATCGCTCGCTCCGCGTTGTCGCGCTTGTACTTGTCGCCTTCGGTGCGCGCGAGGCCGTCTTCCTTGCTGAGCTCGCAGCGAACGAACGGACGATCCTGCGCGATGATCTCCTGCATCTTCGCTTCGATCGCCGGGAAGTCGGCCTCCGACAACGCGACGGGCGTCTTGATGTCGTAGAAGAAGCCGTCGTCGACCGGCGGGCCGTAGGCGAGCTTGGTGCCCGGATGCAGCGAGCAGATCGCTTCGGCGAGCACGTGCGCCGCGGAGTGGCGCAGCAGATACAGCGCGTCGGGATCGTCGTCCTTGGCGGTGATGATCTTGATCGCGCAGTCGCGCTCGATCGTGCGGCCGAGGTCGCGGATCTCGTCGCCGTCGAGTTTGACGCCGATGGCGCGCTTTCTGAGACCGGGCCCGATCGATTCGGCGACTTGCGCGCCGGTCACTGGGCCTTGGAATTCGAGGACCTTGCCGTCCGGAAGTGTGATGCGTGGCATGGGAACTGGGCGGCGAAGGCTACGGTCGCGCCGCCTGGTGTGCGAGCATGCCTGCGCCCTCTGCGCAACTGCGCTTTCGCGGCGCTCCCCCACGCGCCCCATGCGCGCGCGGCGTCGATCCGCTACCGTCCCGCCCGCTCGCGCCCATAGCTCAGCTGGATAGAGCACCGGATTTCTAATCCGGCGGTCCCAGGTTCGAATCCTGGTGGGCGTGCCAATCGGGGGAAGGAAGGCCGCGCGCACGCCGCAATGCGCGATCGCCGCCGTTCTGCGTAGTCACGACGAGCCAACGCCGAAGGCACCGCGGCGAGTTGTGCGCGGACGATGGCGCAACCGAAACAACGCGCGCGCCGTGGCCTTCGTGGGAAATGGTCCAAACCAACCCCCGCTTGATCTCCGCAGTTCTCGCATCGCTCTTCTGCTCGGTTGCTGTCGCGCAGAACGCAGAAGAGAAGAAGACCCCCGATGGCTTCCTGACCGGCCTCAAGGGCTTCGACAAACTGCATGAACCCGTCGGCCAACCGCTCTACTTCGAGTCGCCGACGATCGAGACGTCGTTCCGCCCGATCTACATCCGCCACACGTTCGACAACCAATCGCAACTGGCCGGCGGGCAGGTCTCGATCTACGCCGCACAACTGCGCGTCGCGCTGACTGAGCGCCTTGCGGTGATCGCGACGAAGGACGGCTACAGCGAGATCGAGACCGGCGCATTTGGCCGCGACGAAGGCTGGAACAGCATCGCCGGCGGCTTCAAGTACGCGGCGCTCGTCGATGAGAAGGAGCAACTGCTCGTCACGACCGGCCTCCGCTACGAAGCCGAGAACGGCCACCGCTCTACGCTGCAAGGCGGCGTCGATGAGTTCAGCCCGTTCGTGTCTGCGGCAAAGGGCATCGAAGACTTCCACATGATCGGCAACGTCGCGTGGCGCGTGCCGACGGACAGCACGGACGGCAATCAGGTCCTGCACTGGGACCTGCACTTCGACTACGACCTCAACCCGAACAGCAACCGCATCGTGTCGCCCGTCGTCGAAGTGCACGGCGTGCACTACCTCGACGGCAATCCGAGCGCGCTCACGGTTGGCGGCCTCGACTACACCAACCTCGGCTCGGCAGTCGCCGGCGAGTTTGTCGCATGGGCTGGCGTCGGCCTTCGCCTCGAACTCGATCGCAAGACGGAGATCGGCGCGGTCTACGAATGGGCGCTCACGGACAGCGAAGACGACATCATGAACCGTCGCGTGACGGTCGACATGATCTTCCGCTGGTGATCGCAGCGCGCGCCCGCAGCCTCGGACATGGGCTGCGGGCGATCAGCGGACGCCGTCGAACACGGCCAGAGTCTCTTCTTCGATCGACGCTCCGCGCAGCGTCCTCAGCACGACTGCGAGTTGGCGCGGACGCTGCGGCAACACCACGAGCGCCGTCTGCGACAGGTATGCGCGACCGACGACTTCCGGCAAGGGTTGCGCGTCGAACGTGCGCGTGATCGTCAGCACATCGACGCCTTCCTCGGTCGAAGTCGAGGCGTCGAGACGCGCAAGGTCGAGGCCCATCGGCAGCACCGTGAGCAAGGCGACGAAGTCCTCGAACGTGCACGGCCGTTCGGGCAATGGTCGCCCCACGATTCCAAGCGCCGTGCGCGCGCGCGCCCACTCGGTTGCGTCGCGAGCGAGCACACACTGCGGTTGCCAAACCTGAAGCGCGAACACCTGGAACGAGGCGATCGCGAGCGTTTCGTCGCGCTGCGGTCCATCGTCGGGCCGCGATGCATCCGCGGAGCCCGCGCACGCAGCGAGCAGCGTCGCGAGCAACGCCGCAGACCGTGCAGCGCAACCGAGCCATCGAACGGGACCACGCATCGTGTTCGCCGACAATACCCCGCGATGCGTCGCCTCGTTACCGTGCGCGCCATGCTGCATCTGCCTATGCGCGCGCTGTCCCCGCTGCTGCCCGTGCTGTTCTTGTTGCCGCTGCATGCGCAGGACCAATCCGCGCAAGAGCCGCAGCGCTCGCTGCCCGCGGAGCTCAAGCAGATCACCGCCGCCTACTCCGCCAAGGTCGCGGCATCGGCGGTGTTCGTGAGCGGACGCACGATCGAATCCGTTCTCGACCAGGAAATGGCCCCCGACGCGCCGCTGCAGGCGCTCGTGCGGCCGCTGCTGTCCTACGAAGTCGACCGCGAGCAGAAGACCGTGTCCGCGACCGTGCTCGGCACGAAGGTCAGCGCCGCGTTCGTCGACGGGCTCGGCTGCACCATCGTCCGCGGCGACGTCGCGACGTTGCGCGCGCGCGCGTTGCCGCCCGTCGTGACGCAGTTCGACCCGCGGGCGTGGCCGGTCGGCGACGCAGTCGACGCGGCGGGCATGCCGTC
>JBEELK010000091.1:0-4685 GCA_041168165.1 Planctomycetota bacterium | reverse complement strand
GTTGTCGGCTTCGGCGGGATTGCGATTCCGCGTCTGCCTCAACTGACGAGGTGCCTCAGCAGCCTGTTGAAGAACGGCTCCGTTGCCGAGGGCTCGGAATCTGGTTCGAGATCAAGGAGCGGGAACGGAGTCGAATCTTGAGATTCGACGCAGTTCGCGCGACGCAGAGATCGGACCAGAGACCAAGCCCGCAGGCAGGATGCGTGCTTCAACAGGCTGCTAGCTCGACGCCCCATGCAAACGCGCGCCGCCGCGCCTAGTCTCCCGCCCCTCAACGCCATGACCGCAACCAACGCCTTCTCCGCGCGCGCATTCGGCGCAGCGAGCCCAACCTCCCAACTCGCTCCGCTCCAGATCCGCCGCCGCGAACCGCTCGCGAGCGACGTGCAGATCGAGATCCTCTGGTGCGGCATCTGCCACTCCGACCTGCATCAAGCGCGCGACGAGTGGAAGAGCGTGATGCCCACGGTCTATCCGTGCGTGCCAGGCCACGAGATCGTTGGCCGCGTCACCAAGGTTGGCCGCGACACCAAGAAGTTCAAGGAAGGCGACATGGTCGCCGTCGGCTGCATGGTCGACTCGTGCGGCACGTGCCCGTCGTGCGCCGCGGGCACGGAGCAGTTCTGCTTCGCGCCGGCGACGTTCACCTACAACGGCCCTGACAAGCACCTCGGCGGCGTGACCTTTGGCGGCTACGCGGACAGCATCGTCGTCGACGAACGCTTCGTGCTGCGACTGCCGAAGGGACTCGATCCCGCTTCGGCTGCGCCGCTCGTCTGCGCTGGCATCACGACGTGGTCGCCGCTGCGCCACTGGGGCGTCAAGAAGGGCATGACGGTCGGCGTCGTCGGCATTGGCGGCCTTGGCCACATGGCGATCAAGTTCGCGCGCGCGCTCGGAGCGCACGTCGTCGCGTTCACGACGACGGCCGCGAAGAGCGAAGCTGCGATGAAACTCGGCGCACACGAAGTGGTGCTGTCGCGCGACGCCGAAGCGATGGCGAAACGAGTCGGCACGCTCGACTTCATCCTCGACACCGTGTCCGCGTCGCATGACCTCAATGCGCTCATCGCATGCCTCAAGATCGACGGCACGATGACGCTCGTCGGCGCGCCGGATCAGCCTGCGCCCGTTTCGGCTTTTGGCCTCATCTTCGGCCGCAAGCGCTTGTCGGGCTCGCCCATCGGCGGCATTGCTGAGACGCAGGAGATGCTCGACTTCTGCGCCGAGCACGGCATCGCAGCGGATGTCGAAGTGATTCGCATCCAGCAAATCAACGATGCATACGCGCGCCTTTTGAAGGGCGATGTGCGCTGGCGCTTCGTGATCGACATGTCGTCGCTAAAGAATGGCTGAGTCGCGCAAGCGAGCGAGATACCCATCATGGTGAAGGCGAAGAAGCAACCCCACGACGACATCTACGCGCGCATCGCCGTGTCGTCGTTCCATGGCGTCGGAGTCCGCGCGATCCGGCCGATCCCCAAGGGCACGCTGGTGTTCGCTGGCGAGACCGAGCGCGTCGCATGGGTCGATCGCAGCAAGGTGAAGCGTCTGCCAGCGCACATCCGATCGCTCTACGACGACTTCGGCATGGCGTCCGGCGACAAGCTCGGCGTGCCTCGCACCTTCAACATGCTGTCCGTCGGTTGGTATGTGAACCACAGCGACGAGCCCAACTTGGTCGCAGGCGATGACGGCAGGTTTCGCGCGTTGCGACGCATCGCAACGGGCGAAGAGTTGACTGCGGACTACCGCACGTTTGTGGATGAGCCACTTCCGTTCCAGCCGCGACGCGCGAGCAGTCGCACCAAGCGACGCTGAAGATCGCAAGACACGCGGCGCGCAGCAGGTCCTTTCCGGACGACCGCGATCTCAGCCGCAATTCAAACAACGGCACTCGCGTCGATACGCCGTGCCGAAGCAGCGGCATTGGTCATTTCGAAGCCGGGATAGAAAGCAGAGAGAGCGACTCTTTAATACTCCGCCCTCATGGGACGTTGCGCGCGAGGAGACGTCATTGCACAAGACCTCGCGCCATCCGATCCCACGCGGCATTCGTCACGGATCCTCGCCAACTCACCATGAATCTGCACCCCTTCCGCATCCTCGCGTCGATTGCACTCTCGCTGCAATTCGCTGTCGCCCAGACTTCGTTCACTGAAGGCAACCTTGTGGCTGTCCGCATCGGTTCAGGCACCGGCGCCCTGACGAATGCCGCTGCTCCGGTCTTCCTCGACGAATACTCGCGCAGTGGCACGCTGCTCCGCTCGGTGGCTCTGCCCACCGTGACCGCGGGCCGCACTGCCGCATGCACGCTGAGTGGAACGGCCGCTTCGGAAGGCCACCTCAACCTGTCGACCGACGGCCAGTATCTCAGCCTCGCGGGTTACAGCGCAGTGCTTGGCACGGCTAACCCAGGCTCGCTCTCGGTGGCCAACGCCGCGCGCGTCGTCGCCCGCGTCGACATGGGCGGCAACGTCGACACCACGACGCTTCTGACGAACACGTTCTCGTCGGGAACCGTCCGCAGCGCGATCACGGAAGATGGCGTGAACTTCTGGGTGTGCGGCAGCAACTCGGGCGTGCAACTCACGCAGTTCGGCGGCTTCACCGCGACCGCGGCCAGCACGGGCACGCCGACCAACCTGCGCTCCCTTGTCGTCTACAACGGACAACTGTTCGTCTCGAGCGCGTCGGGCACGTACTTCGGCATCAGCACCGTCGGCACGGGCATGCCGACGACCGCGGAGGCCATCACGTTGTCGCCTGGCTTCCCCAGCGTCAGCGGCCCGTCGCCCTACGACTTCTTCTTCGTCGGCCCGGACACCTGCTACCTCTGTGACGATCGCTCGTCGGCAACTGGTGGAGGCATCCAGAAGTGGACGCGCGCCGGTGGCGTTTGGAGCCTCGCCTACACGCTGTCGCCGTCGAACACCAGCGTGCGCAGCATCAGCGGCTCGCTCGACGCGGGTGTGGTGACGCTCTTTGCGACGTCCACCAACACGAGCGGAAACGCGATCCTGAGCGTCGTGGACACAGGCCCCAGCTCCACGTTCTCGACGGTTGCGACCGCAGCGACCAACACGGTGCTTCGCGGCATTCGCTTCTTGCGCCCGCGCGGCCGCGTGGTGACCAGCGGCGTTGGATCGCCTGCGAGCAACTCCTTGGTGCCCACGATTGCGGCGACTGCGGTGCCGAGCATCGGCAATGCTGCGTTCGCCCTCACTTCGACCAACTGCCCGCCCCTGACTCTTGCGGCAGTCATCATCAAGGTCGGGCCGCTCACGACCGGCTACGGCCTGCTCGGCGCACAGCCCGGATGCTTGCTCTACGTCGCGCTGCCCGAGGACATCCTCGCCGGCGCCTTCACGGACGTGGCGGGCAATGCGCAATACTCGCTGCCGCTGCCGAATGATCCGTTCTTCGTCGGCTTGCGCGTGGGCGCGCAGTGGCTCGCGGTGGATACCGCGCTGCCCTACACGATCCCCGTCGCTAGCAGCCAAGGCCTCGAGTTCGTCATCGGCTCGTAGGGGTTGCTTCACAACACCTAGGCAGCTGCGGGCGGCCCCGAAGCGCACTGCGAACGTTGCGGAAAACGCCTTCCGCAACAGCGAGGTGCATTGCCGCCAGCAACGGTGCGGATGCGCGCAGGCCAACGAGGCCTAGATGTCGCACGCTGCGCTGCGAAGCGCGGATCGCGCGCGGGTGCGACAACATGAAGGGACAAGGGCTCTGGTCCGCCTAGACGCCGCATGTCTCACCGCCCCCAACCTCGACCGATGGCTCGCCCACGCGCTCGACTGCGTGATCGATACTCTGCTCGCATGAAGTCCTGCTGTTGGTTGGCGCTCCTGCTCACGCTCACGGCCTGCGGCACGCCAAGCGACTTCGTCTACTCCGAAGACGATGTGTTGCCCGGAGTCGATCTCCCGACGCAACTCGCCCACGTCGGGCAACTCGATCAACTCGACGACACCGAGTTCGACGTCGAACGGTGCTCGTGCGCTGCCGGCCTCACGGCCTATCTGCTGCTCGGCGGCGAGTTCGCGACACTGGCCGAGAGCTTCGGCGTGGGCGCCGAACTGACGTTCGCCAACGTGCATCGTCTGCAGGAAGCGCTGTTCCGCTCATGTGCGGGCGACCGCGACGGCATGCTCGGCAGTTGCGTGCCCGAGTTCGACGCCGAAGGTCGCCTCATAGGCTGGCGACCTCATGCCAACGACAAGTTCCATCTCGTCGCCGACGCCTTGGGCCTCGACTACGAGCCGCTCTACGGGCCGACGAAGGACTCGCTGTTGGACCATCGTGCGCGCATCGAAGCGGCGGTCGCGGCGGCGCCACGCGCGGCGTTCGTGATCGGTTGCTCGGCCAGCGATCCAGGCAAGCGAGTGGTTGCGCCCGATGATGCGCATTCGGCCAACCACTACGCCCTCGTGCTCGCCGAAGATGGTCGATTCTGGATCTACGACTCGTATTGCCTACCGGGCAATCGTTGTCGACGGGAACTGACACAGGACGAAGTGCGCGCGCTGCTGTGGACCAATCGCCTGCCGCCGTTCTGGATGCGCATCCGCGCAAAGTAAATCGACACCGCGGCCAAAGAGTGTGGCTCGCTACGCGACGCACTCGCCCACCGATACGAACTGCGAACGTTGCGGCAGACGCCTTCCGCGACATCGAGGTTC
>JBEELK010000090.1:0-8749 GCA_041168165.1 Planctomycetota bacterium | reverse complement strand
CGGCCCCGCGTCGCTCGCGGCGGAGTTGTATGCGGCGCGCCACGGCGTCGCGTGGATCCGTACGCACGACGTGCGATCGCTGAAGGACGCGCTGCGCGTGCAAGAAGAGTTGGAGCCGCGGCGCGGATCGTGAACGCGCGATGATCCCGCTTCCGATGCTCCTGGCTGCGCGATGATTCCGCTTCGCGATGACAACCCGACGACGACGAAGCCCGTCGTCACGTTCGTGGTGATCGCGATTTGCGTCGGCGTCTATTTGCTGCAGAGCGCAGGCCAGGGCGCGGTCGATGACGTGACGTCGGGGTTGTCGATGGTGCCGGCGCGCGTGTCTGGCGAGACCGATGTCGTGATGAAGATGCCGCTTGGCATGGGCCGCACCGCGCGCGTCGAGTTGCCGCCGGCGTGGGTGCCGGAGTGGCTCACGCTGCTGACGTGCACGTTCTTGCACGGCAGTTGGCTGCACTTGCTGGGCAACCTGTGGATCCTGTGGATCTTCGGCGACAACGTCGAAGAGCGCTTTGGCCGCGTTCGCTACCTCGCGCTGTATCTCGGGTCGGGCGTGCTCGCATCGCTGACGCACTGGCTCAGCGACCCGGACTCCGCGGTGCCGACGGTCGGCGCATCGGGCGCGATCGCGGGCGTGATGGGCGCCTACATGCTGCTCTATCCACACGCGCGCGTGCTGACGCTGATCCCGCTCGGGTTCTTGCTACAGACCGCGGTGTTGCCGGCGTGGGTGTTCTTGGGCCTGTGGTTCTTGCTGCAAACGGTGCAAGGACTCATGGCGCTCGGCATGGACGCGGTGGGCGGCGTCGCGTGGTGGGCGCACATCGGCGGCTTTGTCGCGGGACTCGCATTCGCCGCCGTGCTGCGCACGCAGCAGCGCTTGCGACCCGCGCCGCGCGTGATCGCGCTGAGCGGCGGGCGCTACCGGCGCATGTAGCAGCGCGTGGTCGTGTTTGCTGCGAACGGATGCTGCGCACGGATGCTGCGCAGCAGCAGCGCGTGAGGCCGTCTGGCCTCAGCCCTGCGCCTTCTTCTGCGCCTTTTGGAAGCTGTCCTTCAGCGTCGTCGTGCGCAAGAACACCGGCGCGCCAGGCTTGCTCTGCTTCTCATCGCAAACGAAGTAGGCAAGGCGCTCGAACTGGAAGCGCTGGCCTGGCTGCGCGTCCTTGAGGCTCGGCTCCATCTTGCCCTTCTTGACGATGCGCGAGTTGTGGTTGAGGAACTCGAGGAAGTCCTTGCCCTCGTGGCCCGCCGGATCGGGATCCGTGAACAGGTGGTCGAGGATCGTGACGTCGGCCTCGTAGGCGTGCGCGCACGAGACCCAGTGCATCGTCGCCTTGACCTTGCGGCCATCGGGCGCGTTGCCGCCGCGCGTCGCGGGGTCGTAGGTGCAGCGCACGGCCGTGATGTTGCCGTTCGCGTCCTTGTCGATGCCCGTGCACTTCACGAAGAACGCGCAGCGCAGGCGCACTTCGCGGCCCGGCGATAGGCGGAAGAAGTCCTTCGTGGGGTTCTCCATGAAGTCTTCGCGCTCGATCCAGAGCTCACCCGAGAACGGAACCATGCGCGTGCCAGCCGACGGGTCCTCGGGGTTGTTCTGCGCCTCGCACATCTCGACGTGGCCCGCGGGCCAGTTCTCGACGATGAGCTTGATCGGATCGAGCACCGCCATGCGGCGCAGCGACGTCTTGTTGAGCACGTCGCGGATGTGGTGGTCGAGCAACGCGTATTCGTGCGTGCTGTTGAACTTCGCGAGGCCGACGTGCTTGCAGAACGCGACGAGCGCTTCGGGCGGCACGCCGCGGCGGCGCAGTCCGCGCAGCGTTGGCATGCGCGGGTCATCCCAACCTTCGACGATGCCGTTCTGGACCAACTGCAGCAGCTTGCGCTTGCTCGTCAGCAGGTATTCGACGTTGAGGCGCGCGAACTCGATCTGTTGCGGCTTGTAGATGCCGAGCTTGTCGCAGAACCACTCGTAGAGCGGGCGGTGATGTTCGAACTCAAGCGAGCACAGCGAGTGCGTGATGCCTTCGATCGAGTCGCTCTGGCCGTGCGCCCAGTCGTACATCGGATAGATGCACCACGACGCGCCCGCGCGCTGATGCGGCATGTGCCGAATGCGGTACATCGCCGGGTCGCGCATGTTGAGGTTCTTGTGCGCCATGTCGATCTTGGCGCGCAACACCATGCTGCCGTCCTTGAACTCGCCCTTCTTCATGCGGCGCAAGAGGTCGAGGTTCTCCTGCGGCGAACGGTTGCGCCACGGACTGTTCACGCCCGGCGCGCTCGACGTGCCGCGCGTCTTCGACATCGACTCGGCGTCCTGTTCATCGACGTAGGCATCGCCCTGCGTGACGAGTTGCTCGGCCCACGCGTAGATCTGGTCGAAGTAGTCGGCCGCGTAGTAGAGGCCATCCCACGAGAAGCCGAGCCAGCGCACGTCTTCCTGGATGCCGTCGACGTATTCCTGGTCTTCGGCCTCCGGGTTGGTGTCGTCCATGCGGAGGTTGCACTTGCCGCCGAACTCCTTGGCGATGCCGAACGACGTGCAGATCGCCTTCGCGTGGCCGATGTGCAGGTAGCCATTCGGCTCCGGCGGAAAGCGCGTGACGACCTGTTTGACCTTGCCGGATTGCACGTCCGCGCGCACGCGGTCGCGGATGAAGTCGGACGGGGGAGTCGCTGCGGCGTCGGTCATGGGCGAGTGTGGTAGCGGGCGTCTCCAGGGTCGGCAAGTATGCTGCGAAGCTCGATGACGACGCCGACCTTGCCTGTTCGCAACGACCCGCTCGACGCGCTGCCGCGTCTCGATCGGCACAAGCCCAAGAATGGCCCGGTTGCGCACAGCAAGGTCAGCAGGAAACGCGCCTACGTCCTGATTGGCGTGCACCTCTTGATCGGCGCCCACATCGTGCAGTGGCTCGCCACGGGCACGACCCTCACGCCGGTGGAGCCGTCGGAGGCCGGCTACCTGCTCGACGAAGGCAAGCTCAACGCCGGCGTGATCCTGTTCTCGGTGGCGATCCTCGGCACGCTCGTGTTCGGCCGCTGGTTCTGCGGGTGGGCCTGCCACCTCGTGGCGCTGCAGGACCTGTCGGCGTGGTTCCTCGGCCGCATGGGGCTGAAGCCGCGCCCGATCCGCAGCCGCCTGCTCGTGCTCGCGCCGTTCTTCGTCGCGTTCCACATGTTCTTCGAAGGGCCGCTGCTGCGCTGGTGGCACGGCGTGCCGCGTCCGCCGATCGAGGCGGCCTTCACGACGAGCGAGCTGTGGGAGCGCTTCCCCGGCCCGATCATGGCGGTGCTGCAGTTCGTCGTGCTCGGCTTCTTCGTCGTGTGGTGGATGGGCGCCAAGGGCTTCTGCACGCACGGTTGCCCGTATGGCGCGTTCTTCTCGATCGCCGATCGCTTCGCGCCGATGCGCATCAAGGTCAGCGACGCATGCAATGGCTGCGGCCACTGCACCTCGGTGTGCACGAGCAACGTGCGCGTGCACGAAGAAGTGGCGAAGCACAAGCAGATCGTCGACCCGGGCTGCATGAAGTGCATGGACTGCGTCTCCGTCTGCCCGACGAATGCGCTGTCGTTTGGGCTCGCCATGCCCAAGCCGTTTGCCGTGAGTCAGAACCGCATCAATGCGCGCGCAGACTTCACGTGGCCCGAGGAGATCGCGCTCGGCACGATCGCGTGGAGCGCAACGATGGCGTTCCGCGGCGCGTGGTTTTCAGAGCACGTTCCGTTCTTGCTCGCGGTCGGGCTCGGCATCGTGACTGCGGTGTTCGCGTTGCTCGCGTGGCGCTTGCTGCGTCGCCGCGAGGTGACGTTCCAGCACACGACGTTGAAGAAGCACGGTGTCTCGACGGGCGCTGGCAAGTTCGCGCTCGCGGCGTCGCTCGCGTGGACCGCGTTGTTCGTCGATTGCGCAGGCGTGCGATGGCACACGATGTCGGCAAACTCGATCGAGCGCACCATGGCGCAGTGGTCGCAGCCCGAGCAACGGCAGAAGGACTTGCTCGCGTACGACGAGGCGCTCTCGAAGGCCGAGGGCTGGGAGCTCGTTCAGGATCCCGAAGTGCAGCGCAAGCGCGGCCTCGCGCAGCGCGACCTCGCGATGTTGATGCAGGACCCTTCGCGCATGGCGTCGGCCGAACTGCACCTGCGCCGCGCGCTCGCGGTCGTGCCCGATTCGCTCGGCGCGCTCGTGCCGCTCGCGGACGTTCTGCACGTGACCGGTCGCGATGCGGAGGCGGTGGAGTTGCTGCAGCGCGCGGAGAAGGCGAAGCCGGGCAACGCGGAAGTGCAGAAGCGCCTGCAGTCGCTGCAGAACGTCTCGCCGCGGTAAGGCAGCGAGACGTCTACGCGGACTTCAACGGCAGCCCGTTTGGCCGACGCGGACGGTGATGCCGTTCGTCAGGTTGAAGTCGCCGAGGAACGCGCCGGTCGATGGCGACAGCGTGGCGCCTTGGAACGTCACATCGCTCGGCAGCAGCCCGGCGGGAATCGGCAGCGACAACGTCGCGAAGCCGCCGACGTTGGTGATGACGAAGCCGAGGTCGACCATCGTCGCGGCGTCGAGGAACGCGGTGCAGCCCGATCCCAGCGGCGTGGCCGTTGCGCTGGTGCTCAGGAACACGCTCGCTCCCGTCGTCGGCGGCGCCAACACAATGAGTCGGAACACCGGGCTGGGGATCAGCGCGAGGCCGCTCGCTTCCAACTCGGCGGTGGGGGTGCCGCAACCAGCGCCGATCCAAACCGACGGCAAGTTGCCAGGCGTCTCGATGCTGACCGGGAAGTTGAGCGCGCCGGGGCCGACGCGAGCTTGGTCGAGCGTTGCGCTGCTAGCGACGGGCGCGGCGTCGCAGTCGAACCAGAAGTTGTAGAGGCTGTTCCAGTTCAGCGGGTTGTTGCCCGGCGCAGAGAACGTGAGTTCGTTGCCCGTGCGCGTGATGGTCCACTGGTTGAGCGCGTCCTGGTCGATGTCGCGGAAGCCCATGTTGCGCACGCGCGCTGACGGGCAAATCGGGATGCGGAACGACGCGATGCCGCGGTGGTTGTCGACGTTGTGGATCGCGTACTCGTAGCGCCAGAAGCCGTTGGTCGGGCCCATGACCTTGGCTGCGACGTGCACGCGGCCGTCGTCGTTGCCGTTGCCGGCCACGCTGATGGTGGCTCCTGGCCACTGCGTGAGCACCGAGCCCGTGATCGCGTCGCTGACGTTGGTGGCCGACCACGACGTGCCGCTCCACGCGAACGACACGCCGCGCGTCATGAGGTTGTCGTTGCGCGCGGAGACCGCCTCGCCTTCGTGCAGCAAGTGGATCTGATAGAAGTAGCTCGCGCCGCTGACGATGTCGGACTCCTTGATCGTGACGCGGTTCTTCACCGTGTCGCCGAGCATGCTGAGCGGACTGCGCGCGCCGTCGGAGTTGGCTGGCGCCGTGACTTGGGGGTCGCCGCGATCGAAGTAGCTGCCGACCATGTTCCAGGTGCCGAGCCACGGATTGATCTCATCGGGCGGGCCGAGGTAGTTGCGGTCCGCGTTGTTGCCCGCCGCGTACACGTCGGAACAGCCGATGCCCATGATCGAGCCGTTGCCTGGGTCGTTGCACGGCAAGCAGACCCCGTCGTTCGTGTTGAGCGACAAGAACGCGTGCTTGCAGTAGCTGCGGTCCGACACCTGGACCATGCGGTTGTTCTGCAGGCGCGTGACCAGGAAGCCAAACTTCGGGTGGTCCGTCTGCGGCACCGCGTACCAGGGGATCGTGACGGTGCCCGGGTTGCACATCGTGTTCGATGCGGAGAAGCCGAGTTCGCCATTGGGGTGCGCAGCGCCGCGGCGGCCCCACACCGTCGGATTGCCGATCGCGTAGAGCTTGCCATCGAGGCCTGCGACCGCGTTGGCTTGGGCCGCGAGCGTCGTGGCGAGAAGGCTCGTCGCTGCGAGCAGGGAGCAAGGGCGCATGGTGTCGTTTGCTGCGAGTTCTGCGGGGTGGGAGGGAACGCGATGGTAGAGGCGAGTTCGCAGACGACCAAGGCGCGGGGTTGCGCCGCTGCGGAGCGGCGAAACGCAGAGATCCATCCCAACAACCGCGGCCCGAAAACGAACGCGGCCCGGAGGCTCATCGCCGCCGGGCCGCGCTCGCGCGTCAGAACGCTTCGCTTCAACTCACGGGCAGCCGCTGCCGCCGACGCGAGTCGTGAGGCCGTTGCTGAGGTTGAAGTCGCCGAGGAACGCGCCGCTGCCCGCCGCGATCGACACGGCCTGGAAGGTCGCATCGCCGGGGAACAGGCCGGGCGGGATCGCCAGCGACAGCGAGGCGAGGCCCGCCGCGTCGGTGACCAAGAAGCCCAGGTCGACCATCGTCGCCGAGTCGAGGAACGCCGAGCAACCGCCGCCGGTCGGCGTGTTGATCGCGTTCGACGACATGAACACGACCGCGCCCGTGGATGGCGCAGACAGCACATTGAGGCCGAACGCTGCGTTCGGGATCGTCGGCAGGCCGTTCGCGCGCAGCGTCACCGCCGGAGCGCCGCAGCCGGCGCCGAGGTAGACGTTGGGGACGAAGCCGGGGACCTGCGTGTTGACCGGGAAGCTCAAAGCGCCCGCGCCGATGCGCGCCTGGTCAAACGAGGCGCTGCCCGCGACCGGAGCTGCGTCGCTGTCGAACCAGAAGTTGAACAGGCTGTTCCAGTTGAGCGGGTTGTTGGCGGGCGCGGAGAACACGAGTTCGCCGCCCACGCGCGTGCCGGTCCACTGGTTGAGCGCGTCCTGGTCGATGTCGCGGAAGCCGAGGTTTTGCACCCGCGCGCTCGTGCACATCGGGATGCGGAACGTCGCCGCGCCGCGGTGGTTGTCGACGTTGTGCACCGCGTACTCGTAGTGCCACAGCCCGTTAGTCGGTCCCGTCACCTTGACCGCGATCGCGATGCGACCATCGTCGTTGCCGTTGCCGCCTTGCGTCAGCGTCGAGCCAGGCCACTGCGTGAGCACCGAGCCGGTGACGGCCGTGCCGACGTTGACCGTCTGCCACGCTGTGCCACTCCACGTGTAGTTCACGCCGCGGCACATGAGGTTGTCATTGCGCACTGCGACCGACTCGCCTTCGTGCAGCAAGTGGATCTGGTAGAAGTAGGTCGATCCGGCCTGGATCTCCGACTCCTTGATCGTGACGCGGTTCTTCACGACGTCGCCAGCAGTGCTGATCGTGCTGCGGATGCCGTCGTTGTTGTTTGGCGAAGCCGCGGTGGGGTCGCCGCGGTCGAAGTAACTGCCGACCATCGACCACGTGCCGAGCCACGGGTTGATCTCATCGGGCGGGCCGAGGTAGTTGCGATCGCCGTTGTTGCCCGCGGCGTAGACGTCGGAGCAGCCGATGCCCATCACCGAGCCGTTGCTGGGATTGGTGCACGGCAAGCAGACTCCGCTATTCGTGTTGAGCGACAAGAACGCGTGCTTGCAGTAGCTGCGGTCCGAGATCTGGACCATGCGGTCGTTTTGCAGGCGCGTGACCAGGAAGCCGAACTTCGGATGGTTGCTCTGCGGAACGGCCGACCACGGGATCACGATCGACCCGGGGTTGCACATCGTGTTGGACACCGAGAACCCGAACTCGCCGTTCGGGTAAGCGGCGCCGCGACGGCCCCAGACTGTGGGGTTGGCGATCGCGTAGAGCTTGCCATCCAAGCCAGGGACGGCGTTGGACTGCGCCGAGAGCGTTCCGCAGAGGACGCTGGTGGCGGCGATGAAGTTGCGAAGATGCATCGTGGACTTGCTGCCTTGGTGGGTAGGGGAAGGCGAGCGTGGGATCCTACCACTGCACATCCGATGGCAACGGATGTTGCGGACTCGGTGCAATTGACGCGGCCGCGAATCGCGCGGTGGCACCGAGCCAACAGAACGCGTCCCACCTTGAGACGAAGCGAGTGCGCGCGCGCGGGCTTGGATCAGTTCGCGCCTGCAGCGCCCGAATCGCCGCCGCGGCGTTCGTGTTTCGCCGCGCCGTCTTGCGCAGTCGCCGACGTCGCATCGCCATTCGTCGCGTGGCCCGCGTAGAGCCACACTTGGTTCTTGCCGCGCTTCTTCGCTTCCTTGAGCGCGAGGTTGGCGTGGGAGCGCAGCAACTCGGGACTGCCCGCCGAACGCGCGTCGTGTGCGTCGATGCCGATCGAAACGGTGACCTGCCGCGAATACTGGCCGCGTTGGATCACCGTCTCGGCGATGCGCTGTCGGATGCGCATCGCGGTCTGCACAGCTTCCTTCGGCGTCGTCTGCGGCAACAACACGCAGAACTCGTCGCCGCCGATGCGCGCGGCAAAGTCGGTCTCGCGCACCGTGTTGCGCAGCGTCTCGCCGACCTTGCGCAGGACTTCGTCGCCGAACGAGTACTCGGTGGTGTCGTTGACGCCCTTGAAGTCGTCGACGTCCAGGAACAAAAGCGACAGTGCGTCTTGATGTCGGCGCGAGCGCTTCCACTCCAGGATCAGGATGCGCGTGAAGTACTGCTCGCTGAGGAGGCCGGTCTTGAAGTCGACGCTGATCTGGCCTTCCAGATGCCGTTGGCGCAGCACGAGCATCGAGTGGCGGCGACGGTGCGCGAGTGCGAGTTCGACGCGGTGGACGGTCTCGTTGGAGGACAGCGGTTTGCGCAGGAAGTCGCGGATCGGCAACTGCCAGCGATGCGCGTCGGCCAGCAGTTGAAGATCGTCGACCGCGATCAAGACGGGAATCGGGTCGTCTTCGCGCTGC
>JBEELK010000089.1:0-6332 GCA_041168165.1 Planctomycetota bacterium | reverse complement strand
CGCCGAGGTAGACGAGGCCCTGCTCTTTCTGCAGCCACTGCGTCATCGCTTCGTCGAGCAAACGACGGCGGCCGATGCCCTGCGGGCCTGCGATGCAACGAGCGCGGCCCTTGCCCGAACGCGCGGCCGCGAGTTGCCGCTGCAATTGCGCGAGCTCGTCGCGGCGTCCGAAGAACGGCGTCTCCGCCGGACGACGCATGCGCTGCAGTCGGCGGCCCGACGCTAGCGCCGGCGCGCGTTGTTCGTGCTGTTGCCACCAATCCGACGCTTCGCCTTGCTGCAGGATGCGTGCGACGCTGGCTGCGTCCTTCGGGCGAGCGTTTGGATCCTTGTGCAAGAGTTCGAGCAGCAGTTGCTCGAGCAACGGCGAGATGCGTGGCCGCCAATGCGACGGCCGCGGCGGCGCCTCGTGCAGATGCGCGTGGATCACCTCGTCCGCCGACAAGCAGTGCGCGAACGGATGCTTGCCGGTGGCCACTTCGAACAGCACGACGCCGAGCGCATAGAGGTCGCTCTGCGGCCCGACGGCGCGGCCCTGCAACGCCTCAGGCGACGTGTATGCAACGCTGCCGCCGATGCCGCGGCTGCCCGACGAAGTGCCGCGCACGCCGCCGCTGCCCGACGAGCCCGACGAGCCGGAGCTGCCGTGTTCGCCGAACGGACGCGCGAGGCCGAGGTCGACGATCTTCACTTCGCCCGCGTCCGTGAGGACGAGGTTCTCCGGCTTCACGTCGCGATGCACGACGCCGCGCCGATGCAGCGCCTGCAGTCCCAACGCCGCGTCGCGACCGATGCGGCGCGTGAGGTCTTCGACCGGCGGTCCTTGCTGCTGCAAGAACTTGCGCAGCGTCGTGCCGCGCACGAGCTCCATCACGAGGCACGTCGACTCCAGGCCCAGCACCGAGAACGTCTCGACGCCGAAGATCGCCGCGACGTTGGCGTGCCGCACGCTCTGCCCGAGTTGCCCCTCGGCGACGAAGCGAGCCTTCGCCTTCTCCTCGAGCATGCGGTCCTGCCGCAAGAACTTGATGGCGACCTCGGCGCCCTTGTCGAGGCCGGCGTAGGGCGCGGTCAACCGCGCGCGGAAGACGGTGCCCGACGAGCCGCTGCCGAGTTCTTGGACGAGCGTGAACCGCCCCGCGAGCAGCAGGGAGGGCGGGGCAACAGGATCGTTCTGGCCTTGGTCAGGGCCTGCGTCGTTCACGCGAACTTTGTAGCGGCCTTCTCGGCGTGCATCGAGGCTCCAAGTGTGCGGATGCCTCTGCGCCCCTCGCCCGCGCTTGCGCCCCGCCGCGCATCCCGCCACGCTGCGCAGCTCCGATGTCGATCCGCCTCTACAACTCGCTGACCCGCCGCCTCGACGAACTGCGCCCGCTCCAGCCGGGCAAGGTCACGATGTACCACTGCGGACCGACGGTCTACAGCAGCCCGCACATCGGCAACTTCCGCAGCTTCTTGTTCGCCGACGTGCTGCGCCGCTTCGTGGAGGACCAGGGCTTCCAAGTCACGCAAGTGATGAACGTCACCGACGTCGGTCACTTGACCAACGACGACATCGAGTCGGGCGAAGACAAGATGGAGGCGGCGAGCAAGAAGACGGGCCGCACCGCGTGGGACATCGCCAAGCAGTACGAAGATGAATTCCACGCCTGCCAGCGCCTGTTGCATGTGCGCATGCCGCACCACATGCCGCGCGCGACCGACTTCATCGCGCAGATGGGCGTGATCATCGAGGACCTGCTGAAGAAGGACGTCGCATACCAAGTCGACAACGGCGACGTGTACTTCGAGATCGCGAAGTTCCCGGGCTACGGCAAGCTGTCGGGCAAGGTCATCGACGAGCTCGAAGAAGGCGCGCGCGTCGCGATCAACGAGAAGAAGAAGGACCCGCGCGACTTCGCGCTGTGGAAGACGGACCACAAGCATCAGATGCAGTGGGACGCGCCGTTTGGCGGCGGCATGCGCGGTTTCCCCGGCTGGCACATCGAGTGCTCCGCGATGTCATCGCACTACCTCGGGCACCAGATCGACATCCACACGGGCGGCGAGGACAACATGTTCCCGCACCACGAATGCGAGATCGCGCAGAGCGAGGCGCACACGCACAAGCAGTTCGTGTCGATCTGGATGCACGCGCGGCATCTGCTCGTCGACAACAAGAAGATGAGCAAGAGCCTGGGCAACTTCTTCACGGTGCAAGAAGTGCTCGACAAGGGCTACTCGGGGCTCGAACTGCGGTTCGCGCTCGTTCGCGGCCACTACCGCCAACAACTCAACTTCACGCTGAAGGGCCTCGACGAAGCGCGCGCCGCGATCGCGCGCGTGCAGCAGTGCCGACAGCGACTCGTGCGCGTGGCATGCGGCGCGGAGCCCGCGGGCGCGCTGGATCTCGCGGCGGCGGTGAGCGCGGCAGATGCACGCTTCACGGCGACGATGCAAGAAGACCTCAATGTGAGCGAGTCGCTTGGCGCGGTGTTTGAGTTCGTCGCCGAGTGCAACAAGGCGCAGCCGACCGCTGCCTCGGCGAAGACGGCGCTCCGGTTCTTCGCGCGCGTCGAAGACGTACTCGGTTGCTTTGGCGCAGAGCCCAGCGCGGATGCGACCAGCGACGCGCCGCCGGAGCTGCTCGCGTTGCTGCAGCAGCGCCAGGATGCCAAGAAGCAGAAGAACTGGGCCGTGGCGGACGCCGTCCGCGACCAGATCGCGCGCGCAGGCTGGAAGATCGTCGACACGCCGCAGGGCGCGCGGTTGGAGAAGGCCTGAGTCGGTCGCGGCGACGTTGTTGTCGATGCTGCCGTGACCGCGCGCGGTGCGGCGTGCCATGATGCGCGTCCCGTGAATGCACCCGACACAGAACGTCCGCCGCTCGGCAGTTGGCCGCGAACCTACGCGATTGCGTGCATTGCTGCCGTTGTCGTGATCGCAGCGTTGTGGTGGGTCGCGGCGACCTTTGACCGAGGCCCGATCCGATGACCGCTATCGCGTGGCTCGTGTTTGCGGTCGTGACGCTCTACACGATCTGGGACGGCGTTCGGCGCACCGCTGGCGCGAAGACGATGGATGCGTTCTTCGCGGCGGGGCGCTCGATCCCGTGGTGGGCTGCGGGCCTGTCGGTGATGGCGACGCAGTTGTCGGCGATCACGCTGATCGGCGGCGTCGGCATGGGCTACGAGAACGGGCTCGAGTGGGTGCAGTTCTACTTCGCGCTGCCGTTCGCGATGGTCGTGCTGTGCATTTGGTTCGTCGATGCGTATCGCAAGAGCCCGCTGCTCACGGCCTACGAGTTCTTGGAACGTCGCTTCGGTCCCGGCACGCGCTCGCTGACGAGCCTCGCGTTTTTGCTGTCGCGATGCCTTGCGTTCTCGGTTGTTCTCTACGCGCCTGCCGTCGTGTTCGCGGCGATGACGGGCTTCGACATCACGGTGACGGTGTGGGTGACGGGCTTGCTGACTACCGCCTACACGGTGATTGGCGGCGTTGGCGGCGTGGTTTGGACCGACGTCAAGCAGATGGCGATCATCGTGATCGGCATCGTCGCGTGCTTCGTCGTGTTGCTCGTGGACGTCGGCTCGGACCTCGGGCTTTCCGGCGCGTTCTCGGCGCTTGGCGCGGCAGGCAGGCTCAATCCCGTCGAGGCCTACGACCCGGCGTGGACCTTCGCGCCCAAGTTCGCGGGCGAGAGCACGACGGGCTCGTTCTGGGCCGACAAGTACAACCTGTGGAACGGGCTCTTCGGCACGTTCTTCTTGTTCTTGAGCTACTTCGGCTGCGACCAGTCGCAAGTGCAGAGCATCCTCACGAGCAAGTCCGCGGACTCATCGCGCCGCGCGTTGCTGATGAGCGCGTTCACCAAAGTGCCGCTCCAGTTGCTGGTGCTGGTGCTTGGCGCGCTGTTGTTCTTGCGCCAGTCGACGCAGCGCGAGCCGCTGTTGTTCGACCCTGCGATGGAAACGCGCGCAGCGCAACTGCAAGGCGAGCCCAAGTCGCGCTACGAGGCAGCGAAGCTTGCGCACGAGGACGCCATCGCGCGGCGGCAGGATGCGATGCGCCGCGTCGCGGGCGGAAGCGCTTCGGAGTCCGAGCACGAAGCGGCGATTGTCGCGTATCGGGGCGCGGTCAAGGATGCGGCGACGGCGCGCAAGAACGCGCGCACAGCTGCGTTTGATGCAGAGATCCAGGCTGCGAAAGCGATCGGCGCTGAGTTCAAGACGCCGAGCGACGCGAACTACGTCTTCCCGAACTTCCTGTTCTCGGAGATGCCGAAGCCGATCCTCGGCTTGTTGATCGCAGCGATCTTTGCGGCCGCGATCAGCAGCGCCGCCGGCGCGCTGAGTTCGCTCACGGCGGCATCGATGGTCGACTTCTATCGCCGATGGATCGCTCCGCAGGCGAGCGAGCAGAGCGCGTTGAGGACGAGCAAGGTCGTGATGGCGTGCTGGGGAATCGCGGCGACTGCGGCGGCTGTGCAGTTTGGCGATGGACCGTTGCTTGAGAAGGTCAACGAGATCGGCTCGTTCTTCTACGGCAGCATCCTCGGCGTGTTTGTGCTCGCGCTCGCGGTGCCGCGCGCGAGCGGCGTCGCGGCGACCGCAGGGTTGCTGACTGGATTGCTCGCGATCGCGGTCGTGCACCTCACGATGCAGTTCGCGTTCCTTTGGTACAACCTGATCGGCTGCGTGGTCTGCGTCGCCACCGGCGCAGTGGTGGCCGCCATCGCGCCGCGTCGCGACTGAATGCGTTCGCGCGGCGCTCGCGCGCGTCAGTGCGTCGCGTTGCCCGAACCGCGCTTCGTGCGGAAGTAGCCGAATGCGCCGAACGCAGTGAACGCCGCGAACAGCGAGAGCGGCATCGGATGCCAGCCCGGCTTTGCCGGATGGCCGAACCAATCCGCGAACTGCGGTTCCTCGAGGATCAGCACGCCCGACACATGGCCGAGGATCCCGCCGCCGAACCACACGATCCACGGGTGGTTCTGCATGATCTTGGACAGCAGCGAACTGCCCCAGATCACCATCGGGATCGAGAGTCCGATGCCGAGCGCCGCCAAGCCAACGTGACCTTCCGCCGCGCCGGTCACCGCGAGCACGTTGTCGATGCTCATCGAAATGTCGGCGAGGATGATGACCTGGATCGCGTCGCGCAGGTTCCTGCCCGCGCGCACTGCGTCTGCTTCGCCGCCGCCATTCTCGACGGGGCCATGGTGCTGCGGCGCGAGCAGCTTGTAGGCAATCCACAGCAGCAACGCACCGCCAGAGGCGCGCAGATACGGGATCGCGAACAGCCACGACGCAATCGCCAAGAACAGCACGCGCAACGCGACTGCGCCGAACGTGCCCCAAAGGCGCCCTAGCCGCTGTTCCTTCTCGGGAAGGACTCGCACGGCCATCGCGATCACGATCGCGTTGTCGCCGGCGAGCAGCAGGTCGAGAAGGATGATGCTGCCGAGCTGGAGCAGCAGGTTCGGCTCTTCGACGAATGCGAGCATGGATTGGCAGAGCCGAGGCCCCGCGATGGGTCAGTCCGTGACGCGCTCGCGGAATTCCTTCGTCTCGGTCTCGATGCGGACCTTGTCGCCGACGTCGCAGAGGAGGCTGACCTTGACCTTCGCGCCGTTCTCGAGCACCGCGTCCTTCTGGCCCGAGCCGCCGCCCTTCATCGGGGGCGCGGTCTCCGTGATCTTGAGGATCGAGAAGCGCGGCGCCGAGACGGCGACGAGCTTGTTGTCGACGTAGAGGCCCTTGTAGCTCTCCGACGGCCAGTAGAGCGCGTCCTCGGCGGCCGCGACCGCGCAGCGCACTTCCTCGCCGGACTCGTTGTAGAAGACCTCTTCCTGGCCATCGCGGTAGGAGTGCGTGAGGTCGACCTCTTCCTTGTCGAGCACTTCCCACTTCGAGTCGGTGTGCTCCTTCAGTTCGGTCATGCGGCCCGACTCCAGGTCCTTGATCTGCATCTGCACGAACGCGCGGCGGTCGTTGCGCAGGATGTTCCACCAGATCACGGTGGCCATGCGGCCTTCGTAGCGGACGAGGGTGCCGGGACGGAGTTCGAGAGCGGAGACTTGCATGTTGGGGTGCGGATGTTGCCGAGCGATCGTGGTTTGGGCAACGGGATCGTGGGGTGGAAGCGACGCATTCGCCGCAGCAGATGCTCGCCGCGTCGCTTGACCTTCGGCCGGTGCCCGCGCACTCTGCGCCCCGACTGAACGCCACGCGGGAGCGCATCCGAGCTGGTGTTCGGCCTGGTCTTCAAAACCTGTGGGGGGTCGCCTTGCGTGGCTCCCGGTGGGTTCGATTCCCATGCGCTCCCGCCATTCCTCTGCGTCGGTTGCGGAT
>JBEELK010000088.1:0-43018 GCA_041168165.1 Planctomycetota bacterium | reverse complement strand
TCCGTTCGTCATCACGATCGAGCAGGACTTCAACAAGTACTCAGTGTCCAGCATTCCGACGCTCGCGGTGGTCGGCAAGGACGGCAAGATCGCGCTGGTCACCGTCGGCGCCGGCAGCGAGAGCTTGCTGAAGGCTGCGGTGAAGACCCTGCTGAAGTCCAATTGAGTCGATTTGCCGCAGCGGCCTTCGTGGCCTTGGTTGCCGCTGCGTGCGAGAAGCAGTCTGCGCGCAGCGATGCCGCCGTGGCTCCGCGTCCCGCGCACGTGGGATCGCGCGCGTGCGCTGAGTGCCACGCGCAGCAGCACGCGGACTGGAGCTCATCGCACCATGCGCTTGCGATGCAAGCGGCGACGCCTGCGACCGTGCTCGGGGACTTCTCCGGCGTCGAGTCGCGCCACGCGGATGCGGTCGCGAAGTTCTTCCGGCGAGGCGATGCGTTCTTCGTGCAGCTCGAAGGCGCGGACGGCGCGATGGCGGACCACGAGGTGCGATGGACGTTCGGCGTGGCGCCGCTGCAGCAGTATCTCGTGGCACTCGATCGCGGCCGAATGCAGGCGCTCGATGTCGCTTGGGATGCGCGCGACGCGGCGCAAGGCGGTCAGCGTTGGATCTGGCTGCATCCCGACGAGCGCATCCGGCCCGGCGATCCGCTGCATTGGACTGGGCCCTCGTTCGAGTGGAACCACATGTGCGCCGAGTGCCACTCGACCAACGTGCAGAAGGGCTTCGATGCCGCCACGCAGAGCTACGTCACGACGGCGAGCGAGCACGGGGTTGGATGCGAAGGGTGCCACGGACCTGGCGAGGCGCATGTCGCATGGAGCAAGCGCGGCGACGACGTGCGCGCGAGCGATGCCAAGAAGGGACTCACGCATCTGCTGCGCAAGCCGGGCGTGTTCGCGTTCGCGGACGGAGCTGTCACGGCCTCGCGCGTCGATGCGAAGGATCGCAGCGAGCAAGAGTCCTGTGCGCGATGCCACAGCCGGCGCACGACGACGAACGAGAGCTACGAGTTTGGTCGGCCGCTGCTCGACACGCACTTGCTGGCGCTGCTCGACGATCCGCTCTACTTCGCGGACGGCCAGATACGCGACGAGGTGTTTGAGCACGGCTCGTTCTTGCAGAGCCGCATGCACGCGGCCGGCGTGACCTGTGGCGATTGCCACGAGTCGCATTCGGGCAAGTTGCTCGCCGAAGGCAACGCGCTGTGCGCGCGCTGCCATATGCCAAGGCACTACGACCAGCCGTCGCATCATCATCACGCAGCGGGCTCGAAGGGCGCATCGTGCGTCGAGTGCCACATGCCCGAGCGCGTCTACATGGTGGTGGACCCGCGCCGCGACCATTCGATCCGCGTGCCGCGGCCCGACCTCGCGCTGCGGCACGGCGGTCCCGATGCGTGCACGAAGTGTCATCAAGACAAGTCGCAAACGTGGGCGGCGGACGCGATCGCGGGATGGCGCGGCAAGGATGCTCCGCCGCTTCGCGACCATTGGGCCGCAGCCATCGCGGCAGGCCGCAGCGGCGCGCCGCAGAGCGAGCGGTTGCTCGTAGAAGCGATGCGGCGATCGGAGTGGCCTTCGATCGTGCGCGCGACCGCGGCGCGGTTGTCGGCATCCTCGCGCAGCGATGCCTCGGATCGCGAGTTGCGCGCGTTGCTGCGCGATCCCGATCCGATCGTGCGCTACGGCGCCGTGCTCGGGATGGAAGGGCGCGAGCCTTCCGCGCGAGTAGCGGCCCTTGCGCCGTTGCTGATGGATCCGATCGCCAACGTGCGCGCGCAGGCGGCCTTTGCGCTCGCGGATTGCGAGGCGCAACTCGGAGCGGAGGATCAGCGCGCGTTCTTGTCGGCTGCCGCGGACTACGAGTCCTCGCAGCGCTCCAACGCGGAGCGCGACTTTGCGTGGGTCAACTTGGGCCTCTTCGCTGCGCGGCGAGGTCGCATCGAAGAAGCCGTGGCGCATTGCCGTCGCGCGCTGGTCGCGGATGCAGGTTCCGTGCGCGCCGCAGTCAATCTCGCAGACTTGCTGCGCGAGTCAGACCGCGACGCGGAGGGCGAAGTCGTGCTGCGCACGGCGCTATCCCACGCGTTCGAGAAGGCTCCGCTGCAGCACGCGCTGGGTCTGTTGCTCGTTCGCGCAGGGCGTCGCGCCGAAGCGATGACGATGCTCGCCGAGGCTGCGCGCGCGCCGACTGCGTCCGCGCGGCATCTCTACGTCTTCGCGGTTGCGCTCGCGGGCGAGGGCAAGACGGAGGATGCCGTCGTGCAACTCGAAGCTGCGCAGCGACGGGATCCGTGGAATCGCGACGTGCTCGAAGCGCTCGCGACGTTCACCGCGACGGCTCGCGGCGCAGTGCAAGCGATCCCGTGGGCGCAAAAGCTCGTCGAGTTGGATCCGCAGGACGAGGCGCTGCGCGCGCAGTTGGTCGAGTTGCAGTCCGCGAAGTGACCGACGTTACTTCGCTGCGGCGTCACTCTCGGGCTTGAGCACCGCGAGCTCGACGAACAGCAAGAGCACGGTTGTGTCCGAGCCCGACGGCAGCGATGCGAACGCGAGGCAGTCGCGCTCCTTGATGACGGGGCTCGCGACGAGTTCGTGGCGGACGATCACGGGCGTCTGCAGCGAGCCCACGCTGGTCTGCACGACGGGCACCGGCAGCGCTGGGCGCGAGATGCGCCATTGCACGTTGAGACGCATGCCCTCCTTGCTGTGCGTGGCGCGAATCGCCAACTCATCGCCGTACTCGATCATGCCGACGCGCGGGTCGGCCATGATCGCCGCGTCCATCGCCTTGAAGTCGAGCGCGCTGATCACGCTGCGTTGGTCGGAGATGGACATCTTGGCTTCCTCGCCGAACAGCGCAGCGATGCGTGGGGCTGCCAGAATGTTGGCCCGGCCGCGCAAGCGCTCCATGAGCGAGTCGATCGTCTCAGCGTCAACGTGCGCGCCGCCGAGTGCCGCGAGCGGCATCGCCTGTTTGGATCCGCTCTGACGGCGTTCCGTCGTCGACGCTTCGTCCTGCGCAGCGTGCTGCTCGCGCAGCGCGGCGACCAGTTGCCTTGCGCCCTGGATGTCGAGCTCGATGGTCGTCGCCTTGATCTCCACCGTCGGCAGGTTGGTCGGGCGGCTCGCTGCGGCAACCACCTCGGACTTCGCTGGCACTTGCGAAGGCAGCAGCATCGCGGGCGCCGCATCGCCTGAGTAGGCGACCTCGAAGTGGTCGCGCAACGTCAGCGGCTCAAGGCGAGGAGGGGACGCCTGGCACGAAGCCAGAGCGACGAGCAGGAAGGCGGTGGATCGCATTGGGAAGGACGCGGAGCGTAGCGGGGAGGTCGCGGTCTTGATCGAGTCTTCTCTTGCGTCGGCGGGACGTTTCGAGAATTCTCGAAACATGGACTTCGACATGACGGTCCGCGCATTCGGCGCGCTGGGCCATCGAGCTCGTCTACAGGCGTTCCGCGAACTTGCGCGAGCGGGTGCGGACGGTTTGCCTGCCGGCGAATTGGCGCGCTGCTTGCGCATCGCGCCGTCGTCGTTGTCGTTCCATCTGCGCGACCTGGAGACGGCACAGTTGGTTCAGTCCCAGCGGCAAGGGCGCACGATCCGCTACTCGGTGGCGCCCGACGCGATGCGCGCGCTGTTGTGGTTCCTCGGCGAAGACTGCTGCCAGGGCCGCGCCGACTTGTGCGCCTCCCCGATGGCGCGCATCGAGGAGCGCAAGAAGGCGCGCGTGGAGACGGCGGACGCTGCTCCGCTGGTTCTGTTCTTGTGCACCGAGAACTCCGCCCGAAGCCAGATGGCCGAGGCCTTGCTGCGTCATCGCGCCGGCGATCGCGTTGTCGCGCGCAGCGCTGGACTGCGGCCTTCGCGCGTCCATCCGTTGGCGCGCGCTGCGCTCGCAGAGATCGGCATCGACACCGCGGGCCTGCGCGCCAAGGACCTCGGCGAACTGCTCGGCAAGGAGTCGATCGCGTGCGCGATCGTGTTGTGCCCCGAGGCGGATCGCATGCGCACCGACGTCGCGTCGTTCGCGTCGCGCGTTGAGCGTTGGTTGTTGCCGGATCCCGCAGCGGCCAGCGGCGCTCGCAGCGCTCGGCTCGCTGCATTCCGTTCGGTGCGCGACGAACTGTCGAGCCGCATCGACGCATGGCTCGCGCGGCCGCTCGTCGCGTCGCGCGTCGCATCCAAATCCCGTTCCCGAACTGCATCCCGATGAGAATCGCCATCAATGGCCTCGGCCGCATGGGCCGCTTGTTCCTCCGCGCCGCCGTGTCGTCTGGGCTCGACGTCGTTGCGATCAACGAACCCAAGGGCGACCTTGCGTCGCTTGCCCTCGGCGTCGAGTTCGACTCGGTGCAAGGGCGATTCCCTCATGCGGTGGAGGCCGAAGATGGCGCCTTGCGCATCGGCGATCGCCGCATCGCGATGGCGCAGACGACCGATCCGCGGCAGCTGCCATGGCGCGAACTCGGCGTGCAGCTCGTTGTCGAGTGCAGCGGCAAGGTCAAGAAGCACGAATCGCTCGCTCCATGGCTGGAGCAAGACGGACTGCGCGTGCTCGTCTCCAACCCGGTGCCCGGCACGCCCAATCTGGTCTACGGCGTCAACGACGCGACCTGTGACTTCGCGCGCGAGCGAGTCGTCACCGCTGCGTCGTGCACGACCAACTGCCTTGCGCCGATCGTGCGCGTGCTGCACGACGGCATTGGCATCGCGCGTGGGCTCGTGACGACGATCCACGATCCGACCAACACGCAGGGCGTCGTCGATCGCGCCGACGCGGATCCGCGCCGCGCGCGTTCTGCGCTCGTCAACTTGATCCCCACGTCGACCAACTCGGCCACCGCGGTCGCGATGATCGTTCCAGAGCTCAAGGGTCGCCTCGACAGCATTGCGGTGCGAGCTCCGGTTCTGAATGCGTCGCTCACCGACTGCGCATTCCAGATGGCGCGCGCGACAACGGTGGAGGAGGTCAACGCGCTGCTGCTCGCGGCGTCGCAGAAGGGGCCGCTCAAGGGCGTTCTTGGCTACGAGACCAAACCGCTCGTCAGCAGCGACTTCGCGCGCGACCCGCGCAGCGGCATCGTCGATTCGCTGTGCACTCGCGTCGTCGATGGCTCGATGGTCAAGGTCATGGCGTGGTACGACAACGAATGGGGCTACGTGAACCGCATGGCGGATCTCGCACGGCGATTCGCATCGGCGATCGGATGACCGGCAACTCCGCGCACCGTCTCGTCGCCGCCTGCTATCAGTCGTTCACGCTGAGCGACGGCGCGCTGCGCATGCTTGCGCTGTTGCACATGCACGCGCGCGGCGGCTCGCCGCTGCAGATCGCGCTTTCGCTGCTGCCCTACGAGATCGCGGGCGTGTTCACCAACTTGCTCGCGGGTCGCATCGGCGCGCAGAAGGGACTGAAGCCGGTGCTGCTCGCTGGGTTGCTGCTGCAAGCAGTCGCGTGCGCGATGCTCGCCGCAGTCGCGGAGAGCATGGAGATGCTCGTGGTGATGGCGGCGCAGGCGATCTCTGGTGTCGCAAAGGACCTCGTCAAGACGAGCGCGAAGAGCTACGTGCGAACGCTGGCGAAGCCTGGCGGCGCAGAACTGTTCTCCGCGGTCGCGTGGATCACGGGCAGCAAGAATGCGATGAAGGGCCTCGGCTTCTTCGTCGGCGGCGCGCTGTTGTCGACGATCGGCTTCTTCTCGACCAACGTCGCGATCTGCGCGGCGTTGCTGCTCGCTGCGTGGATGGCCGCGAGTCAATTGCCGCAGCAGCGCGGCAAGGACCGTTCGCTGGTGCGATCAGCGCTGGCGCATGGCGCGGCGGTCAACTGGCTCGCGTTGGCGCGCATGTTCTTGTTTGGCTCGCGCGACGTGTGGTTTGCGGTCGCGTTGCCGGTGTTCGCTACGTCCGCGTTGGGGTTTTCGTCGGCGGTGGTCGGCGGCTTCTTGTCGCTGTGGGTGATCGGCTACGGTGCGATTCAGGCCGCGACGCCGCGACTGTTGCGGCCGAGTGGGGTGGCGCGCGGAGGCTCGCAGTGCGTGGGGCTCACATTTGCGCTGCTCGCGCCATTTGCCGCGATGTGGGCGCTGCTTGGTTCTGAAGCGTCGCCGACTGCGGTCATCGCGCTCGGCCTCATCGCGTACGGCGTCTTGTTCGCCATGTGCAGCAGCGTGCACAGTTGGCTCGTGGTGCAACTCGGCGACGGCGGAGACACCGCGGAGCGCGTGGGCTTCTACTACGCGGCCAACAGCCTCGGTCGACTCGCCGGGCTGATCGCATCGGGCTGGATCTACGGCAGCGTCACCAACGCGCAACAGGGCTTCGCCGCGTGCATCGTCGCGGCCAGCGCCGCGGTCCTTCTCGCTGCGGCGGCCTCGTTGCCGATGGCCGCCGCGGTGCGCCGCCTCAGTTCTTGATCTTCAGCGCGGCGATCGCCTTCGCCGGGTCCTTGGCGTAGCGATCGAGGCAGGCCTGCTTGCAGAAGTGCATGTTGTAGTCCTGCACCTGGAGCGGCCACTTCTCCTCGCCATCCATGCCGAGCGCGCAGCCCGCGCAACGATGGACGACCTTGTCGACCTTGCCGTCCTTGGCGTCGGCGAGCGCGAGCTTGGCCAGCGTCTCTTCGGTGATCGGCGTCATGGCCGCTGGGGTCGATGCCGCAGGTTGCGCGCTCGGTTGCGCAGCGGGCTTGGATTCGGCGGAGCACGCAGCGAACAGAAGCAGCGCGCTAGCAATCGTCAGTGCGAAGGTCTTGGTCATGCGCAGCAATCTACCTTGCTCAAGGTCTTGGAGCAGCTTCGACGTTTGTCGCGCGCCATGGCAGTGCCACGAGCGCTGCGGTTGCGAGCGCGAGCAGCGCACAGGTGGCGAGCGTCCAGAACGGAGCCTCCGCCATCGAAAGCGGCAGCCACATGGCGCTCCAGTAGAGGCTCACGTTGGCGATGTGGCCGAGGCTGACGACGGAGAGGATCGCCGCAAAGATGCCGCCCAGCATGGAGGACAGCAGTGGATTGGCGATCCCCGTGGCGATCGAGCAGGCAATGCGAGTCCTGCCGCTGTCGCTGCGGTTTGCGACCGCGACCACCAGCGCGCCGACGACTACGGCGCCGGCCGCGACCGGCAGGAGCACGGGCATCATGCGATTCCAGTCGATGGCGCCGATGCGCGCGTTCGCGCTCGCGATGGGGCAGGCCGCGAATGCAAACGGCATCGTCGCGTGCAGCGCGATGACGGCCAGTTGCTGCGGAAGTGGAACGGCTGACATCGAGGGCGCGGGAATGTAGCGCGGCGATCGGTCCATGGCGTGCGGCACGCCGTACGAATTTGCCCAGTGGCTGTTGCTGGCCCGAAACGCCCTTGGGACGGATGCGTTGCACTCGATACCCTTCGCCGTCTCCCTGCACCCACAGGTTCCTTTCATGCACAAGCTCCTCATTCTCTCTGCGCTCGCTGCGAGCGCGTTGGCACAGTCCAACACCGTGCCCGGCCTCGAAGGGCGCATCACCAACAACGCGAGCCCGACTCTGTTCGGCCGCCGCGGTCCCGCCTACCCGAACGGCGAGATCGGCATGTCGTACTCGTACACGATGTGCAACCCTGGCAGCGTGTCGATGGCGTGGTCCGCGCCGATGAACGCGAACCACCCGATGTTCGCGTTCTCCATCGTGCGCGAGTCGAACGGTCGCCTCGAGCAGCTCACCAACAACGCGACGACGTTCGTGAAGCACGCGTTTGCGGCTGCCAACACGAGCAGCATTTGCGGCACCTGCACGACGACGGGCACCGGCCTTCGCGTCGGTTGCGCCGACACCTACGGCGCGAGCACCAACGCGAGCCGCACCTACCTCGGCCCGCATAGCGAGATCGATCCGTGGACCGGTATCTGGCAGCCCATCGGCTCCTACTTCGATCGCAGTGAGCCTGACGTCGGCGCGCCGGCCAACAGCGACGGCGTGCGCAGCTTGACCAACAGCTCGGGCGGCGTGTTCGTGGATCCGGTCAAGAACCGCGTGACGCTGCAGGAGCAGGATCTGCTCGTTCCGGGCCGCCTCTTCCACTGCATGCACATCGTTGTGCGCGGCGAGGATGGCGACGCGCACTTCGACAACCTCGGTCACCGTCAGTTCACGGCGACGTGGAACGGCACGACGTGGCAGTTTGCGAACACCGGCGTGCCGTTCACGAATGGCACCGTGCTCAACCAGTGGGCGGGCGCCACGGTCAACAGCGCGCGCAACGGCGAGGATGACGGCCACTTCTTTGTCGCATCGAAGATCACCGACAACGGCAACGGCACTTGGCACTACGAGTACATCGTCCAGAACTTCGATAACGCACGCGGCGGCGCGACCCTGCGCATCCCGATGTGCCCGTCGACGACTGCGACCAACGTGTCGTTCCGCGACACCGATGGCGACACGCTCAACCAGTGGACCTGGGCGCGCGTCGGCAGCGAGTTGGTGTTCTCGGCTCCGGCCAACAACCCGCTCGACTGGAACACGATGTTCAACTTCTCGTTCGACTGCAACGTGGGCCCCGTCGGCGGCTCGGTCGCGGTCGATCAGGCGCGCATCGGCGCGGGCGCGCTGAGCGTCAACGTCGCGACGCAGATCCCGAGCGGACTTGCTCAGGTCACCAACATGGGCCCGGGCTGCGGCACGCCGCTGCCGACCATCGCGGCGACCGGCGGACTGCCGCAGATCCCGAACGCGGGCTTTGGCCTGCAACTGACCGCGGACGCGAACTCGCTGGTGTTCCTGCTGTTCTCGACGCAGAGCGCCAACCTCGACCTCGGCCTCGGCTGCACGCAGTACGTCGATTCGAACAACGTGGTTGGCTACGGCACCTACGTCACGGACGGCGCTGGCGTCGCCAACGTCGCGGTGCCGGTGCCCAACGACCTGTCGTTCGACGGCGTGCCGCTCTACTGGCAGTCGGCACAGAAGGCGGGCATCGGCCCGGTGTTCGGGCACTTCACGATCAGCAACGGCCTGATCACGCGCTTCGGCTGCCGCTGAAGCAGACGCGCGGGCCGCGCTTGGCGCTTGTCGCTGCGCGGCCCGCTGCGCATCGCGTCGGTCTAGTCAGTCCGGCGCGATCTCGCGCGCAGCGCCGTCTTCGACGTGCCAGCGCCGCGACAACCGCACGTTGTCGAGCATTCGCCGATCGTGCGTGACGAGTAGCAGCGTGCCGTCAAACGACTCGAGCGCTTGCTCCAACTGCTCGATCGCTTCGAGGTCGAGGTGGTTGGTCGGCTCGTCGAGCACGAGCAGGTTGACGCCGTTCGCTTGCAGCAACGCCATCGCAGCGCGCGTGCGTTCGCCGGGCGAAAGCGAGTCCGCGGTGCGATGCACCGATTGCGCGCCGAGGCCAAACTTCGCGAGCAGCGTGCGCACATCCGCGTCGGTCATGTCCGGCACGAGACGGCCAAACACGGTTGCCATCGGCAGGTCGCCGACGAAGGCCGCGCGCGCTTGGTCGATCTCGCCGATCACGACGCCGGAGCCCAGCGTTGCCGTGCCTGAAGTCGGCGCGACGCGGCCTAGCGTGAGCGCGAGCAACGTGCTCTTGCCGCCGCCGTTGGGGCCCGTGATCGCGACGCGATCGCGAGCGCGCAGTTCGAGGTCGACAGGCCCGAGCGTGAACGTGCCGCGCTGCGCGATCGCGCCTCTCAGTTGCGCAACGAGGTCGCCGGAGCGCGGCGCCTCGGCGATCGAGAACTGCAGCTTCCACTCCTTGCGCGGCGCTGCGACTTCTTCGAGCCGCTCGATCATGCGCTCGGTCTGCTTGACCTTGCTCGCCTGCTTCTCGGTCGTCTCCATGCGGAACGCGCGGCCCATCTTGTCGCGGTCCTTCGCCTTGCGGCGCGCGTTCTTGATGCCCTTCGACATCCATGCGCGCTGCCGTCGTGCGCGGGCTTCGAGCTCGGACTTGCGGTTCGCAAACGCGTCGTAGGCCTCGCTTGCATGGCGGCGCGCGGTCTCGCGCTCCTCCAAGTAGGACTCGTAGCTGCCGCCGTAGACCGCGATGCGCTGCAGGCTGCGATCGATCTCGACGACCTTCGTCACGGTGCGCGTCAAGAACTCGCGGTCGTGGCTGACGACGACTGCGGGCGCGTTGAGCGATTGCACGAACTCTTCGAGTCGATCGAGGCCGTCAAGGTCGAGGTCGTTGGTCGGCTCGTCGAGCAGGAACGCGTCGTAGCGCGACAGCAGCAGCGCGGCGAGGCCAGCGCGTGCGGCTTGGCCGCCAGACAGCGCCGCGGTCTCGAGGTCCAAGTCGACTTCGAGTCCGACGTCGGCGAGCGTCTCGTGCGTGCGTTCTTCGATGTCGGCGCCGCCGAGCGCGAGCCAGCGATCGAGCGAGTGCGCATAGCGGTCATCCGCGCCGGCTTCGCTGCGCGCCATCGCGTCGGCATCCGCGTTCATCGCGGCCTCGGCTGCGCCGACGCCCGTGCGCCGCAACAAGAACTGCCGCACCGTCTCACCTTGGATGCGTTCTTGTTCTTGCGTGAGGTAGCCGAGCGTCGCGGTCGCGGGCGCAACCGTGATCGTTCCGGCGTCCGGCTTGCGCAGTCCGGCGAGGATCTTGAGCAACGTCGACTTGCCGGTGCCGTTCGGGCCAACGAGTCCCACGACGTCGCCGGGCGCAATCACGAGATCGAGGCCAGACCAGAGTTGGCGCGCGCCAAACGCGGCCGCGAGGCCTTTGCAGTAGATGGTGACGGACACGTGGCGAGCACCATGGCGGCGCGCGCGCGCACCGTCAACCGCGCGCGCATAGCATGACGAGATGAGCGATGCGTCGAACAGTGTGACCTGTCCCGCGTGCGGCCGAGGGCACCTCTACATGACGGTCAAGCCGATTCAGGGTGGCGGCGGCTACGCGCCAGACCTGCTGCCTGGATTGCACCGCTGGTTCAAGCCCGGCTCGTTCCGCGCGGTGTTGTGCGCGGATTGCGGCTTGCACCGAATGTTCGCCGAGCCAGAAGCCCGCGAAGCCGTGCGCAAGTCGCCGAAGTGGCGAAGGCTGTGATCGAACCGCAGTGGCGCGCGCAGCAGTGCGTCAGCGCGTCACGCGAGTGCGCTGCGTGAGGCGGTGCAAGAACTCAGGCTCCGGCTCCTTCAGCGCGTCGATGCCAAGAGCCTCCAGCGCCGCTTCCACGAAGCCCTGGCCGAAGCCCGGCGTCGCGCTCTCGTTGCCTTCGACGAGGATCACCTCGTAGCGAAGCAGCTGCTCCTTCAGTTCCGCCGGCGTCCACTTCATCGCGACGCCCTTACCCTGCTTGCCGTCGACGTAGCGATACTCGCTCTTGAAGTAGTACCAGACCGTGAGCGGATCGCATGCGCCGTCGCACGCGAACGCGCGCGCGATGCCCCACAAAAAGCTCGTGCCAACCAGCAGCGTCGCCATCGGCTTGCCTTGGTCGTTTGCGCGCGCTTGCACGATGGGCTGGCCAATCGGCTCCTGCCAAGTCGTGGTGTCGAGCAGATTGGCGAGCAGTGCGAGATCATCCTCGCCGCCGCCTGGCTTGTTGCTCTTCGCGATGCGCGCGATCTCGATGCTGCGGAAGTCGGCGCGCGCGACCTTCTCCATCGCATCCTGGATCAGCACTGCAGCGCGAGCAGACGCGTGGTTGCTCCAGTGGATGCCGCCGCGCGGGAACAGCGGCGGAACGTCGCTGCCGTCCGTCGCCTTCCACTCGCGGAAGATGGAGCCGAAGTCGAAGTGTCGAACGCCCGATTCGTCGAGGCCGGCGCGGAGCACTTCAGGGTAGGTGTAGCTGCCCGTCATCGCCGCGATCGCGTCGCCGTGCGGCGACGCCACGCGCTCCGGGTAGGTCCAGACCTTGCTCGGTGAGATCACGACCGCGAGCTGCACGCCGTGCTCGGCGAGGGCGTCCTGCAGCCGCCGCAGATTGCACGCGCGCGTCAACAGCTCGTCGACGATGCCCGATTCGCGCGCGAGGATCTTCGTCGGCAGATAGCCCTCCTCGAGCAACCAACCGTCCTCGTTGGCGAGGATCGGACGCTTTGCCGAACCGAAGGCCTGCATCCGCAGCTCGTTGTCCGCGCGGATCATCCAATCACGGAGGCCGAGGTGCCTGCGCAGGCCCTCTTCGACCGCATGCTGCAGAGTCCCGTCGTTCCACGCAGCAATGCTCGGATCCAACGTCGGCATGGGCTTCACGACGCCGCCGAGCCCCGCGTTCGGAAGCGCTCCCGTCGCAGTTTGCAGAAGCGGCAAACACAGGGTCGCGACGAATGCAACGGAAGCGATCCAGTGAGTGAGTTGGCGCATGTGCGGTCTTGCCGTCGGCAGATGTCCGCACGACATCGGCATTCCGCCTCAACGGCCATGAGGCGCGGAGCCGACAGTGCACTGTGGTCTTCAGTTCCGAGCTGTTCCTATTCGCCTTCTTGCCGGCGTTCCTGCTGCTGTACTTCGCAGCGCCGACACGCTGGCACAACTTCGTGGCGCTCGCTGGCAGCCTTGTGTTCTACGCATGGGGCGCGCCGAAGTTCTTGTGGGTGCTGCTCGCGTCGACCTGGATCGACTACTGGCTGAGCCATCGCATCGCGCAGCAGCCTTCTCGTGAAGCGAAGCTCACGTGGCTCAAGGTCAGCTTGTTCGCGAACCTCGCGCTGCTGATCTACTTCAAGTACGCCAACTTCTTCGTCGGCGAAGCGCAGGCGTTGGCCGTTGCGATGGGCCTCGGCGAGATCCCGTGGGCCAAGGTCGCGCTGCCGATCGGCATCAGCTTCTTCACGTTCCAGAAGATCAGCTACGTCGTCGACGTGTTCCGTGGCACGGCAACGCCGTCGCGCAGCTATAGCGACTGCCTGCTCTACGTCGTGCTGTTCCCGCAGCTGATCGCTGGCCCGATCGTGCGCTACCACGACGTGGACTTGCAGATCCGCGAACGCAGCGTCGACGCGGCCAAGTTCTGGTCGGGCGTCGAGCGCTTCACGTTGGGCCTTGGCAAGAAGGCGCTCATCGCCAATCCCATGGCGCAGCTGTGCGACCCTGTCTACGCGACGCCGATGGCGGACGTGTCGACGCCGCACGCTTGGCTCGCCGCGATTGCCTACTACTTCCAGATCTACTTCGACTTCTCTGGCTACTCGGACATGGCGATCGGCACCGGCCGAATGCTCGGGTTCGACTTCCTTGAGAACTTCGATCGCCCGTACGTCGCCAAGACCTTCACGGACTTCTGGCGGCGTTGGCATGTGTCGCTGTCGAACTTCATGCGGGAGTACATCTACATCCCGCTCGGCGGCAATCGCGTGTCGAAGGCGCGAGGCTACGCCAACCTCTGGATCGTCTTCCTCGTGTCCGGCTTCTGGCACGGCGCGTCATGGACGTTCGTGGTCTGGGGCGCGTACCAAGGCGTGTTCCTCACGATCGACAAGCTCGGTTGGATGTCGTGGTCAGAGCGCGTGCCTGCGCTCGTTCTGCGCGTGAAGATGGTGCTGCTCGTCACGATCAGCTGGGTCCTGTTCCGCGCGGACACCATGACCCAAGCGACCGGGATGCTGGGCCGCATGTTCGGAACGGACGGCCCGCAGTGGTGGCAGAGCACGCTTGCGCATCAGTTGCAGATCGACTCGCAGGCGTGGTCGATGCTCGGCCTCGCGGCGCTCGCGGCGTTCTTGCCCTGGTCGCAAACGTGGACCGGGTTGGAGAAGCGCGCCTTGGCGTGGGGCGAGACTGCGTGGGGAACTCCGATCAAGGCTGCGCTCGTGCTCGCGCTGCTCGCGGTGTCGTGCGGCGCGGTCGTCAACTCGAGCCACAATCCGTTCATCTACTTCCGCTTCTGAGCCGCGAACTCAGCCTGTGATCTCGGTCCAGGCTGCTTCGATGCGCGTGAGCGCTTCGTCGAGAATGGAGCTCGTCGTCGCGAGCGAGAGGCGGATGTGGCCCGCGGCTCCGGGCCCAAACCAACGCGGGCTGCCAGGCACGACGCGCACGCGCGCACGTTGCTCGATGCGGCGCGACAACTCGTCCTCGGCGACGCCAGTCTGCGAGACGTCGACGAACAGCACGAACGTCGCGCGCGGCGGATGCGCAATGCGCACGCCGCGAAGCCGCGACAGTCGTGCGACGGCGACATCGCGTTGACGGGAGCAGTGGCGCAAGAAGTCGTGCCGCCACTCTTGCGCATCGCGCAGTGCTCCTGCGGCTCCAATTTGCGATAGCGTCGCGGCGCCTTCGATCGTGTGGTCGAAGCCTGAGTCCAACTGGAACCCCGCCGCTTCCGTCTCGTTGGGCGCAATCACCGCTCCGATGCGAAGGCCCGCCAAGCCGTATCCCTTCGATAGTCCGTAGACGATCCAAGGCGCGCAGGCTTCGTGCGCATGTCGCGCGAAGCTCGCGAACTGCGCCTCGTCGAGCACCACATCGGACCACACTTCGTCGGACAGAACGCGAATGCCGCGCTGCGAGCAGAACGCAGCGATCGCCGCGACTTCGCTCGCGTTCCACAGCGTGCCGAGCGGGTTGTGCGGATGGCACACCGACACGACGCGCGTGCGATCCGTCACTGCTGCCTCGAGGCCACGGAGCGTGAACGCGCCGCCATCAGGACGCCACATCCGCAACGATGCGCCTGCGCGCCGCGCGCTCTCCGCGACGAGGAAGTCGACGGGATCCTGGATCACGACTTCGTCGCCGGGTTGCAGCAGGCGCTTTGCGATCAGCGCGATCGCGCTCGCGGCGGAGTTGGCGGCGATCACGCGCTGAGGCGAGATCGTTGCGCTTGCGTCGCGCGCAAAGCGCTCGGCGACGGCGTCGCGAAACTCCGGCAGGCCGGCTGGCGGGCCGTAGCAGAGATGGGGACTCGCGAGGTATCGCGCAATCGCATCGACGGCTGCGCGCGGCGCAGGAAAGTCGGGATCCGCCGCGGTGAGCGGGATCACGCCTTCTCCCGCAGTCGCCCAGCGCAAGTTGAACGCGCGCTGCCGCAGCGTCGCGAAGTCGGGCTCGCCGAGCGAGCGCTCGGGATCATCGTGCATGGCGTCGTCGCGCATCTGCGTCACGCTAGGAGACGAGCGGGATCGCGGGCATCGCCGCGGCGAGCGGTTGCAAGAATGCCTCGCGCAAGCGGCGCCCTTCTGCGAACACGCGATGGCGCTGCTGGCGTCCGTGCGCGGAGTAGCGGGCTAGTTCTGCTTCGATCTCGGCGTCCGTCGTGGCGCGACTCAGGAGTCGCTTCAACGCAGCGGCGTCTTCGAGCGCGCCGTTCGCGCCTTGGCTCGTGAACGGCAAGCACGCATGCGCTGCATCGCCGACGAGCGCGAGGTTGCGCACGCGAATGTCGTCGAGCGGTTCGAGGTCGCGCGTCGGCCACAGGTGCGAGGTCGTGAAGTCGGTCGCATCCATCGCGCGTTGGACATCGGGCGCGAAGTCGGCGAGCAAGCGCCGCACGAATGGTCCGATCGCGTCGCGGCTTGGCGCGGCGTGTCGACGCGAGTCGAACTGCACGAACCACACGATCTTCTCGTCGCTCTCCGCGAGCAGGCCGACTGCGAGTCCGCCATCCGCTGCGTGGAACTTGCGGAACGTGGAGCCCAGGGCACGCGCTAGCAGTGGCGCGTGCGCAGTCGAGACGACTTCTTGCACGATGACGTCCGAGAGTCGCGCATGCGGAAACGCCTGCGCACGCAAACGCGACGACGCGCCGTCGCAGACGAAGAACGCATCGGCCTCGAGCGAAGCGCCATCGTCGAGTCGCGCGGCCGAGAAACTTCCGTCGTGGGATCGGTCGAGCGAAGTCGCCGCGACTCCCTCGAGCCATCGCGCATCGCCGACCGCTCCGCGCAGCAGCGATAGGAAGCGAACGCGCGACACGCACAGCGATGGGGCGATCGCAGGCTCGGCGAGCATCTCGCCGGCGTGCGTCAGCAGTTGCACCGAGACGATGCGGCGTCCGGCGTGAAGCCAGTCGACTTCGGGCGCGATCTCGCGCAGCGCAGCAATCCCGTTGGGCAACAGCAAGAAGCCCATGCCTGCCGCCGCCGCATCGACGCGGCGCTCGACCACGGTGACCGACGCGCCGCACGGCGTGCCGCGCAGCGCCGATGCCAGCGCGCACCCCGCGACGCCGCCGCCGAGGATCAAGGTGCGTAGGGGTGGGGCACTTTGGGGCATGGGCAGGCGACGGGCCCGGATGCTAGCCGCTTTTGCCGCGGCAGGGTGCCCTGCTTTCCTTGCCGGCTTCCGCCCGCACGGAACGGCGGTGCGTTCGTCTTGGCCGACCAAGGCAGGGAGGCTGGCGCCTCGCGTCGACCAAGGGTCGTTTGCCCGAAGGACTTGCGGCGTCCATGCTGCGCGCGTGACCACCACTGCACGGCAGCGCGGCGACTTGCGGCGGGGCGAGCGTGCGGCGTTCGCGCTGTCGCGTTGGATCGAATCCTATCGCCATCCTCGCCATCGCTACGCAATCGCGATCGGCATCGTCGCGGCCGCCACGGCGATCTCCGCTGCGCTGTTCCCACTCGGGGACACCGAGAACCTCGTGATGGTCTACCTGCTCGGCGTCGTGCTCGCGGCGATCCGTCTCGGCAGGGGCCCATCCCTTCTCGCGACGCTGCTGGGCCTCGCGTGCTTCGTCTACTTCTTCGTGCCGCACTACAACTCGTTCGTGCTGGCGGACCTCTACTACCTGCCCACGTTCGCGATCATGGTGACGGTCGCGTTCATCGTGTCCGCGCTCACGTCGAAAGTGCGCGCAGACGCCGTCGCGATGGAGGAACGCGAACGCCAAAGCCGCGCGCTCTACGAATTGTCGCGCGATCTCGCGGCAGCAGAGTCGCGTGAGGACGTCGCGATCGTCGTGCAGCGTCACGTCGCGCCCGCGTTCTCGTGCGACGCGAGCATCGTGGAGTCGGACGGGGAAGTGTTGCGGCCCTTCCTGTCCACGGATCCGGCCGTTGCCGGCGATGCGGGGACCGCGATGCAGCAGGCGATCGCCGGCCGCCGCGCCGTGGATTGCGGAGGCTTCGTAGCGCAACCGCTCATCGTCGCTGGCGAGGCCGTGGGGTTGATGTGCTGCGCGGGGCTAGACCTTCAGTTGCTGCGGACTGATTCGACGCTTCGACTGTTGGAGTCGTTCGCCAACAACGTCGCAGTCGCGATGCATCGCATCCTTGTCGGCGAGCACGCGATGCAGGCACGACAGAAGGTCGAAGAAGAGCGTCTGCGCAACGTGATGCTGAGTTCCGTCAGTCACGATTTGCGGACGCCACTCGCATCGATCACTGGGGCGGCGAGCACGTTGATCGACAGCGATTCTGCGCTCGATGCCGCGACGAGGCTCGACCTCATGCATTCGATCCGCGAGGACGCGGACTCGTTGGAGCGCCAGGTGCGCAACATGCTCGACTTCACGCGCATCGAAGCTGGCGGATTGCGCCCGCAGCGCGATTGGCACTCGATCGAAGAGATCGTGGGTTGCGCGATGCGGCGCGTGGAAGCGCTGCTCGAAGGTCGGCCCGTGGCGATTCGCATCGCGGACGCGATGCCGCTCGTGTGGATCGATGGCGCATTGCTCGAGCAGTTGCTCGTCAACCTGCTCGAGAACGCGGCGAAGCACACTCCACCCGGTGTCGCCGTCGATTTGGATGCGCGCATGAACGCGGGCGTCCTGTCGCTGTCCGTTGCGGATCGCGGCCCCGGAGTTGCAACCGAGGAGCGCGAGCGCGTGTTCCTCAAGTTCCATCGCGGTCCCGGCGCGCAGCCTTTGGGCTCCGGTCTCGGTCTCGCCATTTGTCGCGCGATCGCATTGCTCCACGACGGCAGCATCCATGCTGAGTCGCGCGATGGCGGCGGTGCCGCGTTCGTTCTGCGGTTGCCAGTGAAGACGCAGAGCCCGCCGCGGGATTTGGAACGCGGTGAAGGAGGGCTGCGATGAACGGCGAGGACCTCACGTCTGGCAACGGCCCGCTGGTGCTCGTTGTCGAAGACGAGCAGCAGATGCGGCGCTTCCTGCGCGTCACGCTGCGCGTCAACGGCTATCGCGTTCTAGAAGCGACCACCGGCGCAGAAGGGCTCGTCAGCGCTGCCGCGCGTTCGCCAGACCTCGTGATCCTGGACCTCGGGCTACCCGACGAGGACGGCATGGCGATCCTGCAGAAGTTGCGCACGCACTTCCGCAATCCTGTGCTCGTCGTGTCGGCTCGGCACATGGAGGAGGACAAGGTGCGCGCGCTCGACTTTGGCGCCGACGACTACCTCACGAAGCCGTTCGGGACGAGCGAGTTGCTTGCGCGCTTGCGCGTTGCGCTGCGCAAGAACAACCGCGCTCTCACTGCGACCGCGCCGGGAGTGTTCGTCTCGGGCGAGTTGCGCGTCGATCTCGACAAGCAGCATGTGACCGTGCGCGGCGCGCAGGTGAAGCTGACTCCGATCGAGTTCCGGTTGCTGCACGCGTTGATCCGTTGCGCAGGCTCCGTGGTGACGCGGCAGAAGTTGCTCTCCGAGGTCTGGGGCGCAGAGCGCGTCGACGAGGCGCACTACCTGCGCGTCTATATGTCTGCTCTTCGTCACAAAATCGAAGAGGACCCCGCGCGGCCGCACTGGTTGCTGACCGAACAGAGCATCGGCTACCGCCTCCACGTCGACTGAAGGCGCGCATCCTCAAGATGCCTTGATGGACAGATGGCTCGCAGCAGGGTGACCCCGTTGTCGAGTCACCGTCACGCGCATACAGACCAGAGGTCCCCATACCGGCTGCAGCGACGCGGCATGACGGCGTCGAACCCCCTGCAGCCGGTCTTTCTTGCGGTCCGGCTTCCGGCCGGAATGGACTGCGCGTGACGGAATCCTCTCTTCCCAAGAACGGGCCTTTCGCTGGGCTCGTGCGCGATCTCCCCGCGTCGGGCAGTGCCCCAGCGCAAGGCGATAGGTCGAAGGAGCGCTTCACGCGGATGGCCTGCAGCTTCGACATCCAAGGCCTCGACCACGCTGCGATCGAAGCCGTGCGAGGTTGGGCTGCTGGGTTCGAGAAGGCTGGCGGCAAGGTTCAGAAGGGATCGCTCGACGATCTCTGGCGGCAACTCCACGGCAAGAAGGTGGCCTGAGCCCATGAGCGAGCGCGCCATGGCGGCGCAGTGGGTGGATGCGTGCCGTCCGCTGCTGCCGATCCAGAACCCGTTGTGGGCGTTCGTCCACAACAACATCCTGCTCATGCTCGAGCAGAAGCCGTTCACGGAAGCGGTGCGCGAGGCAGCTGCGCTGTATCGCGCGAGACCCTACGAGAGCGAAGCGTTCTATCGCGAGCAGCTGCGAACCGGTCGCATCGACCGCGAGTCGCTAGGCCATGTGCTGATGGAGCGTTGGCCCGCGAACGAGCCTGCGCCAAAGTCGGCAGGGGATGCGCTGCATCGCTTCCTCACCGAGCCATGGTGTTGCGACGATGTGACGCCGCACCAGTTGGTCGGCGGCCCGTCGGCGGAGCACTTGGTGCGCTACTCCGTGCGCGATCGGCCACTGCAAGACTGGCTCGTGCCGTTGATCGCGAGCTACCTCGACCAAGGGATGGCGCCGTGGCCCAACCCGTACGCGAAGGAAGGGCTGTGGCGTTACTTCGTCGCTTCGGCCGAGGCGTCGCCGGATCTCGCGATGCCTTGGGCGCCCAACCTGAAGCGAAGGTTGCGCGACCATTTGGCGGCCAATCGCAGCATCGACACGATCATCGAGCACGAGACGCTCGGCCTCGCGAAGCCTGAGGACGCGCAGGCCTACTGCCTTCAGACGTTGTTCGTGCTGAAGGGATGGTCCGGCATGGTCCACAAGCTGGAGACCGAGCCGCAGGTCGCGCCCAACGAAGCTCCGCCGCTGTCTCTGCGCGACTGGCTCGCGGTCATGCTCGTCTCGATGCACGCGCTCGACGAGTGGTTTGACGCGGGCGCGCCCAACTCGCGAGCTCCAGTGTCGTCGCACTACACGATCGGGCTGGGCCGATTGCACCGCTGGCAGGAGGCTTACGAGCGCACGTTCTGCGGCCAGATGCTCGGGATGCTCGAGCGCGACGTGCAGAAGCCGCTGCCCAACGTCGTTCGGCGCGCGCAGGCCTTGATCTGCATGGATGATCGCATGGAGTCGATGCGGCGTGCGCTCGAGCAACCGCGCTACGGCATCGAGACGTTTGGCACGGTTGGCTTCTTCGGCATCGACATGAACTTCCATGCGCTCGGCGCCGGCCGACCGTCGCGGCAATGCCCGCCGGTGGTCGAACCGTCGCGGACGATTCGCGAACTGCCGATCGAAAGCGAAGGCCGCGAATGGGCTCGCGCGCGCGTGGCGGGGCAACTCGGCGCATCGCTTGCGATGCTGCTGTACTTCCGTTCGCGCTCCATGGTGCGCGGGCTGCTGGTCGCGTTCGTCGCAGGCGTGCTCAGCTTCGTGCCACTGCTGTTCAAGCTGATGATGCCGAGCCGCGCGCATCGCATGCGCACGAAGCTGCGGCGGCTCGTGCTGCCGAGGCCTGCCACGCGCATCGAGGTGGATGGCGAAGGCGGCTACTCGCCCAAGGAACAGGCCGACATCGTCGCGTCGATCTTGCGTTCGAGCGGCCTCACGAAGGACTTCGCGCCGATCGTTGCGGTGGTGAGCCATGGTTCGACCACGGCCAACAACCCGCTGCGCCAGGCCTACGGGTGCGGCGCGTGCTCGGGCAACCCTGGTTCGCCCAACTCACGCATGTTCGCGATGCTCGCCAATCGTGGCGAGCTGCGGGCTGCGTTGGCGGATCGGGGCATCCGGATCCCTCCGGCCACCGTGTTTGTGCCGTTCCATCACGACACGACGACGGATCAGGTGGAAGCGCTCGACGAACACATGATCCCTCTGTTCTGCGTAGAGGAGGCTCGATCCGTGGGGCGCGCGCTCTCGGGCGCGGCGCGCGACAGCGCAGCAGAGCGTTGCCGACGATTGCTCCCTGGCAAGAAGGGGATCAGTCCCGCTCGCGCGTTCGAGCACGTGCAGGACCGCGGCCACGATCTCGCGCAGCCGCGGCCTGAGTACGGCCACAACCGCGTCGCCGCCTGCATCGTCGGACGTCGCAGCTTGACGATGCGCAGCAATCTGGATCGTCGCTCGTTCTTGGTTTCGTACGACCCGACCACGGACCCGACAGGCGCGGTGTTGCGCGAAGCGGTGCTCGGCACGGTGCCGGTCGCCGTCAACATCGCGATGGACTACTACTTCTCGCGCGTCGACAACGATGGGTTTGGTTGCGGCTCCAAGTTGCCGCTCAACGTCGCGTCGCTGCTCGGCGTGATCACCGGCTCGAAGAGCGACCTTCGCATCGGTCTCGCGCGCCAGCAGGTCGAACTGCACGAGCCGATGCGCTGCACGGTGGTCATGGAGGCTCCGGCCGAACGGGTGCTCGGGCTCGTGCTCGGTCATCCACGACTCAAGCGTCTCGTTGAAGGCGAGTGGATGCGGCTTGTGCGCGTCGATCCAGACACCGGAGCGATGGAGTTGTTCGTCAACGGGCGCTTCGTGCCATGGCGCGAAGCGTGGCCGGAGTTCGGCGTCGTCGGCGATGTCGACGTGCCGTTCGTGTTCGACTCCGCCAACGACGTCGTCATGGAGGGCCTGTCATGACCACGTTGACCGAAGCGATGCCGGCGCTGCTCGGCCTCGTTGCGCTGCCGCCCGCCGTGCTCGGCCTCTGCATGCTGCTCGGCATCCGCATGCGCGAAGGGCTCGAAGCCAAGATCGCGGTCGCGCACTCGGCTGTGCTGCTGTTCGCGAGCGTTTGCGTGCTGGTGCTGTGGTCGAGTTGGCCACATCGAGCGTTCGAGTTGGAGTTGCCCGACTTGCTCGCGCTGCACGACTACCACTGGCACGCGGTGTTGTTGGTCGATCCGCTCGGCGCGACGTATGCGGCGCTCGTGGCGGTGATCTATCCCGTCATCGTGCGGTTCTCGATGCCGTCGTTCTTCCGCGAAGACGGCAGTTCGCGCTACTGGTTCTTGGTCACGTTGCTCGCCGCGGCGCTGTGGGCGCTGTGTTTCGCAGGCAACCTCGACGCGCTGTTCGTGTCGTGGGAACTGGTCGGCGTGTCGTCCGTGATGTTGATCGGGTTCTTCCGCCGCCAGGTTCGCGCGCAGCAGAACAGCTTGCGCGCGCTGGTCTACTACCGCATCGGCGACTTCTTGATCCTGCTCGCCGCGGTGTTGATCCATCACTCGTTCCCGGACCAGCACTTCTCTCACTTCGACGCAGATGCGCGCGCGCCGCATGCGTTGCTCGTCGGCCTTGCGCTGCTCGGCGGCAGTCTCGCGAAGTCGGCGCAGTTGCCGATGTCGCCATGGCTGCATCGCGCGATGGAGGGCCCCGCCGCTTCGAGCGCAATCTTCTACGGCGCGCTGTCCGTGCACCTCGGACCGTTCTTGCTGCTTCGCACCTCGAAGCTCTGGTTCGAGGAGCCGGTCGTGCTTTGGACGATGGGCTCGATCGGCGCGCTGACGGCGCTGTGGGCCACGGTGGTGGGGCGCACGCGGCCTGATGCCAAGACTGCGCTCGCGTACTCGACGATGTCGCAGATCGGCGTGATGTATGTCGAGCTCGCGTTTGGGCTGCACAAGCTCTGCGCATTCCACATGTTCGCGCACGCTGGGTTGCGCACGTGGCAATACCTCAGGTCGTCGTCGCTGATTCAGGACTTCCAGGACAACCCCGTGTTCGCGGCGAGCATCAACCTGCGCCGCAAGTTGTTCGTCGAGCACTTGCTGCCAGAACGCGCGCAGCGCTGGCTGTACATCGCCGCCGTGCGACTGTTCTGGATCGACAGCATCCAGCAGCACTACGTCGCACGGCCGTTTCTTGCGGCGTTCGAGCGCCTGGCGCGGCTTGAGGACTGGCTGCTCGGGCGCGCGCGCAGCGCGGAGGCTCGGCGATGAAGGGCTCCTTCGTCCTGTCGGGCGCAGACGTCGCGCTGAGCCTTGTGGCCTGTGCTGCCGCGGCCGTGATGTGGTCAGCACATGACCATGCGACGTTTGCGATCGGCTTGTGCGTCGTGCTGGCAGCCCCGCTCGTGGAGCCGATCGTGCATCCGCAGCGACGGTCCAGCGAGGGCCGCAGTCGCGCCACCGTGCTCGCATGCGTCGCACTCGCGGCGGCGGTCGCGTTCGGCCTAGCGCCACAATCCGCCGCAGTGGCGATCGTGGCGATGGGAGTGCTGGGCGCAGGCTTCCCGCTGCATGTCGTCTACGAAGCGATGCGGCCGCATGCGGGCAACCGCGCGTTTGCGTTGTTGCTGCTGTCGCAGCCAGGCCTCGCGGTCGCCGTGCAGATCCTGAGCCCTCAGACCGTCACGCTCGACGTCGCGACGCGCACCGCGTTGACGTCGTGGTTCGTGCTGAGCGCGATGGCGCAGACCGGCCTCGCGCTCGTGCGAACGGACCCGATGCGCGCGTTGTTCGGCGTTGGATTGTCTCAATCCGCGCTGCTCGTCGCGGGCGCGCTCGCGAGTGAGCATGGGTTCACCGCGGAGTATCTGATGCTGGCTGGGTCTGACTTGGGGTTGCTGGCGCTCACGCTCGTTCTTGGCGATCTCGTGCGCAGGCACGGCGCGTTGGAACTGCGTCCGGACAATGGCCTCGCCGTGATCGAACGTCGCTCGGCGCAGTTGTTCGTGGTCGCGGGCTGGCTGTTCTGCGGGCTGCCGGGCGGCATCGTCTTCTTCGCCGAAGATCTGATCTTCCACGCGCTCGTGCAGCATTCGGCATGGAACACCGCAGGCATGGTGTTCGTGTCCGTGCTCAATGCGATCGCGTTCTATCGCGTCTACCTCGGCCTCTACAGCGGCCGCATGCGCCCGGGCGCGTTCACTGCGAGCGAGTTGCCCACGGCGATCCGCGTCGTGGTCATCGCGCTGATCCTCGCGACCGTGGTCTTCGGCTGCTGGCCGCAAGGGATGGCGCCGCACTGAGCGAGTAGATCTCGGGCTCCGGCTCGCGCAGCAATCGCTCCCACGCAGCTTGCTCCGCGCGCGGAGTCCATGCGCGCGCGAGTTGCCGACTCTTGGTCGCGAGCGCGCGGACGAACGCTTCGTCGTGTTCCAGCCGCGTCAGCAATCGAGCGAGCGCGCGCGCGTCGCCGACCGGGAACAGGCCTGGGTGCGAGTCGCCGAGCATGCCGATCACGCCGTCGATCGCCGTCGCGAGGATCGGCCTGCCGAGCGCGGCTGCCTCGGCGATCACGTTGGGCGCGCCTTCGACACGGCTCGTCAGCACCAGGGCGCGCGCGCGTGCGAGGCGAAGCAGCGCGCTGCTGCGCGGTCGCGGGCCGATCCACTGCCAGCGTTCGCTGTGTGCTGCGTGCGCGGCTTTGGCGGAGCGATCGTCCAATGCGCCGCCGAGGTGCACAGCCCGCAGAGAGCTTGTGGATGGCAGCAAATCCATAGCGCGCGCGAGCAGCAGCGGGTCCTTCTCGGCGCGAAGGTGGGAGAGCGCCACGACCTCAAGACACGCGCTCGGCGTTGCGCTGCGAGACGCTTCGGCTGCGGCGGGTGGAACCGTCGCTGACTTGGGGATCGCGCGGGCCTTGTCGCGAAGGTCGCGGTCGATCCGCGCAAACGCGAGTGGTTGGGCCGCCACGATGCGCCACGCAAGCTGCAGGGAACGCATCACGTCCGGTGACAACGCGCGATCGCCATACACGTCGGTGCCCGTCAGCAGCACGACGAGCCGGCCGTGCGGCGCCCTCGCTGCGTAGTCCACGATCGCGCCTGCGCTGCGACCCGCATGCAGCGCGATGCACGCGTCGCCGGGGCGCTTGCCGAGTTTCGCTGCCACGCGGACGTCGTGACGCTCGCGCAGAAGGCGCGCAATGCGCAGCGCGCTGGCTCGATTGCCGCGGGTCGCAATTGGGCCTTCAGGGCAGATCACGTCGATGCGCATCGGCGCACAGTATGCAGAGCCAATCGTCCGCAGTGCCGCGTGTTTCTCGTGCCCGTGGGTTGCATCGGCGCGGAAGGCAAAGGACCATCGCCGCGCTCTCTCGTCCCTCTCGCATTCCATGACCCAACAACCCCAACAGCAGTGGGGCTCGCGCCTCGGCGTGATCCTCGCGGTCGCAGGCTCGGCAGTCGGCCTCGGCAACTTCCTGCGCTTCCCCGGCCAGGCGGCTCAGAACGGCGGCGGCGCCTTCATGATCCCCTACTTCCTCGCGCTCGTGCTGCTCGGCATTCCGATCGGCTGGGCGGAGTGGGCGATGGGTCGCTACGGCGGCCGCAAGGGATTCCACGGCGCGCCAGCGATCCTGGGCGTGTGGTGCAAGGGCCCGATCGGTCGCTACGCCGGCGTGCTCGGCGTGCTGATCCCGCTCGGCGTCTACTTCTACTACGTGCTGATCGAGAGCTGGTGCCTCTACTACGTGTGGAAGTACTGCACCGGCGGCATTGGCGTCGATGGCGCTTCGCCGATGGCGGATCAGATCGCTGCGACGAAGGGGTTCTTTGCTGAGGTCACGGGAGTCGCGGCAAACGGCGCGCTGTTCGAGAACGGCATCCACCCGATCGTGTGGACCTTCGTCCTCACCGCGTTCCTCAACATCTGGTTCGTCTACCGCGGCCTGTCGAAGGGCATCGAGGCGGTCTGCAAGTATGCGATGCCTGTGATGGGCATCCTCGGCATCGTGGTGCTGTTCCGCGTGCTTACGCTGGAGCCGCCCGCTGGCGCCGTCGGGCAGAGCGTCAGCGACGGCCTCGGCTTCATGTGGAACCCGGACTTTGAAAAGCTGTGGGTCCCCAAGACGTGGCTTGCTGCAGCTGGACAGATCTTCTTCAGCCTGTCCGTCGGCTTCGGCGTGATCATCAACTACGCCAGCTACATGAAGAAGAAGGACGACGTCGTGCTGAGCGGCTTGACCGCGTCGGCGACGAACGAGTTCTTCGAAGTCGTGCTCGGCGGCCTGATCACGGTGACCGCATCGGTCGTGTTCGTCGGCGTCGCGCTGACGATGGAAGGCGCGAAGGGCGGCACGATGAGCCTCGGCTTCAAGACGCTGCCGATGGTGTTCGCGCAGATGCCGGGCGGCAACATGTTCGGCGCAGCGTTCTTCTTGATCCTGTTCTTGGCAGCGATCACGTCCTCACTGTCGATGCTGCAGCCGACCAAGGCCTTCCTCGAGGAGAGCCTCGGCGTCGGTCGAGGCGTGTCCACGACGATGGTCACGTTCTGGGGCCTCGCGGGCAACGTGTTCGTGTTGTGGCACAGCCGCGATCTCATCGCGTTGGACACGATCGACTTCTGGGTCGGCACGTTCTTCATCCTCGTCGTCGCGGCGGTGCAGATCGTCGCGTTCGGCTGGATCTTTGGCGTGGATCGCGGCCTTGAGGAAGCGCATCAGGGCGCGCAGATGCGCATCCCGGGCGTGTTCCGCTTCGTCATCAAGTACGTGGCGCCGCTGTTCCTCGCGATCGTGATCGGCGGCTTCTGCGTCAACGATCTGCCGACCTACCTGGACACGCTGTTTGGCGACACCGAGAACGCGGCGGACGCGCGCAAGACGTGGGTGCTGCTGCTGGCGACCATCGGGTTGCTCGTCGCCATCACATTCGTGGGCGCCAAGCGTTGGCGCGCCCAAGGACTCGACCTCGACGGCCGCCTGCCGGCCAAGGACTGAAGGGAGAAATCATGATTGCTGCAGTTCTCAATCCGGCTGGTTGGGCCTTCATGGCGCTGTCGATCGGCGGCGTCTGCGTCCTTACGTATTGGTGCTTCAAGAAGGTGCTCTTCCCGCCGCACGACGAGCCTGAGTTGCCGGGCGGCCTCGGGGCCTGAGCACGCTGGGGCCCCTGAGTCCAACGGGGCCCCTCAGTTCGGCAGGGTCGCTCAGCCCGACGCCGACCAATCCTTGCTGCGCGCGGCTTCACTGCGCGCAGCAAGTTCTGCGACCCGCTGCGCGATCGCATCGACCTGAGCGCGATCGCTGCCGACGATGGTCGCGTGGCCGACCTTGCGGCCGCTGCGTCCCGCCTTGCCGTAGCCGTGCGCATGCACGCCGGGGATCGCGAGCAACTCGTCGCGCGGCGGCATGTGCCCGATCAGGTTGACCATCGTCGCATAGCCGCCGCCCGCCATCGCGGTGCTGCCGAGCGGCAGGCCGAGGATCGCGCGCAGGTGGTTTTCGAACTGCGAGCACACCGATCCCTCGATCGTCCAGTGGCCGGAGTTGTGCACGCGCGGAGCCATCTCGTTAGCGAGCAGCTTGCCGTCGGCCACAAACAGCTCGACCGCGAGCGTGCCGACGTAGTCGAGTTCTTCGAGTAGTGCTCGCGCGAACTCTTCGGCCTGACGTTGCATGCGCGGGTCGACATCGGGCGCAGGCGCGCGCGAGCGATGCAGGATGCCGTTTCGGTGCTCGTTCTCGACGAGTGGATACACCGCGACTTCTTTCGTCGCAGATCGCGTCGCGATCACCGAAAGCTCGCGGTCGAACGTCACGAAGCCCTCGACGATTAGCCCGCCGCATTCCGCCGGCCGCAGTTCGTCGAATGCGCGATCGATCGCCGAGTCGAGATCGGGCGCAGGCTTGAGCCGCGCTTGCCCCTTGCCGTCGTAGCCGAGTCGCCGCGTCTTGATGACGCACGGTGCTCCGACCTCCGCGACGGCGCGATGCAGTTCTTCGCGCGTGTCGGCGAAGCGGCACTTCGGCACCGCCATGCCAACGCGCGTGAACAGGTCCTTCTCGTTCTTGCGATCCTGGCCGATCGCGAGCGCATGCGGCGAAGGGGCCACGCGAACGTGGTCGAGCAGCCATCGCGCAGCGGTCGACGGCACGTTCTCGAACTCGAACGTCACGAGCGAGCAGCCTTCCGCGAAGCGCTTCAGCGCGTCGGGGTCGTCGTAGGCACCCTGCACGAGTTGCGCGACGTCGCGCGCGGGCGCGTCGGGCGATGGATCGAGGACCTTGAAGCGCAGCCCGAGCGGCGTGCCGGCGAGCGCCAGCATGCGCGCGAGTTGCCCGCCGCCGAGGATGCCGATCACGTCAGGCTTTCTCCGAGCGAGGGTCGATGTCGGCGAGAACGGTGTCGGTGACCTTCTTGCGGCGCGCGGCGAGGCGCTCGCGCAGCGCAGCGTCCGACAGCGCGAGAATGCTCGCGGCCATGAGGCCCGCGTTGGTCGCGCCGGCCTTGCCGATCGCGAGCGTGCCGACCGGGACTCCGCCGGGCATCTGAACGAACGCGAGCAGCGCGTCCATGCCGCGCAGCGCGCCGTTCTCGACCGGCACGCCGAGCACAGGCAGCGCCGTCTTGCTCGCCGCCATGCCAGGCAGGTGCGCCGCGCCGCCGGCGCCCGCGATGATCACCTGGATCCCGCGCGACTCCGCCGAGCCTGCGTATTCCATCAACCAATCCGGCGTGCGATGCGCGGACACGATGCGGCACTCGTGCGCGATGCCGAGTTCGTCGAGGATCGCGCTGGCGTGCTGCATGGTCTCCCAATCCGAGCGGGAGCCCATGATCACGCCAACCTTGGGGGCGGGCGGGGTCGTCATGGAGGCGCGCCATGATCGCGCTCGATCGGTCGAAGTCGAGAGCGCGGGGGCGTTGGCGCGCGAACTGGCGGGGCAATCCGGGCGCGGCCGGCCTCGGCCGCGCCCTAGCGCTCAGTAGCCGCGTTCGCCGAGCTGGATCTTCACTTCGTTGCTGACGCTGACGCCAAACGTGTTGACTGCGGCGTCAAACGGCGCGGCCTGCATCCAGAACTGGAGCCCGCTCAAGAACAGGTCGTTGGGGATCGGCAGGTCCCAGAACGCGATGCCCGCGGCGTCGGCTGCGATGAAGCCCGTGATCACGGGATCGACGCGCAGGAAGCACGTCGGCGCGCCAAACGCGGTCAGGTCGAGCGGCAGCGGGATGGTGCCGTTGTCGGCCGTCAGGTTGGAGAAGCCCAGCATCGTGATGATGGGGGCTTGGCTCAGCGCGTTGTTGATGCGCGTCGTGAAGTGCGTGCCGAGTTGCGCGACTTCGCCGTTGGCGCGATTGAGCTGCGCGCGAAGGCCCGTCGAACCGAGGCATGCGTTGGTCGACGGCGGTTGCTGCGAGAACGTCGCGCTCTGCAGCATCGGCGTGACGCCGCCGACGCGCAGCACGTAGTTGCCGCTCGCGGCGAGGACGCCGCCCGACACGTCGATGTAGTAGAAGCCCGGCTGCGGCAGCGTGACGACTGCCTTGCCGTGGCTCTGGCCCGCGGCGCCGCCGGTGGATGCGCTCGTGAGCAGCGTGCCGTTCGCGTCGCGGACTGCGACCGTGGTGTCGGTGACGCCCGACACCGCGCCGGTCTCCGTCATCGCGCAGATCGTCATCGGCGTCGGCGCGAAGATCTGGAACCAGTCCTTGTCCAGGCTGCCCGTCGTGTTGCCGACTGCTGCGTCGCCGATGCCCATGAACGCGGCGGTCGCCGCCGTGTCATTGGGCTCCACGGCTTCGTTCACCGTGTTGGCGTTGAGCAGCGCAATCCCACGCGTGCGGACGGCGTAGTTGCCCGTCTTCACGTAGTTCTGCGGCGCCGTGCCCACAGCCGCGCTGCCCGCAGCGATCGTGATCATGTAGGTGCCCGGAACGAGCGCCGCCGGATGCGCGAGGTTGAACGCGCGGTGGCCGGTCGCGAGCGTGCTCGTCGTGCCGAACTGCGTCCAAGCGCCGGTCGTCAGTTGGCGCAGCGCGATCAGCGTGTTGTCGAGCTGCGGCACGCCGCTGTCGTCATAGACGAACGCTTGCACGACCGTGTCGACCGCGACCGTGAACTGCCACCAGTCCGTGTCAGTTGGCGACGACAGCGATCCGGCGATCGTGTCGCCGATCTGGAACACCGTCGGCGTCTCGCCGAGCGCCGGGTCGCCATTGGGCTCAGCACCTTCCGTCGTTTGGATCGTCGTCGCCGGATACGCGACGAGGTCGATGCTGTAGTCGCCGGCCGTGGTCGCGAGCTTGCCGATCACGAGCACCGAGTAGATGCCGGGCTGCAGCGTGCAGCCGAGGTCGCTATGGCTGCCGCGCGCGTTGTCGTTCCACGCGAGGCGCGTGGTGCCCGTTGCGTCGTAGAGCAGGACCGCGGTGTCCACCGTGCTGCTGACGGCGAAGTTGCCGCACGTGGTGAGGTGCACTTCGCTTGGCGAAGTCACCGTGAACGTGAACCAGTCCTGATCGCTGGCTGTGAGGTTGCAGTCGACCTGCTGGCCGAAGGTCAACGTTTGCGCGGTCAGCGCCGTGTTGTTGGGCTCGACTTCGACCGTGCGTTGGGCGCACAGCGATGCGGCGAGGAGGAATGGGACAACGGGGAGGATTCGCATGAGTTGGAGCGGCCTCGCGTGCTTCGCGCCGATGCCGCGGGGAATGAGGCGACAAAAACGTCGCGGCGGCCAACTCTATCCGCGAATGACGAACTGCGAGGGCTGCGCCAGCGTCAGTTGGCCCTGATGCGCAACGACTGCCTGCGCGCAGAACGCGAGTCCCAGGGGCAGCGCGGCGGGCACGCCCAGGGTCCATGTGGCCGTGCCCGTAGCACCAGGCGATGCGGCGCCAACGAAGCTGTAGGGCTGCAGGACGTCGAGGCCGAGCGTTCCAAAGATCGTGCTCTGCAAGGCAGCGGCGGCGCCGATCGCCAAGAACAACGCAGAGCCTGCGGGGCCCGCAGTGCGGATCGTCAGGTTCTGTCCAAGCGTCGCCGTGGAAGTCCACGACGCGGGCACGGACTGCAGCGCGAGCGAACCCGTTGCGAGGATCGTCGGTTGTCCGAGTCCTTCCACGAGCGTCACGCGCGGATCGAGATACGTAGCACTGCGCGTGGCGACGATCGGGATGCCGCCCGGTTGGCCGAGCGCCGCGCCGGCGATGCGCGCGCTGCTGTCTCCTGCGATGCGCAGCACGCAATCCACGGCATCGATCGCTGGCACATAGACCGATGGCGCGATCGAGGTCGACGCGGTGTCGACGACGCATTGCACGAGGTCGATCTCGCAGTTCGATGCGCGGAGTCCGGCGCCGCCGCGCAGTCCGTTGATCGGTTCGCCAAGCGCGCATTGCTCGAGCAGCACGCGGCTGTTTGACGCCTGCAACGCTGGCGTGCCGAACGTGCGCACCTGCTTCAGCGTGACCGAAGCGCTGCCAGCGATCGAGATGCTCGGCACGGTGGGGAAGAAGAAGTCGACGTCGCGCGCGCCGATGTCTTCGAAGTGCACGGAGCCAGCGCACGACAGCACGTCGATTCGCAGTTGCCCGTCTTGGATGAACTGGAACCCCGCCATTCGAAACGCGCGATTCGACGGCACGTTCTGCACGACGATGGCCGACCCCGTCGTCGCGTAGATCGGGATCGCAGCGGGGCCAACGCCGAGGATCGTGAGCCCTTTGCTGGTGGTGAACCCAGTCAGCGTCATGCCGAACTGCGGCTGCAAGCAGAGGATCACGTCGCCATCGCTTGCGGCAGCGACTGCTGCGTCGAGCGTCACAAACTGCACGCCGGGTCCGCCGCTCGCGCACACGGTCCACGTGGTTTGCGCGGCGAGCGGGGCGATTGCGAGGATGGATGCAACGAGACGATGGCGCATGGTGCGGCGCCGCACGGAGCGGCGACCCGCAACGATAGCGAGCGGATCGATCAGCGCTTTGCCGCGAGGTGGATCTGCGTCACAGACGCCTTCGCGGCTGCGGCGATCGCCTCGTCCTTGTCCGTAGCCCATTCGATCAAGAAGGGCAGAGCTTCGGCCTTGCCGAGCGCTCCGAGCGACTGGATCGCGAGCAGTCGCTGGTCACGCGGCGCGTCGATGCGCGCCTGCTGCAGCAGCTTCTCCATCGCTCCCTGTGGGCTGGCGTCGATGCCGATCTGCACGTTGCGCCAGTGCGCTTCCTGCTCGTTGCAGAAGCGGATGCGCGTCAGCGCCTTGGACGCCTCTTCGCGCACCTCGCCGGAAGGGTCGCGCAACAGTTGCAGCAGCGAAGGCACCGCGGCGGCATCGAGCGTCCGGTCGAAGTAGGCGATTGCCCATCGCCGGGTCATGACTTCGTGGTGTTGGAGCAACGGAAGAACCGCGGATGCGGACGCCTCCGCCTTGCCTTCGCGAACTCGCCGGAATGCCCATCGGCTTGCGTCCTCGTCGTCGGAGCGCAGCAGCGCCTCGATGTCGACTTCGCGGCCGGCGAGCAGCAGTGCATCGAGCGCAGCAGCGCTGGACTTGCCGTCCTTCACGAATCCCTCGATCTGCGCAATGCGCGCCCCGACTTCCTCTTTGGTTAGCTCTGTGAGCACCCAGTAGCGCTGTTGGTCGTCCGCCAGCGACGACTCCAGCCACTCGGTCCATCCGCTCTTGCCAGCCTGCGCGCGCAATCGGTTCATGCACACGCGAGTCCACGTAGTGCTTTCGGTGCTGCTGGTCGAGAAGGACCCGTGTTCGTAGCGAGCCACGAGCCGCACCATCTCGTCGCTCATCGCGTCGTGGATCTGCACTGGCGAAAGGCGTTGCAGACGGCTGTTGGGCTGTTGCGCTCGCTGCTGCAGCGCGCGCTCGACTTGCGCCATCGAGAAGGGGTGCTTGGGATCCACGTCGCCGCGCACGAGGTACTCGAACGGCGTCATGGGGCGTGGCAGAAGCTTCTGTTGATCGACGGGCGGCTGCGATCGAGGAAGTCTCCTCCCAGTTCGGTATGTCAAGGTGCGAGCGAAGAGACCGACGAAGCGCGATCCATCTGGGTCGTGCGCAAACAGAAGATCGCCCTCCTTCTCATCGCCGCGCAACGACTGCAACGTCGGTTCATCCCCAAGGGATAGCAGCAGCAGCCTTGTGCCAGTGGCGCGGCCAAATCGCTTCTCGTCGGTGAACTCTCGGAGCGCAGCCTTTGCGGCGTCATCCCGGCGCAGGTGCGCGTAGAGCATGAGCGCATCGATGGATGTCGGATGACCTTTGCGCGCTGACTCGACCAAGAGCGGAAGTGCAATCGCGCTCTTGGTGCGCGCCAGGGCATACAAGACGCTCGAGTTGCTTGGATCCCATCGGTCTCGATCGACATCGCGGAACCCGTCTGCGAACCACGCGATCAGTGGCGCTGCCGCATCCTCCGGCAGTTCGATATGCAGCATTGCGCTCGTCACGCCAGACAACTTGAGTTGGTCACCAGACTTGGCGCGACGGAGCACCGCGACGACGTTGTCCTTCGTCAGCGATTGTGGAATCACCCCCCAGAGGGATGGCCTGCGCTCTTGCAGCGCGAGAAGGTCGTCCATCACGCCCGCAGAACTGGACCAAACCACGCGGTCGATCCATGTGTCGACCCAGGTCCATGATGGATGTTCGTTTGGCAGCGTCTTGGCGCAGCGGATCAGCGCTGTCCATAGATCTGCTGCGACGGTTGGCTCAAATTGCTCTGTGCCCTCGATCCGCACGTCGGACGGCGGGTCGCGCAGAATGAGCTTGAGGTCGAGTTGGGATGGCAGCGTGTCCGCGAGCAGCAGCAGGCCTGCGGCGCTGTCCTGCATGCACGGCGCCTTCAGGGCTTCGCTCGCGACATAGCCAAGCCGCGGGTCCGTGGATCGCAGTCCGTCGCGTGCGATCGTTGCGATGCGGCTGCTCGATGCGGCAGACAGTCCGCGGTCTTTGCACCATTCGAGCGTGAGCGCACGGCGCATCGCATCGCCGCGCTCCGCCATGGCGAGCATCGCTTCGGGGCGAACGCGGTGCTGCAGCGTGGGGCGATCCGAGCTCTTGAGCAGCGCCATGACCGCCTCGATGTCGGGATGCAGCAAGAACGCTTCTGCAACATCGAGCATCTCGTCGCTGCGCAAGCGGTGGGCTTCGTCGACGAGCCACTTGGCCGAAGTCTCCGACGCCATCTTCTGCCGCAGGTATGCAGCAGCCTTGTCGCCGCCGATTTCCCACGCGACGCCAATCAGGCGCTCTGCTCGCCCCTCGCTCGCGGTTGGAAGGTCCGCCTTCGCGCGCGCACGCTCGGCCTCGACCTCGGCGAGGATCGCGGGGATCGCAGGCTGCCCGATCCACGTCAATTCCGCGCGCTGCTCGTCGCTGACGAACCCTACGGCAGCCACGATCTTCTTAGCTTGCTCGCCGAGCGCGGTCTCTCGCGCGCGATCGGCCGGGTCTTGCGCGACCGATGGCGTGATCAGGATGTGGCTCGCGTTCTGCGCTGCATCCAAGAACGGCTTTGCCTCCTCGTTGCGGCCAAGGCGCTGCAGCAACGCGCCGAGCCGCTGGTTGGCGAATGCGCGCAGGGGCACAGTCGTGTTGGCGTCGTCGAGCATCTTGCGCCACAGGCGCTCGGCCTCGGCGAGATCACCCTTCTGCTCTTCGACGGCGATCACCGCAGCGACCTGCTTGCGAAGGTCGTCTTGGGTTGGGTCCTGTGCTGGCAACGCTCGAGGCGCGACACACGCGCATGCGAGCAACGACAACGTGATCTTGTTCATGGTCCTCATCCGACGGCGAAGTCGACGCATTGCGGTCCGCGGTCGGTCAGTTCGGTGTCAACGATTCGTCAAGGTCGCTGTGCTCACGCATCGCACACGAGCCGGTAGCCGACGCCGTGCACGGTGAGCAGGTGAACGGGCGCCTTCGGGTCCGCTTCGACTTTGGCGCGCAGGTTGAGCATGTGCGTGTCGATCGTGCGATCGCCGACGAACTGGTCGCCGCCCCAGACTTCTGCGAGGAAGCGAGCGCGCGACACGGCGCGGCCATGCTCTCTGCGCAACAGCGCGAGCATCGCCGCCTCCTTTGGCGACAGTGCTTCGGCGCGGTCCTTCTTCGTGATCGTGAACGCGGCGAGATCGACCATCGACTCGCCAATCGCAAACTGCTGCTCCGCTGCTCGCTCATCGCGCGCGCGACGCCGCAGCATCGCCTTGCAGCGCGCGAGCAGCTCGCGCAACGAGAAGGGCTTGGTGACGTAGTCGTCGGCGCCGAGTTCTAGGCCGAGCACTTTGTCGCCTTCAGATCCGCGCGCGGTCAGCAACAACGCAGGCGTGTCTGCGTCGCGCTGCCGCAGCTCGCGCAACAGCTCGAGCCCGCTTGGCCCCGGCAACATCACGTCGAAGACGCAGAGATCGAACCGTTCGCTGCGCAAGATCGCGCGCGCTTCGTGTCCATCCGCGGCGGCCCGCACTTCATAGCCTTCGCCCGAGAACGCGTCGCAGAGCGCAGTCCGCAGCGTGCGGTCGTCTTCGACGAGCAAGAGTCGGAAGTTCATGCGTGAGGGCTCTTGGGCAAGGTGAGGACGAAGCGCGCGCCGATGCCGTCGTCGGGCGAGACGGCCGCGAGGTCGCCGCCGAGTTGGCGCAACACGGCGCGCGCAAGATAGAGGCCGATGCCCGCGCCCGGCGTGCTGCCGTGGCGATGGCGCGCGCCGCGAACGAAGCGCTCGAAGATGCGTTCGCGCTCGCTGGCGTCGACGCCGTCGCCGCGGTCGCGCACTTCGACGCGCATGCTCTCCGCGTCGGCAGTGACGGCGATGTCGACCTGGCCGCGGCCATACTTGCGCGCGTTGTCGAGCACGGCGACGAGCGCTTGCGTTGCCGCATCGCGATCGCCGCGCGCCATCATCGCGCTGGTGGTCTGTGGCGCCGAGAACGCAATCGTGCGCCCTTCGCTCGCGAGCAGCGGATCGAGGAGGGCCGCCGACTCGCGCGCTGCTTCCGCGAGATCGAAGTCGCGAACGGACAGCGCGCGTTCGCCGCGCTCGGTGCGGCCGAGATCGAGCACGCTTTCGACCAAGGTCGACAAGCGCGCGGACTCCGCTTTGAGCATCGCGTGGTACTCGCGCTCGCGGCCCTTCGCGCGGCCTTCGGCGAGCATTTCGCCGAGCAAGCGGATCGACGCGAGCGGCGTCTTGAGCTCATGCGTGACGTTGGTCAAGAACTCGGCCTGCGCTGTCATCGCATCGCGTTCGCGCATGGCGGCGCGCCGTTGTGCTCGCCACGCGGCGGCAAACAGCAACGCGAGCGCCGCGGTCGCAAAGGGCCACAACTGCGCGGACTCCGAGAACGGATCGCGCGCCGTGGGCGCGAGTCCGCGCACGAACGGGATGCCTGCGAAGGGCGGCGAGTCGCCATCGTGCAACTCGGCTTGCACAAGCCACGGCCAACGCGGCAACGCGCCTGCTTCGCCTGCGAGTGTGATGGCATCGACGAACGATGCTGGCTCCACGATCGCAGCTAGGCTCGTCCCAGTACTGAGCGGCAGCGTCCACAGCGCGCCTTCCCTGGTGCGCGCGATCGACGGAGCGTTCGCGGTTCTTCGCGCATCGTTCAGCGCAGCTTCGATGCGCAACAACGCGCGGCGGCGAGCGATCGTCGCTTCGTGCGCAGCCACAAAGGACCCGGTGAGTCCCGCGGCGTCCGCCTCGGGCAAGAACGGCGCGAGCCGCTGCGCCCATTCGGGTTCGCGGTCGCGAGGCAATCGCAACGCCGCGGCCATTGCGCGCGAGAGCGCGGGGCGAGCGAGGTCTGCGGGCTGCAGTTCTGGAATCAGCGCATCGAGTTGCGCGGCAAGCGATGCGAGTCGCTCCGCGTCAGCTTCTCGCTCGCTCTGCCACGCTGCGGCGGCCAGAGCCACGATGCGCTGGCACGGCAGCAGCGGTCCCGCGAGCAGCGCGTCGTATTCGCCTCGCGCAGCAGTCGGGGCATGGTCTGCAAACTCCGCCTTCGCCGCGCGCGCGAGTCGATCGGCGACGACCGCGTCCTCGTCGAGTGGCGAGGGCGCAGCATGCAGCCAATGCACGTCGTCAGGGATCGCGATCGCGCCATCGCGCAGTTGCGCCGAATGCCCTTTGCTCGCGAGGTCAAACACTGCGCGAGAGGCTGGCGCAGCGCGCAGGATGTCTTCGGCGATCGCCATCGACCGCGCGACCTCCGCTTGCATCGCCGTCTGCTCCAACGTGGCCGCACGCCACGACTGCGCTACGACCGCGAGCAGCGCAGCTCCTCCGAGCCATGCCAGCCACGTCTGTGGCGTGTTGCTCTTGCGTGTGTCGTTGCGGCTCACGGTTCTGAGTAGGCGGCGCTCAAGCCGCATGCGACGCGCTTGTCTACCGAGTCCTTCCGCGCAGGTGTCAAGAAGCCGTCAAGGAGCGGCTCTTACCACTGCAGCGTGCTCGTCATCACGCGCTTGCCGTCGGCGACGAACAGGATCTTGGTCGGCTTGCCGCCGTCGCGCATCTCGACGCAGAAGTAGACGCCGCCCTTCTTCGTGAGCTCTTCGACGAACGCATCGAACTCGCGTGCGCGGTCCTTCTGCAGCGACGAGCCGACGAGGAGGTATCGGTCATAGTGGACCACTGTGCCATCGTGCATCGTGGCGCTGCCGGGCGACCCGTGCAGTTGGCTTGGCCCGGTTGATCCATCGAGCTGCGCGATCCTGGCGCGCGCGAGCGCGAGCGCTTCGCCGGTGAGCGCGGGCGGCGGCAAGGTCGTGACGCGGCCGCCGAGCGTGGAAGTCGCGCATGCGGTGAGCATCCAGGGGATCACGATGCCAAATGTGCTGCGGATCATGGGGTGGTCAGTGCGTCACGAGAACGATGCGGAATCCAAGCATGGGGCTGCGAGCCGTTGTCGCGTCTGCCCAGCGATACGAGCTACGGCAGAAATTGGGGCCGTTAAGAAAGCCCCCGCCGCGCACGACTCGGAAGCCGCCGGTCGTGGAGATCGGGTCATTGGTGGGGACGCTTGGATAGTTGGCAGAGAGAGCCCACGAGTCGAGGCACCACTCCGCAACATTGCCGTGCATATCGCATAGTCCAAATGCATTGGAGGCATAGCTACCGACCGGTAGCGGCCGAAATACACAGCCACCGTAGTTGGCGTCGCTGCATCCGTTGGTCGTGCCTGCTCCAACAGCGAAGTCCGTCGTTGTTCCGCCACGGCACGCGTATTCCCATTCTGCTTCGGTGGGCAGGCGATACTTGGACCCTGTCGGAAGGCGATTTGCTGCAGCCTCTCTTGCGCTCAGGATCTGGCAGAATGCGACCGCGTCTAGGTAGCTGACTCTCTCGACCGGCAACTGGGTGCGATTGGGAATCGCCGTCGCGGTGTAGACGGAGGGATTGATGCCCATCACCGCCGTGTATTGCCCTTGCGTGATCTCGGTCCTGCTCATCCAAAAGGTCTCCGAGATCGTCACGGCGTGCTGCGGATACTCAACCGCCTGAGCCGTTGCGACTGAGGATGCTCCCATTTGGAAGGTGCCCGCAGGGATGCGCATGAGTTCGATGTCAAAGCCCGTCTCGTTCGGTTGCACCACGAGTTCGAGATCGTTGTCAGACCATTGCAGCGAGCTGCCTTGCAGGTCGACTGTTTGCACATCGAACGCGAATCCGAGCAGTTGCGCGTCCGGCGGCACGAAGATGGCCCAAGGGCGAATGCCCGTGCCGTCGAGTTGGAACGCTTCGCTGTGGAGCAATCGCAGCGCGTCGATGCGCAGGGACCCGTTGGAGGAGAGTCCGCTACTAGCAAGAGGCAGGTAGGGGATCTCAGCCGCAAAGGGTTCTGAGAACAGCAACCAGCCGACGTTGCCCGCGGCAGTCGTTGGGTGGTGCATCTGCCACTTCGCCGCACGGCCCACTCTGGGTGGCGTTACGAGCGTTAGTGCTCGATCCGTTTGAGCGGGTGCGCTCGCACAGGTCGCGACAAACGCGAAGGCGATGAGGGCAAGGGGGCCGGCGGGTGGTGTCGCGAGCATCGTTTCGGCGGTCCGTTCCCCTGCGGGTGCAAGTGCCATGCCGCCGTGAGTTGGTGATGAGTCCGAGTTCCAGGCTGCGAAGCTTCGGGAGAGAGGACATGAGCGGGGGGCAGCGCGCCGGATCCAGAGGCACTAGGCTCTGCGCCCCGCCCCTCACCGAAATCTCCGATGCTCATCCCCTTCGCTACTTCGTTGCTGCTGTCTGCCATCGCGCCCCAGTCTGGCTTGGGCGGCGGCCTCACGGCGCACGTCATCGATTCGATGTCGCATGGCACGCTCGGCGACGCGCAGTTGTCGCTCGACGAGGCGATCCGGCTCGCCAATGGTTCGCTGACGCTCGCGCAGCTGTCGCCGGCGGAAGCTGCGAACGTGACGGGCCTCGGTTCGTTCGTCGATGAAGTCGAGATGGACCCGATGGTCACGCCGATGATCACGCTCGAAGGGTCGCTGACGCCGATCACGGGGCAAGCTGGCTCCTTCGTGCATGTGCACGCGATGGTGGTGGGGCATGGCCATTTGGCGACGCGCGTCGTTGTCGATGGCGGGCCGTTTGGCAACGTGTTCACGCTGCGCACGCATCGCTGCGAAGTGGCAGGCCTGCACATCACGAGCGGGCAGGTCGCATTCGACGTGGAGACGACGCAGGGCGGGCTGATTGAGGCGCTGATGGCGCGCATCGACGATTGCGACATGCACGGCCAAACGACCGCGGCGGTGCGCCTGTCGGCGACCGGCAATGCGCGTTCGAGCGTGATGCTGCATCACTGCGAGTTCCATAACCTGCAGCGCGCGATCTTGATCGACGACCAAGGCGTTGGCGGGTTCTCGATGCTCCACGCGATGCACTGCCACTTCGACGCGGTGCAGACCGGCTGCGAGGCGTCCGTTAGCGCTTCGGGCGGCGCGATGAGCATGGCGATGTTCGATCGCAGCGAGTTCAAGCAGGGTCAACAGTTCTTGCGCGTGCAACGCGCGCCGACCGGCAACCAGCAATACATGGTGCGCTTGCTCCACTGCGACATCTCGACGAGCGGCGACGCAGTCGACATCCAGGGCAACGCGCTCGGCATGACGATGGTGCACCATCACCACAGCACGCTCGCTGCGGGCCTCGGCCAGAAGGCGCTCGCGGTCGGTCCCAAGAACGCGCTGTTCGACGTGCACGGCAGCGAGATGGAGTTCCTCGGGGACGTGCTGGTCCGCTGCAACCTGTTCACGCAGCGCGTGTGGCAGCAAAACAACGTCTACCGCAACGGCGTCGTCACGTTCGACTGCGATGGCTCGCTGCCCAACATCGCGCAGAATCACTACGCGAACTGCCAGCTCGTCGTTCCGTCGACCGCGCGCAGCGCGCTGCGGTTGCGCAGTTGCGAGCTCGTGAACAGCTCGGTCGCCGGGCGGTCGCTGTTCGCTCCCGTGGCGATGCAGGATTGCTGGCGCAGCGGCGCTTCGATGAGCGGCTTCGTCAGCGAGACGCAGGCAGCGGGCGGCCGGTTCTTGTCGCAAGCGTCGGTGTCGCCGACGCACGTCGACCTCGGCGGCACGTTTGATCTGTCGAGCGACGCGCCCCAGGGCGTGTGGAACTTCTGGGTCATGGCGGTCGGCGTCGAGCAGCCCAACACGACCGAAGAGCCGTTCCGCTACTACGGCGAGACCTTGGGCGCGGAGACGATCTGGCTCACGTTTGGTCAGACCAACGTCACGATGACGATGCCCAACGACCCCGCGTTCTTGTCGTGGGAGTTCTACTTCGCGTCGGCGACGTGGTCGCAGCTGCCCTACGGGCCCGAAGTGACGCTGCCGCGCGGCGGCCGCATCCAAGCGATCGAGTGACCGGAATGCGCGTGCGGTCCGCCGCACGCGATGGGAAGAAGGCAGCGCGTTGGCGAGGCTCTGCGCCTTGTCGGGTGCGATGTGCGCCGTATCGTGGCGCACCTTGCGGTTCCTGCACCCGCCGCACATCTCTCCCATGCTCTTACGCGCCGCTGCGATCGCACTGATCGCCACCTCTCCCCTCTTTGCGCAAGGCGTCAATTGCCAGTTGCTGGCCACGATGAACCAGCACGCGCCCTACAACGACATTTGGGGCTACGTCGCGCCGAACGGAAAGGAATACGCGATCCTCATGTGCACGACGGGCACGGCGTTTATCGACGTGACGATCCCGAATGCTCCGGTGGAACGTGCGTTCATCACCGGCCCGACGTCGACATGGCGCGATTGCGAGACGTATGGAACGTACTGCTACATCGGCACCGAGGCCGCGGGCGGGTTCCAGGTGGTAAGCCTTGTCAATCCCGACGCGCCGGTGCTGCTCGGCACGGTTGGCGCCACGGTGTTTAACAACAGCCATACGCTGACGATCGACCAGGGCACGGGTCGCCTCTACTGCAATGGAACGAGCGCTGGCGTGCCGGTGTTTGACCTCGCGGCCAACCCGACCAATCCGCCGCTGATTGGCAACTTGCTGCCGCGCAACGCGACAAACCCCAACTCGACCTACTTCCACGACCTGTTGGTCAAGAACGGCTACGGCTACGGCTCGATGATCTACAACGGGCAGTTCCGGATCATGGACGCGACGGTCCTGCCGAGCCCGACGATCAGCAACACGACGACTCCGGGCGTGTTCACGCACAACGCGTGGATCAATGACACCGCGACGATCGCGGTGACGACCGACGAGGTCACCGGCAGCGTCCTGAAGATCTACGACATCACCAACAAGGCGGCGCCCGTTGCTCTTGGTCAGTACACGACCAATCAGGGCTCGGTGATTCACAACGCCTACATCATCGGAAACCTCGTGCACTGCTCGTGGTACACCGAGGGCTACCGCTGCATCGATATCAGCAACCCGAGCGCGCCGGTCGAGGTTGCGTCGTATGACACGTGGCCGGGCGCCACGGGCGGCTTCAACGGCGCGTGGGGCTGCTACCCGTTCTTGCCGTCGGGCATCGTGTTGATGAGCGACATCTCGACGGGCCTCTACGTCGTGCGCCCGCAGATCACGGACCTCGCGATCCAGCACACGCCGATCGCGGACAATGGCATCGAAGACAGCAACTACTCGGTTGCCGCTCGGGTGACCGGCACCAATCCGCTCAGCGCAGTCAACCTCGTCTACCGCATCGGCAATGGCGCGCCAGTCACGGTGCCCATGGTCTCGACGGGCGCGCCCACGCTCTACGCGGGCCAGATCCCAGCGCAGAACGCGCCGCAGACGATTCGCTACCACCTCGAGTGCCAAGACAGCGTCGGCTCGCGTCGCTTGCCCAACACCGGCGACTATGAATTCTTCGTCGGCACGCGAGTCCGCGCGTTCTTCGACAACTGTGAAACGGATCCAGGTTGGACCCACGGTTTCGTGACGACGCAGGATGACTGGCAGCGTGCCGCGCCCGCGGGCCGCTCGGGCACGTCCGGCGGCTTTGCATGGGCGGACCCCGGCGCTGCCTACTCGGGCACCGCGTGCTGGGGCACCGACCTCGGCGGCGTTGGCTTCAATGGCAGCTACCAAAACAACGTCAGCAGTTGGCTCCAGTCGCCCGTGATCGCCACCAATGGCGAGCAAGGGCTGCGCCTGCGCTACCGCCGGTGGGCTTCGTTCAACACTGGCGACACCGGGCGCGTGCTCGTCAATGGCACGCTCGTGGCGACGGTGCCGTCGCTGACTGCGGAGACGGCGTGGACGTTGGTCGAGCATGACATCTCGGCCATCGCCAATGTCGCGTCGACTCTGCAGATCCGGTTTGAGTTGCTGAGCAACGCGACCAACATTGCCGGCGGCTGGCAGCTCGACGACATCGAGATCGGCCGCGAGTCGGACTTCGTGCCCGCGACGTCGTTTGGCGCAGGCACGGCTGGCACAGGCAGCATCATTCCGCAACTCGCATTGAACGGAGTGCCGCGCCTCGGCGGCTCGCCGAGCCTTGATGCGTCGCAATGCGTTGGCGGCTCGCTCGCGCTGCTCGCAGTCGGCTTTGCGCAGACGAGCTTCCCAGCGCTCGGCGTGCAGGTGCTCGTCGATACGACCAACGGCTTCGTCGTCACCAATGCCACGAGCGGCGCTGCTGGCGTTGCTGGCGCGGGTTCCGCGTCGTTCCCGATTTCGATCCCCAACGATCCGTTCCTCGACAACCTCTTCGTCTATGCGCAGACCGCTGCGTTTGACGCGGGCTCGATCGGCGGCACGTTGTCGGCTTCGGCGGGATTGCGATTCCGCGTCTGCCTCAACTGACGAGGTGCCTCAGCAGCCTGTTGAAGAACGGCTCCGTTGCCGAGGGCTCGGAATCTGGTTCGAGATCAAGGAGCG
>JBEELK010000087.1:0-12267 GCA_041168165.1 Planctomycetota bacterium | reverse complement strand
CAACGAGCGCGATCGAGAACGCACCTTGCGATGCGACGCCTTGCAGCATCGGCAACGAACGACTCGCAAACCCGCGGCCCCGCGACGATGACGACAACAGCCGACTCTTCGTCCCGCCCGTGACAACCCAGAGATCGTCCCCGCGCGCGCGAACGCAGCTGCAGCTCGCCGCGAACATCGCCTCGCCCTCGTGTGGCTTCGGCAGGAACGCATCCGGGATCGGTTGCCACGTTGCGCCGCCGTCGCGCGTCTCCATCCACGGCAACGCTCCTTCAATCGGGTCGGCGATCAGGTATCCGCGTTCGTCATCCGCGAACGCGATCGCATCGAAGAACGCGGCCTCGCGCGCATCCTCGTGCGCGAGGCGCCAAGACGAGCCGCCATTGTCCGTTCGGTAGACTCGAGCAGGAGTTCCCGCCGTCGCGATCACGGCGCGATTCGCGTCGAACGCAACCAAGCTACGGAAGTCGAACGCGGTGGCATCCGGTGGCGCGCACCGAACCCAGCTCGCGCCGCCATCCACAGTGCGAATCACGGTCCCCTTCGAGCCGCTGGCCCACACGACTTGCTCGCTCGGCGCGGAGACGGCGCGCAGGCTGACATCGCCGCCAATCGACTGCACGCTCCAGGAAACGACCGCAGCGCGATCCGTCGGCGCGTTCGCGCACGACGCGAGCAACGCGAAGAACAAACCACATGTCGCAGAGGCTGCGCAATGCATGCGCTGTTGCGTAGCGGTCTGAGCCAAGGTCACAAGCGCAGAGCCGCAAGAAGCTCGCGAAAGGGAAGAGTTGGGGCTGACGGGGCGCGTCGGGCAAGGCTAGGCTGAACAGCCGCCATGCTTCGCGCCCTTCTCGCATGTGCGGCGGCCAGCGCTCCCCTGGCCTCGCAAGCCTGCATGGACCAGGTCCTCTGGTCCGCTGCGCCGCTTCCCGCCATCCAACGGCCGATCGACAGCGCTCGCATCGACGCGATGCTGCGCGAGCGATTGAAGGAGCATGGCCTCCAAATGGCGGATCGCGCGGACCCACGCACGCTGCTGCGCCGCGCGGCGCTCGTGCTGACGGGCTTGCCGCCCACCGCCGAACAGATCGATGCCTTCTGCGCCGATCCCACGCCTGCGAGGTTTGCCGCCGAAGTTGATCGCCTGCTCGCGTCGCCGCAATGCGCCGAGCACCTCGCGCGCCGCTGGCTCGATCTCGCCCGCTACAGCGACAGCAACGGCCTCGACGAGAACCTCGCGTTCGGCAACGCATGGCGTTACCGCGATTGGGTCATCGACGCGTTCTTGCAAGACATGCCGTACGACCGCTTCGGCACGCTGCAACTCGCCGGCGACGTATTGCCCGACGACGATCCTGCAGAGCCGCGAGACCGCATCGTGCCGACGGGCTTCCTCGCGCTCGGGCCGCGCATGCTGGCGGAGCAGGACAAGGAGAAGCTCGTGCTCGACACGGTCGACGAGCAGGTCGATCTCGTCGGTCGCACGTTCTTGGGCCTCACGCTTGGTTGCGCGCGCTGCCACGACCACAAGTTCGATCCCGTGCCCACGCGCGACTACTACGCACTGGCGGGGATCTTCAAGAGCAGCCGTTCGTTCCAGTCGCTCGACCACGTGAGCCAATGGCTCGAACGCCCCATCGCGACGCCCGCGGCAGCAGCGGCGCGCGACGCCGCCGCGCAAAGTTGGGAAGCCGCCAAGAAGGCGCTCGCCGCGTTTGACAAGTCGCAGCAGGAGCAGCTTGCGACGCGCCTCGAACAGCAGTTCGAGCCCGCGCTGCGCAATGCGATCGAGTTGGCGCCGCATGTGATTGCGCGCCAAGCCGAGAGCGCCGATGCGACCAACTTGGGCGCGGACGGCTCGAATTGGGGCGCCGAAGGCTGCGTCGTGCTGCACACCGCAAGCGCGGGCGAGCAGTTTGCGGATTACGACATCGCGTGCGATGGCGGCGACTACGCGCTCCTCGTGCGGCTCGCTGCACAAGAGACTCGTCCGCTCCACGTTTGGATCGACGGACAACGCGCCATTTCCGACGCATGCGCGGAGAAGACCGGCGGCTGGAAGCCAGACGCGCAGCGTTGGATTCGCGCGGGCACGCTCGCGCTTTCGCAGGGCGCGCATCGCCTGCGCCTCACCGCGGCGGGCGCGCACATTCCGCACATCGATCGCTGGATGTTGATCCCCGTGTCCGCGATGGCGAACGACGGCGACCTTGCGCCACTCGTTCGCAACGCAACGTATGCGCTGGCGGACTCGCAGCATCCGATCGGCAAGGAGATGCACGGTGCCTCCAACGATGCCGCGCGCAGCCACGCGCTGGCTGCGTGGAAGGACCGATTGCTGCCGCTCGTCCGCCACAAGACGCGGCCGCCCGCGAGCGGCGACGGCGCCGTTTGGCACAAGATGCTGCACGGCTTTGGCGGCATTCTCGAACTCACGGAGAAGGAGCAGGCCATCCAACTTCCCGACGACGCAGCGCAGCAGCGAAAGCGCTTGCACGATGCCGTCGAGGCCGCGCGGCTTGCGATCCCTGCAGAGCTTGATCGCGCAATGTGCGTAGCAGAGGGCGAACCCGTGGACCTTCCGGTGCACGTTCGCGGCAACCATCTCGCGCTCGCGGCGGAGAAGACGCCTCGCGGCTTCCTGTCGGCGCTCGCCGATGCGTTGCCTTCGCCCGCGATCGGAAAAGGCAGCGGACGCCTGGCGCTCGCCGCGTGGATCTTCGATGCCAAGAACCCGCTGACGCCTCGCGTCGCCGCCAATCGACTGTGGCAGTTCGCGTTCGGCGAAGGCCTCGTGCGCAGCGAATCCAACTTCGGCATGCGCGGCGAGGAACCGAGCCATCGCGCACTGCTCGACGAGTTGGCGGCGAGCTTCGTCGCCAACGGTTGGTCGATGCGCAGCCTGCTGCGCACCATCGTGCTCAGCGACGCATGGCAACAACAAGCGCGCGCAGACGACGTCGCCGCGACGCAAGATCCCGACAATCGCATGCACTGGCGGTGGTCGCGACCGAGATTGCCGGCCGAAGCGATCCGCGACGCGATCTTGTTCACGGCGGGCACTCTCGACCTCGCGCGCGGCGGCAACCTGCTCGCCGTCGGCAATCGCGGCTACGTCACCAACGACCAGTCCGGCGACGGCGCGCGCTACGACGCGCCGCGTCGTTCGATCTACCTGCCGGTGATCCGCAACGCGATGTACGACCTCTTCACCGTGTTCGACTACGCGGACCCGAGCGTCCACATCGAGCAGCGGCCGGAGAGCGCGGTGTCGCTACAAGCCCTGTTGTTGATGAACAGCCCCTTCGTGCTCGCGCAACGCAGCGCCTTTGCCACGGCAGCCGCGAACGCAGCGCCCGCGGCGGATGCGCGCATCGAATGGATCTGGCGACGCGCGCTGCAGCGTTCTCCATCCGCGAACGAACGTGCGGCAGCGGAAGCTTGGCTCAGCACGGCGCCAAGCGAGGAAGGTTGGCCTGGCCTGTGCCAGACGCTCTTTGCCACCAGCGAGTTTGTCTACGTCGATTGAGACTTACGCCATGCGCCATGACGCCCATCCTTCCCATCGCTGCGCCGAGCATGCCGCCGTGTCTCGCCGCGACTTGCTGCGCGCATCCGTAGCCTCGCTGCCCATGTTCGCGCTTGCTGACATGCTCAAGGCGGACGCGACGCCCGCCAAGAACTCGCACGATGAGCCATCGCTTGCTCCGCGCTTGCCGCACCACGCGGCGCGCGCGAAGCGCATCGTGTTCTTGTTCATGCACGGCGGCCCGTCGCAGGTCGACACCTTCGACTACAAGCCGCTGCTGCAACGCGACCATGGCAAGCCGCTGCCATTCGCGAAGCCCCGCGTGACGTTCGCCGAAACGGGCAACCTGCTTGGCTCGCCCTTCCGCTTCCAGCAGCACGGCCAGTCGGGCGCATGGGTCAGCGAACTGTTCCCGCACATCGCGCGCTGCGTCGATCGCATCTGCTTCTTGAAGGGCCTCCACGGCAGCAATGACGCGCACGGCGGCGCGCTACTGAAGATCCACACCGGCAGCGACACGTTTGTCCGGCCGAGCATCGGGAGCTGGGCGCTGCACGGCCTCGGCAGCGAGAACCAAGACCTGCCAGGGTTCGTCACGATCTGCCCGACGCTCGGACACGGCGGGGTCAACAACTGGTCGTCTGCGTTCCTGCCGCCGCTGTTCCAAGGCACGCCGCTCGGCAACGCGAGCACGAAGGCGAAGGAAGCTGGAGTCCGCTATCTGCGCCGCGACGGGGCGAGCCGCGATGTGCAGCGCCAGCAACTCGATCTGCTAGCCACCATCAACCGCGAGCACGCCGCCTCCCGCCAAGAGGATGCGGCGCTGCGCTCGCGCATCGCGACGTTCGAACTCGCGTTCCGCATGCAGATGGAGGCGAGCCAAGCGCTTGACACCGACAGCGAATCGGAAGCGACCAAGACGCTGTATGGCCTCCACGACGAACGAACCGAGAACTTCGGTCGCCAGTGCGTGATGGCGCGGCGCTTGCTCGAGCGCGGCGTGCGCTTCGTTCAGGTCACCCACAGCTACAAGTGGGACCAACACGGCAACCTGCAGGCGGACCATGCGAAGAACGCCGCCGAAGTCGATCAGCCCATTGCGGCGTTGCTGACCGATCTCGAGCAGCGCGGGATGCTCGAGGACACGCTCGTCTGGTGGGGCGGCGAGTTTGGTCGCACGCCGACGAGCGAAGGCGGCACGGGTCGCGACCACAACCCGCACGGGTTCACCCACTTCCTCGCGGGCGGCGGCGTGAAGCCTGGCTTCTCCTACGGCGGCACGGACGACTACGGCTACTACGCGCAGCAAGACGCAATGCACGTGCATGACCTGCACGCAACGTTGCTGCACTTGCTGGGCCTCGACCACGAGCGCCTCACGTACCGGCACGCGGGTCGCGACTTCCGCCTCACCGACGTGCACGGCAAGGTCGCGAGCGCGATCTTCGCCTGATCGAACCGACGTAGATCAGCGACGGCGACGCTCGGCGTCTTGCAGTTCGCGCAACGCGTCCTGCATGCCAATTCGCTCGAACAGCTGCGGGAGATCGCCAAGACGATCGTCACCGCGCGGCGGCAGCGAACCATCGCGCATCGTCGCAGTGAGCAACGCAACGATCTCGCGACCGTGCCCTCGCGCGCTCTCTAGGTCGCCCGAATCCAACTCTGCGCGCAGCAAGCGCCGCAGCGTCTGAACTTGCTCCATGGCAAAGCGCGCATCGCTAGCGACGTTTGCCGTGCTCATGGCACGATTGATCGCCAGCGCTTCCTCGAGTTCTGGAATGCCCGCCTTCGGGTCCTTCTGCACCGAGGACTCATGCAACTTCGCGCCTTGCATGCTGAGCACACGAGCAAGCACTGCTTGGTACTCCAGGTGCTGCGGCTTCTGCGCAACCAACGCTCGCGCGTTTGCAATCGCTTCCGCCAGGTCGACACGAGGCATCGGGGCTGGGACGCCGCGTCCGCGACTGCGCGGCACCAAGGCCTCGCACAGAGCAAAGCGAAACGCGTCGTTGTGCGGATGCTCCTGCACCAAGCGACGAAGGATGTCTGCCGCCTCGGCGATGGGATCCGGTATTGATCCACTCGCAACCCATTGGCCGTGGCGACCGATCTCGATCAAGCATCGCGCTCGCAGGAATGACGAATCCGCGTCGCTTGGCGATTCTGCGAGCAGCGCGTCCAGCGTCGCAATCGCTGCATCGAGATGGGACTTCGCCTGCTGCCGCAGTTGGTCAAATCGCTGCTGCGCCATTGCCTCGCGCAAGAACTGGCCCGGATTGGCTTCTGGCGGCGCATTGCGATTGGGATCGCCGCGTCCTTCGCGGTTGCCCATGCGACGACCTGCACCACGTTCCTCCTGCCCCGGCCGCGAACCGGAAGGCCCACGCCGCCCATTCGCGTCCCGGCCCTCGCGAAAGCCAGGAGCCGTTGCGAGCAGATAGTGCGCGCGCGCAGAGAGCCTCCGGTCATTGCGCGTGGCGTCCCCCGATGCGCGCGACAACACCTCCAACGATTCGGCGTAACACGAAGCAGCAATACGAGGCTGGCCGAGTCGAGCCTGCACTTGCCCAAACTCTTGGAGCACTGCGGCGAGTTCGCTTCGTTGCTCCGCATCCTTGCCCTCACGCAGCAACGCAACCGCTCGCTCGTAAGCCGCCACCGCTTGGTCGTTGGCGCCGAGCCGTTGTTGAATCGCGCCGACGCGCGCGTAACTGCGCGCCGTCTGCTGCCGCAGCGCCATGTTGTCGCGGTTGCGCTCCGCAAATCGGTCGTAGAACTCCAGCATGCGCTGCAACAGTGCGAGGCTCGCGCCATCCACCGGCGGGCGCTCGGCCGCGACCGTGGAGCCTTCGCCATCCGCCTCTTCCAGCAATGCGTCGAGCGGATCGGGCCCGACGATCGTGTCGAACACATCCTCGAATACCTGCAGCGAGTCCGCGAGGTTGGCGCGATCGCGCTCGCTTGCCTGCAGCGCGGCGGCTTCCTTTTCGCGCGCCACCGACTCGCTCACTTGTGCCTGCTGCAGCGCATCGCGCGTTGTCCAATACGAGCCCCAGCCGACGACCGCCGCGACCGCGATCGCTGCTGCCGCCGTCGCGAGCGAACCCGCCAACGCGCGGTTGCGACGACACCACGCCCACAACAACTGCAGACCCGTCTGGCGACGCGCTGCAATGGGACGATCCTCGAGGAACGCGCGCAGGTCGCTCGCCAACTCGGCGGCGCTCGCGTAGCGATGCGAGGGATCGACTGCCATCGCGCGCGACAAGATGGTCTCGAAGTCCTGCGGAGCCGACGGCGCAACGCGACGCAGCGGTGCGCACTTGCCTTGTCGGATGAGATCCACGAGCTCGCCGCGCGACTCCGCCGCAAACGCGGGACGAAGCGCCGCAAACTCCCACAGCGTCACGCCGAGCGCGTAGACCTCGCTTCGCGCGTCGTAGCGACCCGCGAACTGCTCCGGGGCCATGTACTGCAGCGTGCCTAGCACATCGCCCGTGTTCGTGAGCCCGTTCTGCTCCAACGCCTTCGCGAGCCCGAAGTCCGTGACCCACACATGGCCCTCGCGATCGAGCAGCAAGTTCGCGGGCTTCACGTCGCGATGGAGCGCGCCGTGCTCATGCGCGTGGTGCAGCGCATCCGCGACATCCGCACCGATCCTCGCGGCCAGTCGGAAGCGATCGCGCAATGCCTGCGACCCTTCCGGCCGCGGCTCCTTGCGCAGCGCCTTGACCACCGCATCGAGCCCTTCGCCGTCGATGAACTGCATCGCGTAGAAGTGCAGCCCATCGGCCTCGCCGCTGTCGAACACCGGCACGATGTGCGTGTGGTGCAACCGCGCCGCGGTCTGCGCCTCGCGACGGAAGCGCTCGAGTTGATTGCCGGACAGGAGGCTCGCCTGCGGCATGACCTTGAGCGCCACGCGGCGATCGAGCGACTCCTGCACCGCCTCGAACACGACGCCCATGCCACCGCGGCCAACCTCGCGCACGATGCGGTAGTCGCCAAGGCGCTCCAACTGCGGCAACACCAACCTGCGACCGCCGGTTGCCGACGTCTCGCGATCGCGCTTGGCTCCTTCGAGCATCAGCAGCGTCTCGCAGAGGTCGCGCAGTTCTGCGCCGCCCTCGGGATGCTGCGCTGCAAAACCCTCTGGAGTGATCGGCTCACCGCGTCGCACTGCAGCGAGGAAGGCCTCGCTCAGCACGTCGAGCGGGTCGCGCTTGTCGTCCGATGGGTTGCCTTTGAAGTCGCTCACGGCTGCGCGAAGCCGCCGAGCAGCCCCTTGAGCCTCGTCAACGCACGCACGTAGCGATTGCTCGCGGCGTTCTCGCCAATGCCGAGCAAATCCGCGACCTCCTTGTTCGACAGATCCTCGAAGTGTCGCAGCGTCAGCACCTCACGGTCGATCTCGTCCATCGACTCCAACGCTTCGGTGAGTTGCTTCTTCCACTCGTCGCGGATCGCTGCCTGGCTCGGGGACGTCAACGTGCCGGCGACAAACCCAGACAGACATTGGCTGTTGGCGAAGGCCCGTTCCTTAGCAGCGCTGCGCTTGCCCGCCCCCAAATGGCGGCGATGCAAATCGATCAGCGTCTGTTGCCCCACCATGCGCAGCCAAAGCGGCAATGGGTGCCCGTCCGAGCGGAACGCGTAGAGGCGCTGCTGTGCTGCGAGGAAGATCTCTTGGACCACGTCCTCTGGATCGATGCGGCCGAACAGGCGCGGATCCATGCGGAAGTGCACCATTCGACGGAGACGTTCGCGTTGCGATTCGAACAACGACGCAAACGGTTCGTCATCGCCGGCGCGCAGTCGTGCGGTCAGTTCGTCATCGTCAAGGGCCATGCTGGATCCGTGCAACATACGACAAGCGCGCACGAACGGAGAACCCCAGGGCTCCCCACCGCAACGTCTCGATCAGCGGCGCATGCGGCTAAGCGACGTGTAACACGTCACGGAGCAGAACAGCGTCATCGCAATGCCGACGCCGAGCCCCACCATGTTCTCGAACCACAGAAACCCTGCAGCGCCGACAGTCGCGCCGATCGCGACGCCAGCGCAACTCAGGTAGAAGCCGATCAACGAGGCCTTCGTCTCGCGATGCTCCTGACCAGCAATCGAGCCCTTGGGATCTGGAGTGCTCACGGCAGAAAACGCGACAGCCGCGCGCCCAATCGGTTGGCGAACATGGTCGGCATCTTGGACCAGATACGACGCGGGAGGTCCAGCTTCGGGTTGCCCGGATGGAAGTCCGGCGGCCGCGCCTCATCGCCCACGAGCAGATACTCGTAGTGCAGCGGCTCCGCTTGGAAGCCCATGTTCTTCTTGAAGTGGGCCGGACCGGAATCGAGGCGGCTGCGGCCGAAGTCGAAGCGCGCGAAGCCCTCTTGCACCGCCCACTCCATGATGCCGCAATAGACGAGGTTGTTTGCGCCCGTGTCGTTGATGCCCGTCCGCGAGCCGGAGTAGTAGGCGTTGACGGTGTCCTTGAACAAGAAGCTCATCACGGCTGCGAGCGTGCGCCCTTGAGGGTCCACCACGCGGTGGAACACCACCTTGCGGCCGAACTCCTCGCACAGCGCTTGGAACCAACGCTTCGGCAAGGCCGGCGAGCCGAGCCGCTGCTTGTTCTCGGCGAACAAGTCGAAGAACTCGTCGAGCTCGCAGTCAGGCTTCACGACCAGCCCGTGTCCCACTTCTTCGCCGCCGGGCGCGCGGCGCGCGCGCCGCACTTCTGCGCGCGCCTTCTTGGGGATCGCCGCCAGCACCTTGTCGGGGCTGTCTGGCAGTGGGCAGCGGAACGTGACGTACAGATGCGAGTTGGTGCGCACGCCGGGCCGCTCTTCGAGATGCCGAAGCTCGACGAAGCCTGCGTCAAACTGTCGTCCTAGTTCCGTGGCGCGATCGAGCAACGCCTGCTGCGCATGGGGCGACTCTGCTAGCACGCCGCCATAGACGCCGTAGGGAACGCTGACGAGATTGCGGCCGACGAACGGCGGACGGAGCTGCAGATTCTTGACCAAGAACAGCGGCAACACGCCGAGCCAACGACGGCCCTGCTCGACGACGAGGTAGTGCGCTTCGTGATGGAACACATCCGCGACGCAACGACGCCAGCCACTGAGGTGGAAGAACGTGCCCTGCGCATGGCGCGTGACGAACGCATCCCACCGCGAGTCCTCGCCGGGCAACAGCTCGCGAACGCGCAGTTCGCCGAACTCGACTCCTCCACTGCGTTGCGTGGATGGCGCTGGACCGAAGCCCCGCGATTCGTCGACGAGACCTACCGGCGAAGGCAAAGGCGCAGCGAGCATTGCGGGCGCGGTGCCACCTGTGCCCGGTTGCCCCGATGCGATGGCCAGTGCATCGGACAGCGCGGTGCCTTCGTCCTTCGAACCCACAGGCAGCTGCTCAGGCGCATCGGACGACATGGACTCCGCTCCGCCTTCGATCACTTCTTCGACCTTGTAGTCCCGCAGATTGGGGGCCTGCGTGAAGATGATGATCTCGCCGATCAGGCCGAAGCCGATCAGCTGCACGCCGAACGCGGCGAGGATCGCGCCGATCACGAACAGCGGCCGGTCCGCAAGACTGTCCCCGAGCACTAGCTTGCCGTAGAGCGGCTGCGCTGCGAGCGCCACGCCCATCACCATGCCGAGGAATCCGACGTATCCGAAGAAGCGGAGCGGCTGCTGCGTGAATCGCGTGAGGAACGAGATCGCGAGGATGTCGAGCAGACGGCGCAGATAGACGCCGACGCCGTAGAACCCCGCTTGGCCGCGTTCCTCGCGGTGGCGGACCTTGACCTCCACCACGCGGAAGCCTTGCCGCATCGCGAGCACGGGCAGGAAGCGATACAGCTCGCCGTAGACACTGACTTCCTCGAGCACCTGCTTGCGGAAGCCGCGCGTGCCCGAATTGAGGTCGTGGTAGGGCATGCCCATCACGACGCGCAGCATGAAGTTGAACAGGCGCGACTGCAGCTGGTTGAGCCACGGATCGACGCGTGGCGTGCGCCATGTCGCGACGCAGTCGGCGCCCGCTTCCAGCGCGGCCAGAACTTTCAGCACGTCCTCTGGCTCGGTCTGCAGGTAGGGCGGAACGTTTACGATGTAGACGCCGTCGGCGCGCGCGACGCCTGCGGACAGCGCGATCGACTCGCCGAGCCCGCCGCCCTGCAAGCGCACCGTCTTGATGGGACACGGCAGCTTGATCTGTTCGAGGTGGCGCTCCACTTGGCCGACGGGCCCGTCGAGCACGAGCACGAACTCGCAGCGGTAGCCACCCTTGCTCAGCGCGTCGTAGAGCGCTGGCAATACCTTGTGCGGCTGCGCCTCGGCGGAGCCGATCGGAACTACGACAGAAACCAGTCCGTGGTCGCTCATCGACTGGCCTCCCGCGCCGTCACCGAGATGCGTTGCCGGAAGAACCGCGAAACCTTGATCTGCAATTCTGCGAGGAAGCCAAGCAAGAACACGTTGCCCGCGACCAAGAACGCCACTGCGCCCGCGGCCACTGCGGCAAGGTCATAGGACTCGAACCAACGCCAATCGCCATCGCCCGTGACCTTGACGAAGCCCAGCGTGAACAGCGCGGGTGCTACGAAGAACAGCGGCAGCGACAGCAACAAGAACCAGCGGATCGGGTGCGCCGCGAAGTTGATCAGCATCTTGATGCCGATCAGGTCGGCGAGCACCCGAAAGATGCGCCCGAGCCCGTACTTCGACTTGCCTGCGCGACGCGGATGGTGGCGAACAGGCAGTTCGGTGATGCGCGCGCCGATGCCGACGCCCAACGCGGCCATGAATCGATGCATGTCAGAATACAGGTGCAGCGTTCGCACGACCCAGCCGCGGTACGCCTTCAGCGAGCAACCCGTGTCGTGGATGCGGGCGCCCGTGACGCGCGCGATCAGCAGGTTCGCGAACCGACTCGGCAGCAAACGGGTGACCGCGCGATCTTGCCGATGCTTGCGCCATCCGCAGACGACGTCGAATCCATCGTCGATGCGCTCGAGCAAGCGCCCGATGTCGGCCGGATCGTTCTGCAGGTCGCCATCCATCGTCACAACGATGCGGCCCCGCGACTTCTGGAAGCCCGCGGCCATCGCGGCGGTCTGCCCATAGTTGCGACGGAAGAATACGAGCCGCAGGTGTGGGTCGCCCGCAGCCAGCGCGCGCATCAGATGGCGCGTGCCATCGCGGCTGCCGTCGTCGACGAACACGATCTCGTAGGTGCGCCCAAGGTCGCGCAACGCCCACGTCAGCGCGGAATGCAGCGGCAGCAGGTTGTCGCGCTCGTTGTAGATCGGGACCACCACGCTCACGTCCGGCGCGGGCGCCTCGCTGCGACGTGGATCAAGCGCCAGGGGCGCAGGTTGGGGATTTCGCTGGGCCGGATGCATCGCGCGCGAGGCTAGAGGAGAGTCATCGTGGCCGAGGCCAGCGCGGCCGCAAGCGCGGACAGCACGATCCACAGCGCTATGCGCCGACGCGACCGACGAGCCTTAGCAAACGGACCTTCGATCACGGTGCCGAAGGTCCCTGGCAGCACACGCTCCGCAGCGGCGTAGTCCCCGCGCCGGATGTGCTCCAGCGCGCTGGCGACGCGTCCAGGCAATTGCTCGTCCAGACCTAGATCCGACACGAGGTCGCGGACCGTGATCCCTTTGAACTCGCGCCGCAACTGCACTTCGAGTTGTGTCGCCGCCCCATCGCCGCGCAACGGTC
>JBEELK010000086.1:0-6338 GCA_041168165.1 Planctomycetota bacterium | reverse complement strand
TGCGCATCGACGACCCAATCGCGATAGCGCCACACCGCGGGCTTCACGCTGTCGCGTTCGAAGCTGTTGGTCTCCGCGTAGCGCACGAGGTCGAGCCAGTGGCGACCTTGCTTCACGCCATACTGCTCGGACGCGAGCAAGCGATCGACGAGTTCGGCATAGGCCTCCTTGCGCTCATCGAGCACGAAGGCCTGCACGTCTTCTGGCGAAGGCGGCAACCCTGTGAGGTCGAACGTGACGCGCCGGATCAATTCGGCCTTGCCCGCGGGCGGCGACGGCTCGAGTCCCTTCTCGCGCAACGCGCTGAGCACGAAGCGATCGATGTCGTTCTGCACGAACGGATCCGTGCCGACGTCGGGAACCGCAGGTCGCGCAAGCGGTCGATACGCCCACCACGCTGCGCCGTCGTCCTTCGGCGCTTGCTCTTCGTGCTGCGCGCGAAGGCTCGCTGCGGCAAGTGCGGCGATGGCGGCCGCGAACACGACGGGAGATGGCGTGGTCACGGCGGCGCAGCATAGCCAGCGGGCGCGACCCTTGTCGGCAGCGAACTTCGAAGCAAGGCACCACCTGTCACGGTCCGCCGAACTTCGGAGCCCCGTCCTGCTTCGCTACTTGGGCAGCGGCACCAAAACGTGACGCAGCGAGCGCAGCTTCTTCTGTTGCTCGGGCGTCAGCGGCACCTGCTTCTGGATCTCGCGCAGCATCGCAATCTGCTGGCGCAACGCCGCGGTCGTGCGGCCCTGCTTCAACATGCGAAGCTTGCTCTCGACCGGGCTCGCCTTGTCCGCAAAGAGCTGCGGCGACGATTGCGCCATGCGCTCCACCACGCCGCGCACTTGCGCCGCGGTCGCTTCGTCGAGCGAGAGTTGCTCGCCCAAGCGGCTCGTCGCGATGCGCGCGAAGTCCTCGGGCCCCTTCGCGCTGATCGGATCGGTGTAGGCGCGTGTCATCAGGCTCGAACGGAACATGCTGCCGCCGTCGAAGTTCGCGGCGCCGTCTGGCTCGATGCGCGCGAGTTGATCCGGAGACAGTTGCGACGACATCTCGGCGAAGAACCGATCCTTCATCTCCGCCTCGGCGAGCATGCCTTCGAGGTCAAACTCGCGCGACGACGAAGCAATCATGTCGTTCTCCGCGGCAAACGAGCGCGCGAGACCATCGATCGCCTTGCGCTGCGCGTCCGTGAGCGGCTGCCCCGAGGCGAGCAATGCCGAGCCGAGCACGTTCGCGGTCACGAGCGGATGCGTGTAGGAGCCATTGGGCCCGTAGCCCGGCAACCCCGCTTCGAGCATCGCGGGCACCTGCTCCACCAACTTGCTGTTGAGTGACTGCAGCTTGATCGCAATCGCAGTCGGCACCTCGCCCGTCTTTTCGAGTTCCTGCATCAACTGCAAGAGCAGCGGCGCCATCTCGCTCGTCGCGGAGCCGATCGCGCTCCAGTCAATTGAGTCGAGCGCCGCAAAGCGCGGATCGGAGAACAAGGCGCCCTTCGCCACTTCGGGCGCCGCGACCTTGGGCTCGGACTTGTCCGCGCCCGCTTCCTTCGGCTCCGCCTCCGTGCGCTTTTGTGCATCGGCGAGGGACTCGCGTTCGCGCTCCAGCTCTTCGAGGCGCTCCTTGAGCCGAGCGTTCTCCGCAAGCAGCGGACTGCCCGCATTGCTGGACTCAGCAGCTTCCGCAGACGACGCGAGCGTTGCGCTCTGCGCCGTGTAGCGACCGAGCAAAAACCCACCGCCCGCAGCGAACACGAAGGCTATGGCGAACAACAACGCGGGATTTTGAGCAGTGGTCATCGAGTTCGAAGGCTACGGAGCGTTTGCGAGCCCGCAGATACGCACTACGCAGAGAACGCGCGAACACGATTGTTGCACGCAGGCAGATCGCCCGCGCGCGTCACTTCACGACGAAGTTGACGAGCTTCTTCGGCACGACGATCTCCTTGACGATCGTCTTGCCCTCGAGCTGCGAGCCGACCGCGGCCTTTGCCGCAGCCACCATCGTCGCGTGGTCGGCGTCCATCGCGACCACGGCGCGGCCGCGCACCTTGCCGAGGATCTGCACTGCGATCTCGACCTCGTCGTCGACGAGCATCTTGGGATCGAACGACGGCCACGGCGCGTACGCGAGCGAGGACGCGCCATGCAGGCGGCTCCAGATCTCCTCGGCGAGATGCGGCGCGAACGGCGACACGATCTGCGCAAATCGCAGCATCTGGCTGCGGCTCATCGCATCACTGCGCTTCGTCGCCTCGTTGACGAAGATCATCATCGCGGCGATCGCAGTGTTGAACGCCATGCGATCGATGTCGCCCTCGACCTTCGCAATGCAGCGATGCAGCGCCTTCTCGAGCGCGGGATCGTCTTGGCAATCCGCTTGCAGGTGCGCATGCACCGAGCCTTGCGCGAAGTCCTCGGGCACCGCGAGACGCCACACGCGACCCAAGAAGCGATGTACGCCGGGCACGTCCTTCGGGTTCCACGGCTTGCTGTCCGCGAGCGGCCCCATGTACATCTCGTAGAGCCGCAGCGTGTCCGCGCCGTATTCGTGCACGACGTCGTCGGGGTTGATGACGTTGCCGTAGCGCTTGCTCATCTTGGTGACGATGCGCGTCAGCTTCTCGCCAGTCTCTTTGTGCACGACATCGTCGCCTTGCTCCTTCGTCTGCGCGGTCGGCACAACGGCGCCGCGCGCATCTTCGTACGCGAAGGCCTGGATCATTCCCTGGTTGTAGAGCTTGTGGAACGGCTCCTTGTGCCGCACGAGCCCCTGGTCGTGCAGGACCTTGGTCCAAAAGCGCGAATACAGCAGGTGGCCAACCGCGTGCTCGGTGCCGCCGACGTAGAGGTCCACCGGCAACCAGTAGTCGCTCGCGGCTTGGCTACAGAACTCGCGCTCGTTGTGCGGATCGCAGAAGCGCAGGAAGTACCAACTCGAACCCGCCGCGCCAGGCATCGTGTTGATCTCGCGCTGCGCGGGGCGGCCCTTCTTGTCCTTCGTCGCGACCCAATCCTTGGCGCGGATCAATGGCGACTCCGGCACGCCACCTGGCTTGAAGTCGTCCATGTGCGGCAACTCGATGGGCAGTTGCTCATCGGCGACCAACTCGACGCCGTCCTGCGTGTGAATGACCGGGAACGGCTCGCCCCAGTAGCGCTGACGGCTGAACAACCAGTCGCGCAGTCGATACGTGACCTTCTGCACGCCAACGCCGCGCTGCTGCAGCCATTCGATGACGACGCGCTTGCCGTCTTGCATCGACAAGCCCGCGAGCGACACCGAGCCATCGTGCGTGCGGCAATGCGCCGCATACGGCGCTTCGTCGGCGCAGCACAGTTCGCCGCGCGCGATCTTGCCGTCGCGATCCGCATCGCCGGTCTGCGGCGCGAAGATGCCCGGGATGGCGAGGCCGAACTTCTGCGCAAACGCGAAGTCGCGCTCATCGCCGGCGGGCACCGCCATGATCGCGCCCGTGCCGTAGGTCACGATCACGTAGTCCGCGACCCAGATCGGAATGCGGCCCTTCGGATCGCCGTTCGCGAACAGCGGGTTTTGCGCATACGCGCCCGTGAACACGCCGGTCTTGTCCTTCGCGAGTTCGGTGCGCTCGAGTTCGCTCTTCGCCGCCGCGGCGCGCACATACGCATCGACCGCGTTCTTCTGCTGCGACGTCGTGATCTTGGCGACCAGCGGATGCTCGGGCGCAAGCACCATGAACGACGCGCCGAACAGCGTGTCGGGCCGCGTCGTGAACACGCGCACCGTGTCGCTGCCGCTGCCGATCACGGCGAAGTCGATCTCCGCGCCTTCGCTCTTGCCGATCCATTCGCGCTGCATCGCCTTCATCGCGTCGGACCAATCGAGTCCATCGAGGTCCGCGATGAGTCGCTCCGCGTAGTCGGTGATCTTGAGCACCCACTGGCGCAACGGACGACGCTCGCACGGATGGTCGCCGCGCTCACTCTTGCCGTTGATCACTTCATCGTTGGCGAGCACGGTGCCGAGCGCCTCGCACCACCACACCGGCGCGTTCGACTCATACGCGAGGCCGCGCGCGTGCAGTTGCTTCCAGATCCACTGCGTCCAGCGGAAGTACTTGGGATCCGCCGTGCTGAGTTCGCGGTCCCAATCGTACGAGAAGCCGAGCCGCTGCAGCTGTCGACGGAAGTTGTCGACGTTCTTCTTGGTCGTCGCCGACGGGTGCGTGTTGGTCTGGATCGCGTATTGCTCCGCGGGGAGGCCGAACGCATCCCACCCCATCGGGTGCAGGACGTTGAAGCCCTTCTGCCGCTTGTAGCGCGCGACGATGTCGGTCGCCGTGTAGCCCTCCGGGTGGCCGACGTGCAGGCCAGCGCCCGACGGATACGGGAACATGTCGAGCACGTAGAACTTCGGCTTCTTTGCGTCGAAGTCGGCGTCGCCGGGGTTGGGCGTGCGGAAGGTCTTCTGGTCCAACCAGGCCTTCTGCCAACGCGGTTCGATCGCGGCGGGGTCGTACGTCTGCTTCAGCTCGTCCATGTGGGGCGAGGAGTATGCAGCGGCGAACGCGAACGGTCACGCATCCGCGGCGGCGGGCTTTGTCGCGAGCGCCGCGAAGAAGCGACGCGCGAACGCTGCGGATGCGGCGAGCCGTTCCTTGTCGGCCTTGGCAAGGCGCTTGATCTGGATCTCGGCGCGCAACGCGGCCGAACGTGAACCGATGCGCCGTTGGAACGCGAGCTGGAGCGGCCCGCGACCGCGCAACGCCTTTGCGCCGAGACCGGCTTCGTGCTGCGCAAAGCGCGCGGCGACATCGAGCGCGATGCCGCAGTAGAGCGCCCCGTCCGCGCGGCGGACGAGGTAGACGGACCAAGGACGAGGCTTCTTCAGCGCCGCCATGCGATCCAAATCGTGCGCACCGGACCCTTCGTGCGACGCGCGCGCACATGGTGCTCCGTGACCTGGAACCCGCCGCGTGCAAGCCGATCGGCAAAGCGATCGTCGCTGCGCGAAGACCACACGGCGAGCACGGACCCCGGCCGCATCGCAGTCCACGCGCGGTCGAGGCCGCGCCTGCTGTAGATGCGATCGTTGTCGCCGCGAACGAGTCCGTCGGGCCCGTTGTCGACGTCGAGCAGCATCACGTCGTAGAGGCCGTTGACCTCGGAGATGCGCGAGTTCACGTCGCCCATGTGCAAGCGCGTGCGCGGATCCTTGAGCGGATGGCCAGCGCAGTGGCCAAACAGCTCGCGGTTCCACTGCACGATCTCGGGGACCACTTCGACAACGTCGACGATCGACTCGGGCCCTGCAAGTTGGAGCGCGCGCGCCAGCGTGAAGCCCATGCCGAGCCCGCCGACCAACACGCGCGGATTGCGGCGCGAGCCGAGGCGCTCAATCGCCAACTCCGCCATCGCCTCCTCGGATCCGTGCACGCGGCTGCTCATCAGTTCGATGCCGTCGATGCGGATCGAGAAGTCGCCGTCGTGGCGCCAGCAGCGCAGTTCGCCGCCGCCGGGGACCTTGGCCGTGCCGACCAGTTCGTTGGGAATCACCGGCGCACGCTACGAGAACGGGAGCGCGCATAGAAGCAGCGCGCTCGCGATCAGTACGGCACCAACTCCAGCACTTCGCCGCTGCGCAAGCGTTGTTGGATGCCGCGCCACCACTTCGCCGACAGCAACTCGGCGTGCTCCTCGCAGAACGCGGCGAGCAAGTCCGATGGCAAGCCGAAGAACGCCGGCCACTGCTCGGGGAACACGTCGTTGGCACCGACCGAGAACCACGGCTCCGCGCTCATCTCGTCCTCGTGCGTGCGCGCGACCGGTATGTCACGGAACTCGCAATCGGTCAGCAAGCAGAGCTCGTCGTAGTCGTAGAAGATCACGCGGCCGGAGCGCGCGACGCCCCAGTTCTTCAGCAGCAAGTCGCCCGGGAAGATGTTGGTCGCGGCGAGGTCGCGCAATGCCTGGCCGAAGTCGAGCACGGCTTCGATCGCCGTGTCGCGATCCACTTCGCGCAAGTAGAGATCGAGCGGGCGCAGCCGTCGCTCGATGTAGGCGTGGTCGACGAGCAACGCGTCGCCGTCGATGCGCACCGTCTTCGCGGCTTCGGTGCACAGTTCTTCGAGAAGCGACGGTTCGAAGCGCGCGCGATCAAATCGCAGCATGCGGAACTCTTGCGCATCGACGAGGCGACCAGCCTTGTCGTGGCGCGCGACGAGCTTGTAGTGCTGCTTCACTTCCTCGTGCGAAGTGTCCTTCGGCGGCGGGAAGCGATCGCGGATCACTTTGAACACGACGTCGTACGACGGCAGCGTGAACACGGCCATCACCATGCCCTTCTTGCCTGGCGCGTTGACG
>JBEELK010000085.1:0-3795 GCA_041168165.1 Planctomycetota bacterium | reverse complement strand
TCGACCTTGTCGTGCGGCAGCGCAAGCGCGAAGCCTGTCGCGGAGTGCTGCTGCGCAGTGACCGTCGCGCCATGGAAGCTTGCGTGCTCGTCCACATGGCATTCGGCACAGCCTTCCTTGTGGCCCTTGCTCGCGGCGACGGTGATGTCGAGGAACGGCTTCTGGTGCGGACTGTCGTGACAGCGAGCGCACGCATCGAGCGGCGGCAGTTCGCCAGGATGCTTGGACGCGTGTTGCCCGTCGCCGTGACACTTCTTGCACTCCGCCTTGGCGTGGCCGCCGCGCAACGGGAAGCCAAACTCCGCGTGCTTCGCCGGCGTCACGCGCGCGTCGGACCACTTGGTCGACGCATGGCAACGCGCACAGTCGGCCGTGTCATCGAGCAGCATCGCCTTCGCGGGGATGCCAGGACGATCATGGTGCGGATCCTCGTGACACTCCGCGCACTTGCGCGCTGGCAGCTTGTCCTTCGCCAACGCAGCGGTCGCGTGCGGCGTGCCTTCTTCGTGGCACTTCACGCAACCGACGCGCGAGTGCGCGCCGACCAGCGGGAACACCGCATGGTCGAAGCCAGGCGCCGCCTTGAACGGCTGCACTTGGCCGTGGCACTTCTCGCAGTCCGAGCCAAACGACGCGCGATGCACGTCCTCATGGCACGCGACGCATTGTTGCTGCAAGCCGAGGAACCTGCCGCCCTTTGGCGGCTGGACAGCATCCGCCGACGCATGGCATCGCGCGCACTCGAGCGCAGCGTGCGCGCCGCCGAGCGAGTAGCCGGGCACGTGACGATGGTCGTATGCGTCCCGCTGCTTGACGCCCGCATAGAGGAACGCCTGCGCAGTGATGAGCGGAGTGCGCTCGCCCATGTGCTCGGAGTGGCACTGGCTGCAGTCGTTGAGTTGCGAGCTCGGCAGGCTGCCGTGGAGTCCCTTCTTGCTCTCGCGCTGCTGACCGATCGGCTCGTGGCAACGAACGCAGCCATCCGCGTCGATGCCCTCGCCTTCGCGATGGCAGCTTGAGCAATCCGCGCCCAAGAAGAAGCCTTCTAGTTCGTGATGCGCAGGATGGAGCGGCCCCGGCCCCGTCCTGGAGCTGGAGAACTCCCACATCGTGAACGCCGCAACCGCCGCGAGCGACGCCGCGGGCAAGAGCCAACGACGCAAGTTCATCGCGCGCCTCCGAGCAGCGACAAGACGGTGAAGTCGACGCCGCCAAAGCGAAGCGCGGTGACCACGTGCACGAACACCAGGATTGCGAGCAACAGCGCCAGCCAGCGGTGCATCCACCGCCACGACGACAGGATGCCGCGCACTTCTTCGAAGTGCGTGACCTGCAACGCAAGTCGATGCGCGCGGCGCGCAAGCACCACGACGCGCTGCACTTCACCGGCAGCGACGCCTTCTGCGAGGCCTTGGCGTTGGATCTTGCGCAACAGCCATGCGAGCCGCACTTGGCCCGCGACCAGCGAGAAGATGCGATCGATGACGTTCTTTCCGAAGTGCTCCGCGCTCGCAAGGCTCTCGACCTGCGTGCGAACGCGCGCGCCGAAGCCTCGACCAATTGCGTCCCACTCGCCCGCCATCGCTGCGACGCGCAAGCCGAGCTCTTCTAGGTCCGCTTGCTTGCCGCTCTGCGCCTTGGGCACGAACGAATAGAACCACCGCCCCACCGCGCCCGTCGTGACGACGATCGCCATGACGATCAACGCATGGCCAGCGACCGCGTCGCGCACATGGAACGCGCTGTGCAAGCAACCGAAGAGCAGCGCGAAGAAGCCGGTGGCGACGTGCATCGTCATCCACGCCTTCAGGCTGCCTGGCATCCAACGCCCCCACTTAGGAGAACGTCGCGCGAGGTAGAGAAGGTTGATCCCGAAGAAGCCCGCTGCACACAAGCCAGCGAACAGGCCGAACGCGCCCTGCGGCCGCAGCACGGCATGCCAATCCGAGATGTCGCGGTCCGCGATCGGAAGGTCGTAGTAGCTGCCCCACGCAACGCGCGCGACGAGCAAGCCGATGCAGCCGAGCAGCGTCGCCACCATCGCCGCGAGCAACCCGTTGCCGCGGTCGATCGCAGGCGCTTCGACAGGACGCAGCGCTGGATCGAAGGACACGCCAGCGGCTTCGAGCAACGGGAACGGCGGCTTGCCGCCCGCGAAGATGAACACTTCGTCGTTGGGCAAGCTGCGCTCGATCTCGCCCGCATCCTCTTTGCAACGCAACACGATCGCGTCAGGCTCGATGCGCACGACGTTGCTCTCGAACACGACCGTGACCTTGCCGTCGCGGATCGCTTCTTGGATGCGCGTTTCGTTGCGCGACTTGATGCGCGAGAACGCAGGCTTGCGATAGCTCAGCGTGACGACGTTGCCCGGTTGTTCGCCGAGAGCGATCGCCGCTTCGATCGCGCTATCGCCGCCGCCGACGACGAGGAGGTTGCGGCCTTGGTAGCTCTCTGCGTCGAGCAGCGAGTAGGAGACCTTGGGCAGTTCCTCGCCAGGAACCTCCAGCTTCTGCGGCGAGCCACGACGGCCGACGGCGAGCACGACGTGGCGTGCGCGCACGTTGCCCAAGCTCGTCGCAACGGTGAAGACCTCGTCGTCGCCGCGCGTGAGGCCAGTCACCTGCACGCCTAGCTTGACCGGCAACCGATGGCGCTTGGTCAAGCCTTGCCACAGCTCGACCAGCTCCTCCTTCGCGTACTCGAGTCGATTGAGCTTGCCGTGCAGCGGCAACTCCATCGGCTGCGTCATCACAAGCTTCTTGCGCGGATACGCAGCGACTGTGCCGCCGATCGTCTCCGCTTGGTCCACGCACGCGAAGCGAAGGCCATGCTGCTTTGCCGCAAGCGCGCAGGACAGTCCCGCAGGGCCCATGCCGACGATCAGAAGATCCAACGGCACAGGTCCCGTGGGCTCTTCGTCCGCGACGGCGACCGCTTCGTCGCTTCCATTCGCGAAAGTAGCCACGCGCTTGTTGCGCGACGTTCGCACCTGCTGCACAGGCACGCTCGCGCCGACGCGATGCGCGACCTCCGCAGCGACCAACGCGCCATGCTGCACTGCGGTGCGCACAAGCGAGAAGCCCGTGATCTCGCCCGCGAGGAAGAGACCAGGAACGGTGACCGCTTCGTGCTTCTCGTCGATCGCAGGAAGGTCCTTGCGCTCGCTTAGGTCGCCGAGAGTGAGAGCAATCGCTCCCGTAGGACATGCATCTGCGCACCGACCATGGCCGACGCAGCGCGCGCCATGCACGACGACTGCTTGACCAAACGCGAGATCGAGCACGCCACTCTCAGGGCACTCGCGCACGCAGCCGCCACACCCGATGCACTTCTGCAGATCGATGTGCGGATGGAGCAAGCGCGCTTCATGGCTGCCTTGCGCCTTCGCCTTCTGCCGCTCAGCGATGACGCGCGCGTAGTCGCGCAACAACGCTCGGCGACGGATCAGCGCAGCTACGCCGATGGAGACGACGAGCGAAGGAGTGAGCCAGGTGATCCAGGACACGGAGCCGACACCAGAGACAAGGACCGTGCCGTGCGCCGCAAATCATCAGAGTGACGCGATGCGCAACACAACATCAGTCCCTGCCTGCATCGGCACGCTAAGTCGCTTCGTTGAATCCCTCTCCTAGACGAGTGCGCATGCAAGACCTGCTCATCCGCTGCAACCGTTGCAACGATGGAAGGCAACGGCGACACCGGATCAAGCGAGACGATGCGCGCGCGCATTGGGCATCAGTTCGTAGACGACATCAACGCGTTCCACACCACGCGGATCGTCACGAGTGGTTG
>JBEELK010000084.1:0-3511 GCA_041168165.1 Planctomycetota bacterium | reverse complement strand
GTCGTGGCTGAAGCTGCGCAGGCGATGCATCACCGCCTCGGCTTCGTCCTCGTCGAACCAACGGCCGTCGGCATGGCGGAACAAGCCGAGCGCGTGGTTAAGCGCGTGGTCCACCGGCGACGCGTGCGGCTTGCAGCAGACGAAGTCGCCTGGCTCGCGCACCAGCAGGTGGAGCACCGACAAGAAGTCGAGGCTCGACGCACAAGCCGCCGGGTGGCCGCCGACTTTGGGGTCGGTGCGGTCCGCGTCGGGTCGGTTGTTGGCGATGTGGATCATCGCCACCATGTGCGCGAAGGCGCGGCGGGTAATACGGTCGATCAGCGCGAGGTCGGGCTTGTGCGCAGACTTCATGGTCATCGTGTGCGTGGCCATCGGGGTTTGGTCGGCCAGTTGGGCCGAACAGGGTAGGCAGGGAAGGGGGCTCGTGCCACTTCTGCGTCTCAGCCCGGACTACGCGGCATTCCGGGGCGGCGGATGCGGCGCATCGCCCAACCTGGTTGGCAATGCTTAGGAGATTGGGCCCTCAGCCCGTAGCCTCCCCGCCCCTTTCATGGCACTGCCCCGCGTCGCGATCGTCGGCCGACCTAATGTCGGCAAGTCCAGCCTGCTCAATCGTATCGCGGGTCGGCGCGTCGCCATCGTGGAGCCGACCGCCGGTGTCACGCGCGACCGCGTCGCGGTCATCGTCGAACGCGAGGACCGGCGCTTTGAGTTGGTCGACACCGGCGGGCTCGGCATGGTCGACGAGGCCTTGCTCAAGGATCACATCGAGGCGCAGATCCAGGTCGCGATCGAAACCGCAGACCTGATCCTGTTCGTCGTCGACGGCAAGGAGGGGCGCGTTCCCGGCGATGACCTCGTCGCGCGTCGCCTGCGTCAGATCGATAAGCGCGTGATCCTCGTCGCCAACAAGGTCGAGAGTCGTTCGGACGAACTGCTCAGCGCGGCGTGGGAACGACTTGGCTTCGGCGATCCGATCATCACGAGCGCGAAGGAAGGCTTCGGCATCCACGATCTCGTTGAGGCGCTGTTGCACGCGTTGCCCGAGGCCGCGCCGGATGAGGCGGTGGTTGGCGACAAGCCGCTGTCGTTCGCGATCGTCGGCAAGCGCAACTCCGGTAAGTCGACGCTCGTCAACCAACTGTGCGGCGAAGAGCGCGTAATCGTCAGTGAGATCCCTGGCACCACGCGCGATGCGATCGACGTTGAGTTCTGGCTCGATGGTCAGCGCATGATGGCGATCGACACGGCCGGCGTGCGCAAGAAGAAGAGCCTTGAGCACGCGATCGAACTGTTCTCGCACACGCGCGCGACCGCGAGCATTCGCCGCGCCGACGTCGTCGTGCACATGTTCGACGTGCGCGAGCAGGTGAGCCAAGTCGACAAGAGCGTCGCGGCATACTGCGCCGAAGTGCACAAGCCCGTGCTGCTCGTCGGCAACAAGATCGACCTCGTCGAGGACTTCGACCTAGAGAAGTGGGACGCATACCTGCGCCAACAGTTGCCGCAGCTCGACCACGCGCCGGTTGCGTTCTTGTCCGCGAAGGAAGGTCGCAACGTTCACGCCGCCATCCGCATCCTGTTCGACCTGCAGAAGCAGTCGCAGATGAAGTTCGCGACGCCGAAGCTCAACGAAGTGCTGCAGATCGCTCGCGACAAGCTGCTGCCACAGAGCCGCGGCCAGTATCCAAAGCTGTTCTACGGAACGCAGGTCGGCACCGAGCCGATCCAGATCCTCGTGTTCGTCAACGAGCCCAAGCTGTTCCGCGGGCAATACGAGCGCTACCTCGCGCGCGTCTTGCGCGACGCGTTCGGATGCTCCGAGGTGCCGATCAAGCTCATGTTCCGGCGCCGCGACAAGATCGTGCTCGCGCCGAAGGGTGACTGAGCGAGTCCGTCGCCAGTCCGCGTTCTCTCGTTTTGCTCAGCCGCGCAGGCTGCGGCCCCAGAACGGGCTCTTGCGCGCGCCGTTCTTGCTGGCGCTCGCGTCCGTCACGGAAGGACCCGTAGGAGCAGGGCTCGACTGCGGCATGCGCGAGTAGTGGTAGGACGACCACGCGCGACCGCTGCGGAGTTTGCGCATCGGCTGCACGCGATGGCTGGAAGAGACCTTCGCTGCGGCGTCCATCGCCTGGGCCGAGGCAGCAGGAGTCTCTGGCGTGCGAGCCGGGCGGCGGAAATGGCGGCCGCTCTGCTGCGCGTCGAGCGAAGCAGAAAGGATGGAGAGGAGGGCGAGGATCAGGATCTTGCGCATGTTGAGTTCTCCTTCGTTCCGGTCGTTCGAATACTAGCTCAGGGGGATGCGGTGGGCAGGATGTGGGCGCGGTTCGCTCGATGGCATTGGGATCAATTCAGAACACGATTTCCATGCGGAGCATTCCGACGAGCGAGTCCTCGAGCGTGGGATCGCCGCTGGGATTCATCACGTACTGCAGGTCAGGCCGCAGGATCACCGCGGGCGTGAGTTGCCACTTGTAGACGAGTTCGAAGATCGTCTCCGCCCCTTGGTAAGGGCTGCCCTGCGCGTCGCTGAGTTCGGCATACGTGATCAACAACCCGATGGCATCGTCATCGCGCCCTTCGACCGCGCCCGTCCAGACCACGCCCGCTTGCAGATGCAGCGGCACGTTCACGATGTCGGCGCTGCCTGCGAAACCGACGACCGCGGTGAAGCCGAGGCCTTGCAGGTCTTCCGCATCCTCCGGTTTCTCGCGCCAGACGATCTGATCGAGGATCGCATAGCCGCCGCTCGCGCCTCGCTCCGTGCCGCCGTCGAAGCGGTCGAAGCGCTCGCCGTGATACCAACCGCCGATGGCGATGCGGCCCGATCCCCACGAGTTGCCGCCAGTCCAGCCAGCGCCAGCTTCGACGATCGTGAAGTAGGCGTCGCTCTCGTCGTCGCGGAAGAAACCCGAGAAGCCTTGGCTGCCCGTGTTGATGCCGACTGCGCCCGCTCCGTCGTAGACGCCGACACCGACATAGGTCGACTCGGACGGCATCACGAACAGGTTCGCGGATGTCGCGGGGTTGGGGAACGTGGGGCCCCACTGCGCCGTTGGCGTGATGCCGGGGGATGGATTGATGAACTCGCTCGCGACTTCGCTGAACGCGAACTCACTGTTGAAGTCGACCTTGCCGAACTTGAAGCGGACCGAGTCGCCGAACCAGGTCTCGAACCACGCTTCCGCCACTTGCGACGTGTTGAAGTTCTCGATGTTCGAGACGCCTTGCACGGTGCCGATGTCGCCGGAGAGGCCGCGGCCTTCGGTTTGGTAGAAGTCGAGGAACACCAACGTGCGAGGCAGCCCGAACAGTTGCTCGAGGTCGAGCGCCACGTTGAAGTCGGGCATCGACATCACGGTGCTGCGATTGCGCACGCCGCCGTTCCAGTTGGCGCCCCAATCGAGCGTCAGGCTGGCGCCGACTTCGATGCCGTGCTCTTCGAGCCACGTGCGCGCAGAGCGCCAGTCGCCCGTGATGCGAGTCCAATCCGTCCATGGCGCGCCGCCGA
>JBEELK010000083.1:0-22892 GCA_041168165.1 Planctomycetota bacterium | reverse complement strand
CGACGTGCTCGATGTCAGCACGCGCGGCAGCGTCGCGGATCCGATCGTCAAGTTCTTCCGCATGCGCGAACGGCGCGGAGCGAAGCGATGAGCTTGCGCGCGTGGTCGTGGTCGCTGCTGGCGTTGCTCGCGGCATGCGCGGAACGCGCGCCGTGGGAGGAGGCTCCGGCGGCAGCACTAGCAGTGCGCGCCGTGGCGTCCGCGAGCGAAGTGGGCGTGTTGGATCCGTTCGAAGTCACGGTCGATGCGTTCCGTCGCGCGGACTTGCCCGCGACGTTCGAGCCTTCGATCCCCGACGGGTTCACGGGTTCGGTGCGCATGGAGCCCGAGCAACCGCTCGGCCATGGCATGTGGCGGCGCGCGCGACTCTCGCTGCGACGCACTGGCAGCGCCGGCGACGTGCAGATCGCGCCGTTCTCGCTGCAAGCGGACGACAAGACCGCGAGCGCGCAGTCGGACCCGATTGCGTTGCGAGTTACCGCTGCGTTGCCCGCTGGCGACGCGTCGGACGTCGAAGACCCGTCGCCGTTGCTCGAATCATCGCAGCTTTCGCCATGGGCGCTCGCGGCCGCCGTGCTCGCCGTCGCGGTTGCGATCGTGCTCGCCATCGTGCGCCTGACGCGCGGGCCGACGACGCGATTCGCGGTCGCGTTCGTCACGGTGGTGCCACCGCATGAGAAGGCGCTCGCGGAGCTTGCGCGTTGGCGCGCCGCAAGTCGCAGCAGCGCTGCCGAGATCGACGCCTACTACGTCGGCGTGTCGCTGGCGTTGCGCGTCTACTTGGAAGAGCGCTTCTCGTTGCGCGCGCCCGAGCGCACGACAGAGGAGTTCCTCGCGGAGATCGAGGCCGGCGGTCCGCTCACGGTGTCGCAGTGCATCGTGCTGAAGCAGTTCCTCGCGCAGTGCGACCTCGTGAAGTTCGCGATGCACGTGCCGACCGAGCAGCAGCATCTCGAGGCGATGGCCATCGCCGAGAACTTCGTCCTCGCGACGCGGCCCCTCGTGCAGCAGGGAGTCCGCGCATGATCGCCGAAGCGCTCGAACTCTACGGCTACACGCTGCTGGACCCGTGGTTGTTGCTGTTCGCGCCCGTGTTCGTCGCGATCGCGGTGCGATGCAGGCTGCGGCAGCCCGCGGCGTTGCCGGCTGCGCAAACGGGCATGCTGCAGGGACTGCCTCGCACGTTGCGCGCGCGCTGCGTGCACCTGCCGTTGTGGATCACGCTGCTCGGCGGCGTGTGCTTGGCGATTGCGCTCGCTCGTCCAGTGCGCCGCGAAGTCGTGCCGCAGCGCCAAGAGGGCATCGACATCGCGCTTGTGCTCGACCTCAGTTCGTCGATGAACATCCAAGACACCGCGGATCGCGAGCGACCGCGGCGCATCGACGCAGCGCGCGAGCGCGCGATGGAGTTTGCCAAGGAGCGCAAGAACGATCGCGTCGCCTACGTCGCGTTCTCGCGCTACGCGGAGCTGCGGTGTCCGCCGACGCTCGACGAGGCCGCGCTTGCAGCGTTCTTGATGTCGACGGACACAGTTCCCGAGAACAGCGAACTCGATGGAACGGCAATCGGCGTAGCGATCGCGAAGGCGGTCCAGACATTGGAGCGTTCGGACGCGAAGTCGCGCGTCGTCGTGTTGTTGTCGGACGGCGAGACAACCGTGCGCACGATCGAGGTCGAAGACGCAGTCAAGCTCGCGAGCGACGCGAAGGTGCGCATCCACACGATTGGCCTCGGCCAAGGCATGCCGACGCCGTTTGGCGGATTCCGCGCGTTGGAGTTCTCCGACCTCAAGCTCGCGGCGCAGAAGACGGGCGGCAGGTTCTTCCAACCCAAGACTGACCGAGACCTCGCCGAGGTCTACGTGCAGATCGACGAGTTGGAGAAGAGCAAGTTGGAGGACCCGCGCTATCGCTTCGTCGATGGCTTCGAGTGGCCGCTCGGCATCGGCTTGTCGTGTTGCCTGCTCGCGCTGCTACTCGAAGTCTTCTGGCTGTGGGGGGCGCCATGAACGGCCTCGAGTTCACGCGCGCATGGCTGTGGCCGTCGCTGCTGTTGTTGCCGCTGTGGTTCGTCGTGTTGCATGCGATGTTGCGTCGCCGCACCGTCGCTGCGCGAACCTACGGCGCCGCGACGAAGGACCGCGTGCAAGGGCCGATCGCGCGCGCGGCTCGGCTCACCGTGCTCACTGCGCTCGGATTGTTGTGCTGGATGGATCCGCGCCTTGGCGACGAGACGTTGCCCGTCGCGCGGCGTGGCCTCGACCTTGTGTTCTGCCTCGACACGTCGCGATCGATGCTCGCATCCGACGTGGAGCCAGATCGGCTGTCGCGCGCGAAGTCCGACATTCGCGCGGTGTTGCCGCAACTCGCAGGCGGCGATCGCGTCGGGCTCGTCGTGTTCGCGGGCGAAGCGCGGTTGTGGATCCCGCTCACGCACGACATCCCTTCGTTTGGCCGCTTGCTCGACGAAGTCGACACGACGGTCGTGCCCGTTGGCGGCACGGATCTCGGCAAGGCTCTGTCGAAGGCGCGCGAACTTGCGAAGCCAGAAGAAGCCGCGACGACCGCGTTCGTGCTGTTGACCGACGGCGAAGACCTCGGCGGCAAGGGGCGGTCGGCGGCGCAAGACGTTGGCAAGGACGGCATCGTCGTGCACGCAGTGGGCTACGGCTCGGCGAAGGGCAGCAAGATCACGCTGCAGACGGGCAAGGAGCAGCAGTTCTTGCGCGACAAGCAAGGCGAAGAAGTGGTGTCGCGACTGGACACCGAAGGCCTGCGCGCGATGTGCGCTGCAGCAGGCGGCGAGTTCGTGCGCGCGGACGCGATGGCGTTGCCGCTGCGCGAGCTCTACGACAAGCGCATCGAGCCGATGCAGAAGCGCACGTTTGAAGAAGGGCAGGAGACCAGAAAGCAAGCCCGCTACCAGTGGGCCTTGCTGCCGATGGTCTTGCTGCTGCTCTACGAATTGGCGTGGATGCGAGGAGCGCGGCGATGAACTGGATGAACTTCACGCGAGGTTGCGCGGCGTTGGCGTGGTGCGTCGCTTCGGTGTGCGCGCAGGAGCCCTCGCAGAAGGGCGGCGACGCGAACGGCGCGGAGCGATTTGCCGCAGGCGACTACGCTGGCGCTGCTGTCGCGTTCGAGAAGGAACTCCAAGCCCGCAAGGAAGACCCGGCGCTGCTCTACAACCGCGCGCTGGCTGCGTTCCGCGCTGGCGACTTGGCCGCCGCCGAAGACGCGATCGAGCGCTATGCCGCGGCGCCGGGCGGCGGTCGCGCCGATCTCCACAAGGGATTGGTCGGCAACATCCGCTATCGCGAAGCCGAGGCGCTGCGCCGACGTGCGAGCGGCGACGCTGCGCCTTCGCCGCTGCAGCCGCGTGGACAGCAGGCAGCGCCACAGCAAGCGGACGATCCGATCCCGTTGCTCGAAGAGGCAATTGAGAAGGCGAAGGCCGCGCGCGACACGTTTGCGTCGGCTGCGGATGGCAAGCCGGAGCCCGCGATTGCGCGCAACCTGGAGCGCGCGCTGCGATTGATCGCAGAGTTGGAGAAGCAACTCGAAGACGCGAAGAAGCAACGCGACGAGCAGCAGAAGCAAGACGGCAAGGACGGCGACCAGCAGAAGCAGGACGACCAGAAGTCCGACGAGAAGAAGAAGGACGAGCAGAAGAAGGGCGAGCAGAAGAAGTCTGACGACCAGAAGCAGTCGGAAGAGAAGGACCAGCAAGAGCAGAAGAAGCAGGACGGCGAGCCGCAGGGGCAGGAGCGTCCTGAGCCCAAGCCGCAGCAGGATCCAAGCGAGCAACAGCAGCCGAACGAGCCGCAGAACAAGCCTGACGAGAAGCCCGAGCCGGAGCCCAAGGACGGCGAGGCCAAGCCGGAGCCGAAGCCCGGTGAGAAGGAATCGCAGCAGGAAGAGCAGGCCGCGCAGCCGCGCAGCGACGCGCCCGGTGAGCAGCAGCAAGCCACGCAGCTGTCGCCAGAGCAGCGCCAGCGGCTCTTGGAGCAACTCAAGGACCTCGACGGCCGCATGCAGCAGATCCGCATGCAGTCGCGCAGCAGGGCAAGGCCCGTGGATCGCGATTGGTGATGCGCAACTCCTCCTTCGTCGTCGCCGCGTTCTTCGCGACTGCGCTGTCCGCGCAGGAGCGCCTTCGCGTGCAAGGCCCGACGCCCGCGACGGTCGTGCTCGGCAGCAGCGCGCGCGTCGACCTCGTCGTCGAAGGTCGGGGCGGCAACCCCGAGCCGCCGAGCGTGCCCAAGATCGACGGCCTCGACATTCGCATCGCGGGTCCGTCGCGGCAGTCGTTCACGTCGATCACGCCGTCGGGCATGGTCGAGCAGACGACGACGACCTACCAACTCGTGCTCACGCCGCAGCGCGAGGGCACGTTCACGCTGCCAGCGTTCTCGATGCAGACGGGCACGCGGCAACAGAGCGTGCCCGCGATGCAACTGACTGCGGTCAAGGAACTGACCGGCGCGCAGTATGGGTTCCTCGATGTGCGTTTGGAGAAGGCGCGCGTCTACGTGCACGAGCCGATCCGAGTGACCGTTGACTTCGGCGTCGACAAGACGTTGCGCGCTGTTCAAGACGTGGCGCCCGATCGCACGCGCTACGTCGACTTCGAAGTGCAGGCCCCGTGGCTGTCGCAGATGGATGGCGCCGAGACGCTGGAGCCGCCGGCTGCTTCGAACGAGTCCGTGCCGGTGGTCCTCAATCGCACGTTGCAGACGGCGAACTACGACAGCGCGCATTCACGCTCGGGCAAGACCTACAACCGCTTCACGTTCGAGAAGGCCTTCCTGCCGACGCGGCCCGGCAAGTGGACGCTCGATGCGCCGATGCTGCGCTACCAAGTGCAGCTCACCGAAGGGCGCCAAGGGTTCTTCGGCGAACGCGTCGGCGCGCAGACGCAGAACTACTACGTCTACGGCAAGCCGATGACGCTCCTAGTGCTGCCGATCCCCGAAGCAGGGCGGCCGCAGCCTTACTTCGGCGCAGTCGGCCGCTTCTCGATGGCCGCGAGCTGCGACCGCGACGTGGTCAAGGTCGGCAACTCGATCAAGCTCACGCTCGCGATCACGGGCAGCGGCAACTTCGAGTTCTTGCGCTTGCCCGACCTGTCGTCGTGGGAGCAACGCGGGCTCCATCTGCTCGGCCAGACCGAGGATCGCAAGTCGGATCGCGCGACCATCGTCTACGACCTCACGCCGTTGTCGAAGGACGTCAACGAACTGCCGCCGATCGCGTGGAACTGGTTCGACACGACTCCGGGCGTGGAGCGGTTCATCGAAGCGAAGACCTCGGCGTTGCCGATTCGCGTCGAACCGTTGCCCGAGAGCGAAGCTCTTGCGGCGATGCCCGATGCGAAGAAGGCGACCGTGACGCCGGGTGTCGACGACATCTTCGACCTGAAGGAACGCGCGGGCGAGCCGATGCGCGCGCAGCGCGTTGCGAATTGGATCGCGGCGTCGTGCGCGGTTGGGCCATGGCTCTTGCTCGGCTTCGCCACGCTGTTCGCATGGGGACGGCGTCGCGCGCAGGCGGATCCTGGGCGATCGCGGTCGCAGTCCGCGATGCGCGCCTTTGTGCGCGCGATCGATGGCGGCGCGGATCCCGCAGAAGCGCTCGCGGGCTATCTCGCGGATCGCATGGATGTGCCCAACGCTTCGGTGATCGGGCCAGACTTGGTGGAGCGACTCGTCGCGAATGGCGCGGACGCGGCGCTCGCGCGCGAGTGCGCGTTGGCGATCGATCAGGGCATGGCTGCGCGCTACGGCGGCGCTGCCAAGCTCGAAGCGGAGAAGGCGCGCGCGCTCGCATCGGCGATGGAGCGCTCTGGCCTTCGTCGCGCGGCGCAGGCTGCGCGCGGCGCGCTCGCGCTGTGGTTGTTGTGCGCAGTCGCAGGCGCGCAGTCTGACGCTGGCTACGAGGCGTGGGCGAAGGGCGACTACGCGGCGGCGGCAGCGAACTTCGAGCAAGCCGTGCAGAACGAGGATGACCGCCGGCTGTTCTATGCGCTCGGCAACTGCCGCTATCGCCTCGGTGAACTCGCGCCGGCGCTGTGGGCCTACGAGCGCGCGCGCCTTGGCATGCCACGCGACGCAGAGTTGCTCGCCAACGTCGCGCTCGTTCGCAAGAAGCTCGAGATCGACGAAGGCGGCGAGCCGTTCACTGCAGCGCTCGGCGAAGTGCGCGATCGCTTCTCGCCGCGCGAACTCGCGTGGATCTGCCTCGGCCTCATGTCGATGGCGGCCGCGCTGATCGCGGCGTCGCGCAAGGCTCCGTTCTTGCGTTGGGTCGCGTTCGTGCTGCTGCTGCCTGGCGCGTTGGTCGCGATTGAGTTGCTGTGGCTGTCGCCGCAGCGACCGCCGCGCGCGATCGCGCTCGACAAGCTGGAACTCAGCGCGGAGCCGCGCGAAGGCATGGATGCTGTCGCGACGATTGCGCCCGGCGCGTCGGTCTCGGTGCGATCGGGCCTCGGCGGCGACTTTGTGCGCGTCGAGGCGATGGGGCGCAGCGGCTACTGCAAGCGCAGCAAGATCGGCGTCATCGAGTGACGCCGCGCCGCGCGCGTCAGCCGAGCATGCGCTTCAAGCGCAAGCCGAGCATCGTGAGCAAGAGGCCCACGAACACGAGGATGCCGGCGACGATCCAGCGCAGCAGCCATTCGTTGAAGAACAGCGCCACGCCGAAGAAGACCAACCCGCCGCCGATGACGAGCGGGATCAGGTGAGCGGTCGGAGGCAACTGCGGCATACCGGGCATACCCGGCATCCCGCCCTTCATGCGGTATTCCATCAGCGGAGCGGTTTCGTGTAGATGCGGTATCGACGGTAGGGGACGTGGCCCAGTGTCTCGAGCGGGCCGAGCATGTCGCGGTTGTCTTCGAGGATCCAGCTTGCCTCGCACGCGTCGAAGCCCGCGGCGATGCCTTGGCTGATCACGGCGTGCATGACCAGCATCTGCAGGCCGTCGCGGCGGTGCTCCGGCACGACGCCGAGCGTGAGGACGCGGATCGTGCGCGTCTCTTTCATCGCCGACAGGAACTTCCACCAACCGAACGGCAGCAGCTTGCCGTTGCACGCCTTGATGCCGCGGTTGACGTCGGGCAGCGCCGCCGCGAAGCCAACCGGCTTGCCGTCGATCTCTGCGATGTGCATCAGCTCGGGGCGCGCGACTTTCGCAAGGTCTTTGCTGTGCGCGAAGAACTCGGCCTCGCTCATCGGCACGAAGCCCCAGTTGCGCTCCCAGATGCGGTTGTAGAGATCCCAGACGATGCGCATCTCGTCGCCAAACCGCTTCAGGTTCATGCGGCGCACGACGGCGCGGCTCTTCTGCTGCACGCGCTGCACGATGCGGTCGATGCGCGAGAGATCGAGCGTTTGCTTCGTGGCGCGCAGCGCGAGCAGGTCCTTTGCCTTCTCCAAGCCGGCCGCCTCGAGCCACTGCGCGTAGTGCTTTGGGTTGTGCGGCATCATCAGCATCGGAGCGCCCGGTTCGCCTTCGACGAGCAGCCCGCAGCGGTAGTTGGTCGAAAGATCGACCGGGCCGCGCAGCGAGTCCGCCGAGCGCTCGCGGCACCATGCGGCCGCGTGTTCGACCAGCGCCTTCGCGGTGTCCTGGTCCGTTGCTTCGAAGTGGCCGAAGAAGCCGACTCGGTCGCCGTGGAACTCGTCGTGCAATCGATCGCGCGATGCGCTGACGCGGCCTACGACGCGGCCGTTGCGTTCCGCGACGAAGAACCCAGCCTCGCCGTGCGCAAACCACGGATTGCGCGCGCGGTCCACTTGCCAGCTCTCGCCGCTGGTCAGCGGCGGCACGTAGTCGGGGTCGCCTGCGTAGAACGCGCGCTGCAGTTCGAGGAAGCGCTTGGGCGCCTCGATCGCGCGGATGCGAGCCGCGGAGGATGCGGGAGCTTTGTCGAATGCAGTCATGCCGGTAAGACGGCGATCCTCGCATTCTGTGGCCGCGCTGCAATGCCGCAGCCGCCCCGCAGCGAGTCCGCCATGAAGCCACTTCTCACGACGACGGTTCTCGCGCTGCTCGCATTCGCCGCGTGCAAGAGCGGTCCCACGTGGACGCTGCGCGACCCGGGGCCGCTTTCGCCCGAGAACCGCGCGCTGCTGGCCAAGGCCGAGAAGCCCTACCGCAAGGGCGAGCCGTTCGACGAGATGCGGGCGCAGATCGTCGCGGATCCCGTCGCCGCGTGGTGGTGGGCGCGCATGGCGGTGCGCGATGTGATGTCGGCTCGCGAAGTGCGCGCCGATGGCATCGAGCAAGGCAGCGCCGCGGGGCAGCACGCGGACAACCAGCTCGAGGAGCGCATTCGCGAGGGGCGCGGCGGAAGCGACGATGGGTCACAATTGCTGAAGGCTGCCGCGGGCAAGCGCGATCCCGTCGAGGAGCGCGGGCTCCTGGAGTTGCAGAAGCTCGGCGATGTGGCGCTGCCTTGTCTGATGTTCGACCTCGCGTGCAACACGGACGGGTTCTCGCGCCAGAACGGAGTCGATTTGCTCGCGCGCCAAGGCGACGCTGCGATGCCGATCGTTCGTGCGGAGTTGCTCGGTAGCGACGAAGCGATGCATCGGCGCACGGGCGCGCAGTTCTTGGCGGCTCGCATGCCGGATGCCGCGTCCGAGGAGGAGCTGATCGCGCTGCTCAAAGATCGTGATTACGGCGTCCGCGCCGCTGCGTGTGCTGGGCTCGACCGCGGCGGCGTTGCCGCGCGCGATGCGCTGCTGCGCGCGATGGCGAACGACGAGGACGCGTTCACGCGGCGCGCGGCAGCAAAGGCGCTGTCGCTACACCGCGGCAAGCTCGTCGCGGAGCACCTGTGCGATTACCTCACGCGTTGCCAGACCCAGCGCGACACCGCTGGCTGTGAGGCGGCGCAGGCCTCGCTGCAGATTCACGCGCGTTCGCGCGGCGCGCGCAGCATCGAGGCGTGGCGTGCCTATGCCGCATCGCCAGCGGCAGACGTGGTGGGGACGCCGAGCCCGGCGAGCAAGTAGCTCGCACCAAGGCATTCCGCGCCCCCGCATCCCTGCAGTTTGGCGGATGCTGGCCTTCTGCGATCGCCCGTTGGTGCAGGGCTGCTGCGTCGCTAGGCTTCGTCGCCTTCGCTGCGCACGGTGTTGCAGCGAGGATCCACCGAATGGAAGACTGGAAGATCACCCGCGACCGCAAGGCCTGTGAACGGCCTGGCTGCCCGCTGCCGTCGGCGCAGAGCTACTTCGCCGTGCTGGAGTTCCCGGCGTGCGTGCGTCGCGATATCTGCGACGCGTGCTTCTGCGACCAGGAGCGCAAGGCCGAGTCGCCGATGGTGTTCTGGCGGGCCCAGCGCCGGAAGTCGGACAGCAAGGAGCCGGTGCTCGATCTCGTGTCGCTGCGCGTGCTGTTCGACAAGCTCGCCGCCGTCGAGGACGAGCGCGCGCGCCAGTTGCGCTACTTCTGCGCACTGCTGCTCCTGCGCAAGCGAGTGCTCAAGATGGTCCCTCCGCGCACTGCCGAGCAGGAGCGCGCCGACCTCGTCGTGGTCGACCCCAAGATGAAGGAGCTCGAGCCGATCTCCCTGTTCGCGCCGGCGATCGATCTCGACGACCTGTCGAAGATCAAAGACGAGCTGCTGCAGGCGATGGGCGAGGATCTGGAAGGCGGCCGCAGCGAGGAATCCGCGGAGCCGGCGGTCGCAGCGCAGGCAGTGCCCGCCGCCGTGGAGTCCAGCGAGGCTGATGCAGCGGTGCGCGATGCCGCCGAGTCGGGCGCCGAGGCACCAGCCAGCGAGGCAGCCGAGAGCGAAGTAGCCGCGAGCGAAGCAGCTACGGGCGAAGCGTCGGCCTGAGGGGCCGGCCGCCAGTCACCTCCAGCTGACGTCCCAGACGAGGTCTTCGTCCTCGACGAGGAGCGCGGCCACCGGCAGAACGAGGTAGGCGCGGTTGCGTTCGTGCGAGGCCTCGACGCCGCGGCCGAGCGGGACGACGCCCGAGGCAATCACCTGCTCGGGCAGCCGCACTTCGAACCGGATCGCGTCGGCGATCTCCTTCCGATTGCTGTTCGGATCGTGCACCTTGGCGAGCGACTTCCGGGTCGCCTCGTCCGGCACCAGCGTCTTGACCCAGGCGAGGTCCTTCTTGCGCTGCAGCACGACGCGCAGGCGCGGCATGTCTTCGTTGCTCTGCAGGAAGCGGACTTCGCGGTCGCCGAGTTCGACCGATGCGAGGTTGGTGAACGAGCCTTGCGACGACACAAGGTTGGCGCGCACCTGCCAGTCGATGCCAGTAGCGCGGGCCTCCGCGGGCCCCGGCACGGTGGTGGCCTGCAGCGCGCGAGCGGTCATCGTGCCGCTGCCGTCCTTCTGCAGGGCGATGTGGATGCCGACGAGTTCGGCGTCTGAGCAGGAAGCGAGCAACAGGGCGAGCGACAGCGAGCAGATACGCAGCATCGATACCTCCGCTCGGATCATGTCGGCGGCGCGTGTGGGCCGCCACGTCGCACTTGGGAGAACGCGCAACCCTGCGCGATCGCGGTGGCCGCGCGGAGCCGTCCCGGCGGGGTTGCGCGCCGCGTCCGACTTTTTGCGCGCGCGCAAAAAAAAATCTGTAGCGTCCGCCCACTGCCACCCCCGCCAACCCCTGCCTCCACGGATTGCGCAGCATCCGTGTTACAGGTGGGTGGGGCACAACTAAGTGTGGTGGTAGAAGGGAGAATAGTGGTGGAAGTGGGTCAGATCGTGGTGGGCTGTGGTTGACAGTGGGTGAGTCGGTGCTAGCTTCTCCGGGACCAGCAGAAGTCGGCCTTCTCCTGGCTCCCGTTCATGACCCACATGTTCACCGGCGCATCGGACCACGGCTTGGATGACAAGGGGCGGCTCACGCTCCCCTCGCGCATCCTCGACTCCATTGCGCAGAAGGACTGGCGGTTCTTCCTGACGGTGAGCATGGACAAGTGCCTTCTGCTGCACGACGTGCGCAGTTGGCAGGCGTTGGTGGACCGGATTGGCGCAGGCGTTCATGGCAGCGCCGCCCACCGCAACCTCGCCCGGCGGTTCCTCGGCAGCGCCGAGGAAGTCACGCCCGACGCAGCGCGCCGCATCCGCATTCCGGAGCCTCTTCTCGACTACGCCGGCCTCGCGCCGAGCCAGCCTGTTCGGCTGCTCGGCATGGGCGACGTGTGCGAGATCTGGGCTCCTTCCGCCCTCGGTGGGGTGCTGAACGCACCGACGCCGGAGGAGGAGCAGCTCTTTAGCAGTTTGATCGATCCCAGGACCCCGTCTGCGCCCACCGTGGCGTGACGCAAGTCACTGCAATGGACGTAATGCAAGCTCAAGCGCGGGAGGCGCAGGGGCTTCGTTGCGGCGGTGGCCGGGCAGTCTCTGGAGTCGTGGTCGCGGGCATGCCTGCGGCCGTTGCAACGGGCGTCGCTTTGGTCAGCGGCGCCTGCGAGGGCCTTTGGTCGGGTTCCTCGACTTCTTGCCGTTGCCGGGCGGTCCCGGGGGGTGGCAAGTGAGTTCTGCAACGGGCGTTGGCGACGGGGCGGGCGAGGGCGGGTCTAGGCAACCGGTCCACGTTCCTGTCCTGCTGCGCGAGACCATGGAACTCCTGGACTTGTCGCCCGGTCTCGTGGTTGTTGACGGAACGGTTGGGGCGGGTGGGCACGCAAGGGCAATCGCGCGCGCCATCCGACCCGGCGGGCACCTGATCGGTTTAGACCGCGATTCCGAGATCCTGGCCTGCGCGAGAGCGGCCTTGGCAGAGGCTGCCGAGGACGCCCCCGAGCAGGTCAGGGTTTCGCTTCATCACGTTCCGTTCTCGCGCGTTCAGGATGCGCTCCACGCAGAAGGTCAGGCTGCGTGTGACAGGCTCCTGCTCGACATCGGCGTCAGTTCCCTGCAGCTCGACTCGGCGGTGAGAGGATTCTCGTTCATGGCGGATGGTCCGCTCGACATGCGCATGGACCCCACGGGTCCCGTCGATGCCGCATCGTGGCTCGCCGAGGTCGAGGAAGTCGAGCTCGCGCGCGTGCTGTTCGAATACGGCGACGAGCGCTACAGCCGCCGCATCGCGCGCGCGGTCGTCGAGCAACGGAAGCGCACCGCGATCGTCCGCACCGGGCAACTCGTTGACCTCATCGTTCGCGCGATGCCGGGTCACGCTCGCTCTGGGCGCATCCACCCCGCGACGCGTTCGTTCCAGGCGATCCGCATGGCCGTCAACGACGAGCTGGGCGAGCTGCAGCGCGCGCTCGAAGCCGCCGTCTCGTGCGTCCGCCCCGGCGGTCGCATCTGCGTGATCTCGTTCCACTCCGCCGAGGACCGCATCGTGAAGTGGTTCCTGCGTGAGCACTGCGAGGTCGTGACCAAGAAGCCCATCGTCGCGAGCGACGAGGAAGTCCGTCAGAACCCCCGTTCGCGCAGCGCCAAGCTGCGGTGCGGCATCGTCAAGGAGATCGCGGCATGAAGTGGGTCCTGTGCGGCATCACGTTCGCGCTTTCGGTCGTGCTGGCAGTCGGCACGGCGTCGTACCGCGCGGGCAACGCGAAGCTCCGGCTCCAGCTCGAGCGCGAGTATCGCAGCATCGAAGCGCGCATGATCGAAGTGCGCCGGTTGTCGCTGCGCACCGCCGAGTTGGCGACGCCTGAGCGGCTTTGCGATCGGCTCCGCGACGCGTTGAAGGGCAGCAAGGTCCCGCAACAGGAGCCAGCGCTGTGGCAGTGACACACGCAGAACGCGTTCGCTTGCGCGTTGTATTCGGTGGGCTCGCGATCGTCCCGCTGTTCCTCGGCGGCTGGTTCACCTGGATCCAGGTGCTCCAGAAGGGCGACATGAAGCGGCCCGACGGCCAGCGTGTCGCCCTGTCGGCCGAGGCTGCCGCCGTGCAGCACCGCCGCACGGAGCGACTTCCTTCGGCGCGCGGCACGATCAAGGATCGTCACGGCTCGATCCTCGCGATGGACTGCGACGCGTTCGAAGTTCGCGCCGAGGTCTCGACGCCCAAGCGCGCGCGCCGCGACTGCGCCGCGATGCGCACGCACTTCCGCGACCTCGCGCGCTCGCTTGCCGACGCGCTGTGCCGCGACGAAGGGCTCGCCGATCGCGCCGCGGCGCGCGCCGAGCACTTCCAGCGGCTGGAGAAGCGACTCGCCGAAGCGTTCGGGATCGACAAGCTGCCGAGTTCGGGTCCGGTGCCGGAGACGTTCTTCTGGCGCAGGGAGATCCTGGTCGAGCGCGGTGTCGCCGTGTTGTCGGTGATCGAGGCGCTCGAAGAATTCGACCGCGGCGCCGACTCCGTCCTGCTGCACATGCAGCACGACCATGCGCGCGTCTACCCCGAACGCCAAGTGACCTACGGCCTCGTCGGCTACGTCGAGGACGAGCCGGTGCGCAATGCGGCAGGCAAGTTGCTCGGGTTCGAGGCGCGCGCGACGGCCGGTCTTGAGTCGGTGAGCTCGCTGCTGCCCGGCGCTCCAGGCGAGCGCGAATTCCGCGTCGATGCGCAGAACAAACGGTTCTTCACCGGCATTGGCCATGCGCCTGCGATGCCGAGCCTCGTCGAGTCGACGATCGATCTCGAACTGCAGAAGGCCGCGAGCCGCGAACTCGAGCGGCAGGCGATGGCGGTCAGCGAGAACGACGCGCGCCGTCCGCTCTGGGGCGCCATGTTGCTCGTCGAGATCGAGAGCGGCGACGTGCTCGCCGCGGCGTCGTGGCACCGCGACGTCAAGCACCCGCGCGGCGCGGCGTTCACGCCATACCAGTCGCTCTACGAGCCAGGCTCGATCGTCAAGCCGCTGTTGTTCGCCTACGCGCACGCCAACTGCAACCTGGACTGGGACCGCGCCTACGACTGCTCGTCGGCGGGCTCGGATCACCATTGCGACGTGCCCGAAGTCGGTGGCCGCCGCGTGCGCGACGACCACGCCTGTGGCGTGCTGACGTCGCACGGCATCCTCGTCAACAGCTCCAACATCGGCGCAGTCAAGGTCGGCAGCTTGTTGTCGCGCGACGAATGGGCGCGCTACCTCGAGGTCTACGGCCTTCGCCGTTCGCTCGAACTGCCGATGCCCAACGAGCGGCAGGGCCACGTTGCGAGCAAGGGCTGGTTGCCCGGTATCAAGGAGCCCGCGTTCAAGAAGTGGACGGGCAGCTCCTATTCGATTGGCTACGAGCATCAGGTCAACGCGCTGCAGATGGCGCGCGCCTACCTGACGATGCTGAGCGGCCAGCGCCGCGAGCTGCGCCTGGTTCGCGCCGTCGAGGTCGACGGCAAGCGCATCGAGCAGCCGGTTCGGCGCGGCGAGCGCGAGTTCTCCGACGACACAGTGCAGCGCGTGCGCGCAGCGCTCGGCGACGTGATGAGCGACGACGAGGGGGCCACGGGCCGCCACATGGTCGCTGCATTCCGCAAGGAAGGGACCGAGCTGGTCGGGTTGCTCGCGGGCAAGACGGGCACGGCCAAGAGCCGGACCGTCATCAAGGGCAAGGGCACTGTCGAGGTTCGTAACGCGAGTTTCGTCGGCTTCATGCCGGCGCACGCTCCGCGCTACCTCGCCGTGTGCGTTCTGCAGAGAGACGATAGTGCGCGGTTCTACGGCGGTAGCTATGCTGCCCCGCCTGCTGCTCGTCTGCTGCTTGAGGCCATGCGTCTCGAGGAGCGGCGGCGGCCGGTCCAGGGATCGCAGGTCAGTGCGACTCCTGGTGCATCAGGCCGCGGCCCTCTGGTCGCGGAGACAGGTCAGGCAGGGCGGTAATGACTGAATTGGCGTATCCGTCCGGACTTCCGTCCGGGCAGGGTTTCGTACGTTTGCGCGAACTGCGGGATTGCCTGCAGCCGCGCGAGACGCTGCGGTTCCGTGACCTCGCGGTCGACGGGCTCTGCTTCCATTCTGGCGAAGTGCGGCCAGGCAACCTGTTCTTCGCGATCCGCGGAGCCAACCAGGACGGCGCGAAGTATGCGCAGCAGGCTGTCGCCCGCGGCGCCGTCGCCCTGGTGGCCGAAGAGGACCTTCCCGTCAACGTGCCGACGCTGATCGTGCAGAACGCGCGCGCGGCACTGGCCGACGCGGCGCGGTTCTACTACCGCGATCCGTCGAAGGCCGTGGCCGTCGTCGGCATCACGGGCACCAACGGCAAGACCACGACGGCGCACCTCGTGCGCGGTTGTCTGCAGGCGGATCGCCGGCAGGTCGGCCTGCTCGGCACGATCGCTTACGAGTTCGGCGGCCGCCGCATTCCGGCGCCCAACACGACGCCCGATCCGATCCGCATCCAGGGTTACCTGCGCGAGATGGCGGATCGCTACGCCAGCGCGTGCGTGATGGAAGTCAGCAGCCACAGCCTCGACCAGGAGCGCGTGCGCGGCGTTCGGTTTGCGGCGGGCGTGTTCACCAACCTGACGCAGGACCACCTCGACTACCACGGCGACATGATGAGCTACGCGAAGGCGAAGGCTCGCCTGTTCGCGCAGTTGGAAAGCGGCGCGGTCGCGGTGCTCAATCGCGACGACATCGCTTCGTCGATCATGGCGGACCATGTCGGCAGTGGCGTCCGCACGTTGACCTACGGGTTGTCGCCCGAGGCGGACGTGCGCGCTGAGAACCTCCAGTACGGCCCCGACGGCACGCGCATGCTGCTGGTGATGCCGAACGGCCGCGTCGAGTTGTTCTTGCGCATCGTCGGCGAGCACAACGTCTACAACGCGCTCGCCGCCGCCGCGTCGTCGCTGGCGCTCGGCGTCAGCGAGCTGACCGTGGCATCCGCGCTCGAAGACGCGCGCCCGGTCTCGGGTCGCCTCGAACTCGTCGAAGCTCCGACGCAGCGGCCGTCGCGCGTGCGGGTGTTCGTCGATTACGCGCACACGCCGGACGCGCTCGACAAGGTGTGCTCGACGTTGCGTGGCCTGACCGAAGGGCGCTTGCGCGTGGTCTTCGGTTGCGGCGGCGATCGCGATCGCACGAAGCGCGCGCCGATTACCGCGGCGGTCGCGACGCACGCGGACTTCGCTTACATGACGAGCGACAACCCTCGCAGCGAGGAGCCCGAGGCGATCCTCGACGAGATGGCCAAGGGGCTCGTGGGCGCGAAGGCGGAGAGCGTTCGCATTGTCGATCGCGCCGAAGCGATCCGTCGCGCCGTGACCGATGCGGAGCCAGGCGACACGGTGTTGATCGCGGGCAAGGGCCACGAGACCTACCAGATCATGAAGGACTGCGTGGTCCCGTTCGACGACCGACTGGAAGCGTCGCGCGCGCTCGCCGCGAAGGAGGCCGGGTGGTTGCACCGCTGAGGCCGTCTGCTGCGGGCAAGAACCTGGGTTTGCGCATGGATTCGATCGAGTCGCAAAGCACGCGCATGCGAAACAACCCCGCGACCCAGCGGAGTGGTCGCTCCGCGCCCGGAACGTGGCTCACGCCGACTGCGGTGCAGAAGGCGTGCTGTGGCGAACTGCTCGTGCGCGGTCGCTCGGCGACCGGCGTCACGACGGACTCGCGCCAGGGTTGCGAAGGCAAGCTCTTCGTCGCCTTGCGCGGCGATAACCACGACGGTCACGACCACGTCGCCGCGGCGATTCAGAACGGCGCGCGCGGCGTCGTGATCGCGCGCGATCCAGCGGACGTCCCCGGCCTCGATCGCGCGAAGGGCGCATTCGTGGTCCGCGTCGCGGATGCGCGCCGCGCGTTGCTCGACCTCGCGAAGGAGCACCGCCGTCGCAATCGCGCGAAGGTGATCGGCATCACCGGCTCGTGCGGCAAGACGACGACCAAGGAATGGCTCGGCGCGGTGCTGTCCGCCGCGATGCCGACCGTGCGCTCGCCCGGCTCCTACAACAACGACGTCGGCGTGCCGTTGACGTTGTTCTCGATCCAGCCCGAGACGCGCGCAGCAGTGGTGGAGATCGGCACCAACGCGCCCGGCGAGATCGGTTGCCTCACGGCGGTCGCTCGGCCCGATGTCGCGATCGTGACCTGCGTGGCTCCTGCGCACCTGCAAGGCCTCGGTTCGATCGAAGGCGTCGCGCGCGAGAAGGGCGACCTGCCGCGCGGCGTGCATGAGGACGGCCTCTGCATCCTCAATGGCGACGACGCCAATGTCCGTGCGATGGCCGACAGCTTGAACTGCCGCGTCGAGTTCGTGTCGACGCGCGGCGAGTCGGATTGGTTTGCGACCGAGATCCAGACGGTTGGCGAAGGCACGACGTTCCGGCTGAAGGGCGGCCGCGTTGTCGAGTTGCCGCGCGCAGGCATGCACAACGTCTACAACGCGCTGTTCGTCCTAGCGGCCGCGGCCGAACTCGGCGTGCCCGAGGACGACGCGATCGCAGCGCTGTGCGCAGCAAAGCCAGCGTCGCGCAGGTTTGAGCCCAAGCGCGCAGGCGGAGTCGACATCCTCGACGACTCCTACAACATGAACCCTGAGTCGGCGCGCGCGGGACTGCAAGCGCTCGCCGGCATGCCGACCAAGGGCCGTCGCATCATTGCCTTTGGCGAGATGCTCGAACTCGGCGACCACAGCTACGAGCTGCACCAGCAACTCGGCACCGCCGTGTGGCGCGCGGGCATCGACGTGCTCGTCGCCGTGGGCGCTGGCAGCAAGCCGATCGCCGATGGCGCGATCGCGGCGGGCATGCCGCGCGCGTGCGTGCACTTCGTCGACTCGGTCGAGAGCGCACAGGCGTTGCTCTTGCCGATGTTGCGCGATGGCGATCGGATCCTGTGCAAGGCTTCGCGCCGCGTAGGGCTCGATCGGCTCGTCGATGCGTTGATCGCTTCGCTCTCCGCCGCGGATGGCGGCGCTCCCCCCGGCCAGCAAACCGCGGACTGACCCGAAGATGCTGCACTGGCTCGCAACCCTGCTCTCGCCCGACCTCGCCCGGCTTCTGGGCTACATCTCGACGCGCACGGCAGGGGCTGCGGTCACCGCGTTCTTGTTCGCGGTGGTGTTCGGTCCGAGCATCATCCGCTGGCTGCAACGCCAAGGCATCGGCGAGCGCGTCGACGGCACCGGCAGCCAGAAGCTCGAAGAGCTGCACGCGCACAAGAAGGGCACGCCGACGATGGGCGGCGTGTTCGTCATCGGCGGCATCGTGATGTCGTGCGCGCTGTGGATGCGGTTCGACGGGCCCAACCAGTTTTCGTTGCCCGGCATCGTGCTGACGGCGGGTTTCGCGGCGGTGGGGTTCTGGGATGACTGGGTCAAGCTGCACAACCCGAAGAAGCGCGGCATCAGCAAGGGACAGAAGCAGGGCGCGCTGACCGTCATTGCAGCACTCGTCGCGATCTGGCTGTTGATCCCTGCGGGCCTCGAGTCGCAAGTGGGCGGCCCCAAGCTCTACGTGCCGTTCTTCAAGGACTTCTCGATCGACCTCGCGGCGTTCTACGGCATCCCGTTCTTGGCGCTCGCGTTGCTTGTGCTCACGGGTTCGGCCAATGCCGTGAACCTGACGGATGGTCTCGATGGGCTCGCGACGGGCTGCATCGCGACGTCGGCGCTCGCGTATGCGGGCATCACCTACTTCGTCGGTCACGCCGAGCTATCGCAGTATCTGCTCGTCGAGCACGTGCCCGGCGCGGGCGAAGCGACCGTGATGATGGGCGCGCTGCTCGGCGGCGCGCTCGGCTTCCTGTGGTTCAACACGGCGCCTGCGCTCGTGTTCATGGGCGACGTCGGCAGCCTCGGGCTCGGCGGCGCGCTCGGCTATGCGGCGGTCGTCACGCGGACCGAACTCGTTCTTCTCGTCGTCGGCGGCGTGTTCGTCGCCGAGGCGATGTCGGTGATGATCCAAGTGGCGTCGTTCAAGCTGCGCGGCAAGCGCGTCTTCCGCTGCGCGCCGCTGCATCACCACTTCCAATTCGGCGGCATGCCGGAGACCCGCGTCGTCGTGCGCGCTTGGGTCGTCTCCGCGCTGCTCGCGATGACCAGTCTGGCTCTGTTCAAGGTGCGTTGATGACGACTGTCCCCGGGCCGACGCGCCCGCACGTCAAGGAACTCGACTGGATCATGCTGAGCGTGGTCGGGCTCTGCTGCCTCGGCCTCGTGATGGCGGTGTCGATCAACGGCAGCAACGAGCGCATCGGCCCGATGCTCGCGATGAAGCGGCAGGGCATCGAGCTGTTCGCCGCGATGGTGGGCTTCCTTGTGATGGCGCTGTGCCCGATGCACCTCGTGCGTCGCGCGGCGTTGCCTGCGTTCTTGGCGTTCACGGCGCTCTGCGTCGCGGCGCGCTTCGTCTCAGATCCTTGGAATGGCGCCTACCGCTGGATCCAAGTCGGTCGCTTCCAGTTCCAGCCGGTCGAGGCCGCGCGCTTCTGCTTGATCCTGCTCACGGCGCACCTGCTGGCGCGTCCCGATCGCGAACTGCGCTCCTTCTGGAAGGGCTTTGTCCCGCCGATGGCGGCGCTGTCGCTGCTCGTTGCGGCTTTGTTCATGCAGCCCGACCACGGCAGCGCGCTGATCTGCTGCGCCCTGGTTGGCGTGATGGCGCTCGCCGCCGGCGTGCGGATTCGCCACTTCTTGCCATTTGGCATCGCAGGCATCGCAGGGTTGGCCTGGGTCGCGCTGCGCCATGACTACGTGCAGGGTCGCGTCGCGGGCTTCCTCGATGTTGCGCCATACCAAGTTCGCCAGTCGCTGGTGGCGATCGCTTCGGGCGGATCGTTCGGCAAGGGGCTCGGCGAGGGCTGGATGAAGATGGGTTTCGTGCCCGAAGCGGAGAATGACTTCGTGTTCGCCGTTGTCGCCGAGGAGCTGGGCTTCGTCGGCTCGGCTCTGGTTCTCGTGCTGTATTCGGTCTTGGGCGTGATGGGATACCGCCTCACGTGTAGGATCCGCGACCCGTTCCTCCGCTACGTCGTGTTCGGCTTCGTTCTGATGCTGTGCATGCAAGCGGCGGTGAACCTACTCGTGGTCAGCGGGTGGGCTCCTGCGAAGGGCATCGACTTGCCGTTCGTCAGCACGGGTGGAACCAGTCTCGTTTTCTGTCTCGCAGCCGTGGGGCTGATCGGCAATGCCGCTCGGACCGACCTCGGCGGCGCGGACGCGTCGCTTTCGAACAATCCTGGGAGGGTGTGATGGGCCAGCTCGAGAAATACGGCCTCTACGTTTTGTGTCTCGTGATCTTCTTGATCCTCGGCGTCGCTCTGTGGGGTGATCCCGCGGCCGCGTCCGATCGCCAGCAGTCGCCAAGCGCGCGCGAGGCATCGGTCAACGTGAAGCCCGAGGCCGACAAGTTCGATCTGAACGAGATCATCGGCGGCTCCTCGTCGGCGGACCAAATCAAGCCTGTGGACCCTGCGCCGCAGCCGATCCTGGATCCGCAGCCCAAGGATGAGCCGAAGCCCATCGATGCTCCGGCCCCGACCCCCGCGCCGGAAGAGCGCGAGACTTACACGGTCGCGCCCGGTGACAGCCTCGCGAGCATCTCGCGCAAGCGGCTCGGCAGCGAACGTCACGTGAAGCTGCTGATGGAAGCCAATCCCGGCGTAGCGCCGGAGCGCCTGAAGCCGGGCCAGAAGCTGACGTTGCCGACGCTGGTGGAAGTCGCCGGCTCTTCGACTCCGGCGACAAAGCAGCCCGAGCCGTCGGGCAGCGGCGCAATGGTCACGCACGAGATCGGCAAGGGCGACACGTTCGAGGGCCTCGCGGTGCGCTACCTCAACGATCGCAAGCGCGTCGCGGACATCAAGAAGCTCAACCCGACGCTCGACCCGACGAAGTTGCGCGAAGGCCAGAAGATCCTGATCCCGGCCAAGTGACCTGAACATGGTCGCACGCGTCTGTCTCGTGAGCGGTGGCACCGGCGGGCACTTGATGCCCGCTCTCGTGCTCGCGCGCGCATTGCGCGAACGCGGCCACGCGCCGTTGCTCGTGACCGAGGGGCGCGAGGTCGAGAAGGAGTTTCTCGATCGCGAAGTGTCCGGCGTCGAGGCCGCGTGCTTGCCCGAGGGCAAGCCGACCAAGTTGCAACTGCCGCTGTGGTTGCTCAAGGCGACGCTGCGCGCGCGCCGCATGCTGAAGGAGCGCAACGTCGACAGCGTGGTCAGCACGGGCGGTCGCGCGAGCCTGCCGGTGGCGCTCGCCGCGCGCAGTCTCGGCAAGCCAGTGTTCTTGCTGGAGCAGAACGCGATCGCCGGCCGCGTCAATCGCTGGATGCTGCCGTTCGCTGCCCGCATGTATCTGGGCCTGCCAGGTCCTGACATGACGAAGCGCTCGTGCTTCACGGGCACGCCGCTGCGGCCCGAGATCTATCGCATCGATGCGCAGAAGGCGCGCGCAGCACTCGGCCTCGATCCCAAGTTGCCGGTCGTGCTCGTGACTGGCGGTAGCCAGGGCGCGCAGCGCGTCAACGAAGTTGCTCCTGAGGCTCTCGCAAGCCTGAAGACGCGCGTGCAAGTGATCCACCTTTGTGGCCTCGGCGCCGTGAAGAGCGGACGCGACGTCGAGATGCGCAGGCGCTACGCCGCGTCGGACTCCGTCGCAGTCGCGGTGGTCCGGCCGATGGCGATGGACATGGACACGATGCTCGGCGCGGCCGACCTCGTGATCTGCCGCGGCGGCGGCACCACGGTGGCGGAGTTGATGGCGGCGGGGCGGCCCGCGGTCGTCGTGCCGTATCCACACCACAAGGACCAGCAGCAGTTGCGCAATGCGCGCGTGCTCGCCGATGCGGGCGCTGCGGTCATTCTCGAAGAACACGATCTCGACGCGGCCAAGATGGCCGCAGCGATCGATTCCATCCTGTCGGATCGCGATCGCCTGACGGCGATGGGCGAGGCGGCGCGCGGTCTGTGCAGCCTCGATCCGACGTCCGCGATCCTCGCGGATATGCAGCAGCACGGAGGCCTGCGTTGAGTTTTGCGAGCCAGCGATTCCATCTAGTCGGCGTCGGCGGAGCCGGCATGAGCGGCCTTGCGCGATTGCTAAGCGGCGGCGGTTGTCACGTGACCGGAAGCGATGCGACGGAGGGCGAAGCCCTCGCCTCGCTGCGGCAAGAGAAGGTCCCGTGCTGGGCCGGTGCGCAGCCCCATCGGATCACCGGCAATGACGGCTACGTGATCCGTTCTGCAGCAGTGCCGCAATCGGACCCCGAAGTGCAAGAGTGTGTGCGCCGCGGCTTCACATCGCTGCTCTACGCAGAAGCAGTGGGCCGTCTCAGCGAAGGCCGGCGCACGCTCGCGATCGCCGGAACGCACGGCAAGACGACGACGACGTCGCTCACGGTCGCGGCGATGCGCGGCGCCGGTCTCGATCCGTCGTTCCTCGTCGGCGGCGATGTTCCGCAGTTCGGCGGCAACGGCCACGGCGGCAAGAGCAATGACTTCGTCGTGGAGGCCTGCGAGTTCAACCGCAGTTTCCACAACCTGCGCCCGTTCGGCGCGGCGATCCTCAACGTCGACCACGACCACTTCGACTGCTTCCCGTCGGTCGAGGACCTGATCGAAGCGTTCGCTGGCTACCTCGCGCGCATTCGTCCAGACGGTTGCGCTCTGGTGCACGAAACCGTGCCCGCCGCAGTGCTCGCGAGCCTGCGCAGCGATGTGCGCATCCTGACCGTGGGCTCTGGCTTGTTCGCCGACATTCGCGCGCTCGACGTGCGTGAGCAAGGCGGGCATTGGTCGTTCTGCCCGGTGGTGGAAGGTCGCAGGCTGTCGCGCATCACGATGTCACTGTCGGGCCGCCACAACATGGGCAACGCGCTGTTCGCGCTCGGCCTCGCGCACGTCGCGGGCGCCGACCTCGAAGGCGCAGGCCAAGGACTCGCGCAGTTCGCTGGCGTGAAGCGTCGCTTCGAAGTGATGCACGGCCCGCGCGGCGGCATCCTCGTCAACGACTACGCGCACCATCCCGCCGAGATCCGCGCCGTGCTCGACACCGCGCGCAAGCGATTCCCTGG
>JBEELK010000082.1:0-4781 GCA_041168165.1 Planctomycetota bacterium | reverse complement strand
GAGGATGCACGTGGTCCAATCGAGCGCGTTCTTGAAGTCGCTCTGCACGGTCAACATGTTGGCGACGTGCAACGCGGACCGGATGCCGCTGTCGTGTAGATGCGCGCCGATCGCGCGCGCCTCGACTGCGAGGTCAGAGTCCTCGGCGATCTCCTTGGCGAGCTCTTGCAGCGCCTTGCCCGCAGCCTTGTATGCGTCGATCGACTGCTCACAGAGGCGCGCGGACTGGCTCGTGTTCTTCGACTTCGCCAAGCCCTGAGCCTGCAGCTTGTCGCCTTGCGCAACCTTGTCGTGGATCGGCTTCATGCGCTTGTGCAGCGCATCGAGCTTCTTTGCGTCCATCTTGGCCTGACGTTCTTGAGCTGCGGCCGCGACCGACGCCGCGTGCAGTTCTTCGACCGAGGCCGACAGCGCCTGCAACTGCTCCTCGGAGCGCTGGTCTGACAGTCGCGACGTCAGCACCCCAAGCGCGCGCTGCGCGACCGCGAGGTCCTTGCGCGCAATCGCGGCCTTGCACACGGTCTCGACGAGGTCCGCGCCCCAAGTGCGGATCGCCGCGACCTGCGTCGCTTCGTCGGGAGTTCCCTTGGCGAGCTCCACCGCGCGGCGCGCTTGCACGCCGGCTTGCTGCATCAACTGCATCGACGCGGCCTTCTTCGCCATGGCGAAGCACGCCTCGCTCGTCGACGGATTGGCGACGGCGAGCTCAAACGCAAACGCGGACTCCGGCGTGAAGTCCGCCAGCTTGCGCGTCAGCGTCATCTCGCCGCCGAGCACGAACGCCTTGTAGCGCGCGGTATCGCCTTCGAGCGCGATGGGCAGAACGAGTTCGGTCCGTCCATCCGTGGTTTCGAGCGAGAGCTTCGTCGGCTCTTGCGCGAGCACCGAAGCGAGAGGACACAGCAATGCAGTCGCGAGGAAGATCGTCTTCATGAGAGAGTTCGGCAGCAGGCGCACGAGCGCGCCGGTCCGCCGGTCGAACGATGCTACGGGGAGTTGCGCCGCAAACGTGCACGCAGTTCGTCATGGATGCGCGCGACTGCCGATAGCTCTGTATTCCAAACGCCATGCTCATCCTCCGCATCACCGCTGCTGCGCTGCTGTCGACGCCGTTCTTGACCCAGGACCCTGCTGCGCCCAAGTCGACGGTCTCACTCGCAGACGGCGTGACATTCGCGGATCCGCTGACTCTGCGCGCACCGCACGACTTCTTGCGCGGCTTTCCGGCCAAGGTGTCGGAGCGCGTCGCCAATGCGGTCATCGAGATCCCATGCGGCACGTGCGAGAAGTGGGAGGTCAAGCAAGACGGCGTGATGCGTTGGGACCTCAAGAACGGCGCGCCGCGCATCGTCGAGTATCTCGGCTATCCCACCAACTACGGCATCATCCCGCGCGCCGTGCTCGGCAAGGAGATCGGCGGCGATGGCGATCCGCTCGACGTGCTCGTGCTCGGCCCCGCGCTGCCGCGCGGAACGGTCGCTCCCGTCAAGGTGATCGGACTCATCCACCTCGTCGACGGCGGCGAGACCGACGACAAGGTGCTCGCGGTCCAAGAGACCGGGCCGCTTGGCAACATCGACAGCCTCGCCGACCTCGACCGCGAGAAGCCCGGCATCACCGCGATCCTCAAGACGTGGTTCGAGAACTACAAAGGCAAGGGCAAGCTCACGTGCTCGGGCTTCGGCTCGCGCGGCGACGCGCTCGAGTTGTTGACGAAGTGTGAAGCGTCGTTCGCGCACAACGAGAAGAAGTGACGCACGATCGCGCAGCGCTCAGGCCACCGACTTCTCGGCGACGCGCGCGCCGCTCGCTTCTAGCGCTGCGCGCACGCGATCCGCGGCGTCGCGATCGTCAGTGTGCACGGTGACGACGATCTCATTCGCGGCGAGGCCCTTCACGAGCTTGTGGAGCCGACGGTCGACCAAGTTGGGCCCGAGCAACGACACGGCCAAGAACGACGCGAGGCCAGCCATCACCGCGCCAAACACCGCGCCTTGCACATAGGTGCCGGGAAACAACCCCGTCTCTGCGAGCAAGAGGCCGAGGCCAGCGCCGCCGAGCAAACCCGCTGCGAGGCCTAGGACCAGCGCGTGGCGAAGCCCCGAGTCGCCAAAGTCCGAGCCGTATCGCAGCGAGTCTTCGAACGCGGCGACGTCATAGCCGCCAGGGTGCACGCAAATGCGCAGTCCATGAGCGTCGCTCTTGCGCATGCCTCGGATCCCTGCGGCGGCCTGCTGACGATCCGTGAATCGCGCGAAGGTGATGTGATCCATGCGCGCATGGGATCCGCGACGCGATGCGCGGTGGATACGGCGGTCGTCGCATTTCCAAGGCGCGTAGTCGGCGCACAAGCCGCCCGAACTGCGCAGTAGCCGATGCTGGCGAAGTCAGGCTTCGGTCAACAACTCGCGAAGGCGCGCGTTGACGTCGTAGCCGAGTTCACGTTCGAGCTCAGTATCGAGGCGGCTCGCGATGTGAAGCACGTCGTCTCGGCGCATCGGTTCGCGCGGCTTTGGGACGAACGGATCCGCGCCGCCTTTGAATGTGCGCACCGGACGGAACCACGGCCACCGCGCGATGCCGTGCTTAGCGCAGAACTCGCGGCAGAACGCGCGAGGATCTGCCGCAACGCGCTCATACCTCGCAACCGAGAACTGTCGCACGCGTTCGCGCAACGAGAGGTGCGCGCGCAGCTTTGCCCCACGCAGCGCGAAGATGTCCACAAACCGCTGGCCCGTCGCTGGGTCGCGTTCGTGCAGCATCTCGGACCCGACGCGCGGATCGTCCGCAGCGATCTCCATGTCGCGGCCCCACTCGCAGCGCCATTCCATCCGCGCGAAGTCCGAGAACGTCGCGTCGCGCAACGACTGCGCGGCGTGCCACGGCTGGCGCCACAGGCTCTGCGCCCAATCGAACGGATCGCGCACGACGAGCAAGAACGCGGTGTCCTCCGCCGGGCCGCGCACCTCGTCGACAAAGCCGTGCTTCCACCCATGGCGGTCCGTCGGCGACAGCCGCCACGCGTTGCGACGCAGCAGTTGCGCGACGAAGTTGGTGCCCGAGCACCGTTCGCCAAACAGCTGAAGCCATCGAATGGGCCGCGATCGCCCGGCGTGGATCGGTTCAGAAGGTGCGGGCGTCATCTCGTGTTGCGGTCGCGCGAGTCGCATGCGGGGCGTGGCAGCTGCTGGCGATCTGGGGATCGTCATCTACTCTGCGTCGCGTGTCGCAAGGCTACCAGAACCGCGATCGAGCGATCGTCGACTACGAGCTGTGGCAGGCGTGGCCTGACGGCGAGTGGCTTCGCGGCCCCAAGCCAGCCCGATTGGAACGCGGACGCTACATCGCGTGCGTTGGAGCGGCGCAGACGTTTGGCTGCCTCGTGCAACGACCGTGGCCGAGCCTGCTCGCAACAAAGCTCGGCATGCCCGTGCTCAACCTCGGCGTCGCGGGCGCAGGCCCGGCCCGATTTCGCACGGAGCCCATTCGTCGATTGCTCGGCGACGCGCGCGCCGTCGTGTTCCAGGTCCTGAGCGGCCGCAGCGCCGACTGCTCGCGCTTTGTGAGCGGCGGGCACGAACGACTGCGACTTCGCGACGGCCGCGTGCTCGGCGCCGACGCAGCGTGGAGCGAAGCGCTGCATGCGGATCTGAAGGGCTATTCGCATCCGCTGCTGCGTGGCATCAAGAACCGCGTCTGGGCACAGTTCTTCCGCCGCGACGTCCGGCAACTCGTCGCCGAGACGCGCGCCGACTGGATCGCGCAAACGAACGCGCTGCTCGACGAGACCGAGCCCAAGAAACTGCTGCTGTGGTTCTCGCGCAGGACGCCCGACTACCGCGCGCGCTTCCATTCGCTGCGCGCGATGTTTGGCGACTACCCGCAGCTCGTCGACCGCGCGATGGTCGACGCCGTGCGACCGCATGCGGACGCATACGCCGAATGCGTGACGCGACGCGGCAGCCCCGAACTGCTGCTCGATCGCACGACGGGCAAGCCCACGGCAGTGCGGCCCGGCGACGCAGGCACTGGCGAGGACGCAGCCGCCGCGTGGACGCACAACGCCTACTACCCGTCGCAAGCGATGCATGACGACGCAGCGGACGTGGCGGCGAAGGCGATCGTGAGGCTGCTGTGAGGCGCGGCATCTCGCAGCGTGGATGGATGTCGTCCTCGTTGGCGCTCGTGCTCGCGATCGCAGCGCCTGCGCAATCGCGCGCGCCGCAACGCGACGAAGCCGACGCGCTGTTCTCAAAGCCGCGCATCGTGCGCGTCCAACTCGAGCTCGAGGACGCCGCGAAGGCGCAGTTGCGCGAACGGCCGCGCGACTACGCGACGGCAACGCTGCTGCTCGATGGCGAACGATTCGAAGGCGCGGGCATCAAGATCAAGGGCGCTGCGGGCAGCACGCGCGACTTCGACGACCGGCCTGCGTTCACCGTCAACCTCAAGAAGCACGGCGGCGAGCGGCGCTTCTTTGGCTTGTCGAAGTTCCATCTCAACAACGCCGTGCAAGACGACTCGCGCTTGTCGGAGTGGATCGGGCACGCGGTGTTCGACGCGGCGGGTTATCCGGCGCCCCGTGTCAGCCACGCGCGCGTGCGCGAAGGCGAGCGCGACCTCGGCGTCTACGTGTTGCGCGAAGCGTTCGACGAAGACTTCCTTCGACGCGCCATCGGCAGCGAAGACGGCAACCTCTACGACGGCGGCTTCTGCTCGGACGTCGACCAAGAGCTACAGAAGGACGAAGGCAACGGGCCCGACGATCGCAGCGACCTCAA
>JBEELK010000081.1:0-26086 GCA_041168165.1 Planctomycetota bacterium | reverse complement strand
GCGATCTGGAAGCTGAGTTGGTCGCTGTCGACGTCGTGGTGCTTTCCGTCGTGCAACTCGAAGCTGACATCGACGACCGGGAACCCAGCGAGCGCGCCGTGCTGCAGGAACTTGCGAGCGCCCTTCTCAACCTCCGGCACGAATTGGCGCGGCACCGAACCACCCACCACCGCATCAACGAACGCAAAGCCTTCGCCACTCTTCAACGGCATCACGCGACCGAGCACTTCGGCAAACTGGCCGCGGCCGCCGGTCTGCTTCTTGTGGCGATGATGGCCTTCCGCGCGAGCTGTGACCGTCTCGCGGTACGGGATCGCAGGAGCCCCGCTGTCGACTGCGACCTGCCAACGCCGATGCATGCGCTGCAACTGCACTTCGAGGTGCATCGGGCTCATGCCATCGAGCAGCAGTTCGCCAGTATCGCGATCGCGGCGATGCAGCAGCGTCGGATCCTCGGCGCAGAGCTTCTCGATCGCGCTGCCGATCTTGGCTTCGTCAGCGCGGCTCTTCGGCCATACGTGCCGCGAGTAGCACGGGGCAGGGAACGCGGGACGCTGCAGATCGAGCAATGCGCCTTCCACAGCGACGGCATCGCCGATCGCAAGGTCTTCGACCTTGGCCACCGCGAACAACTCGCCGGCAACGACGCGATCGACGTTCTCGGCGTCCTTGCCATTGCCCTGCACCAGATGCGTTGCAACGAACGGCTTGCCGGTTCGCACCACAACGAGTGATTGACCGGCGCGCACGGCGCCGCGCAGACAGCGCATGTGCGCCAGCCGACCAAGGAACGGATCGACAACGACTTTGTAGACCTGCGCCAAGAACGCGCCGTCCTCGCGCGCTTGCACGGGCTCTTCGAACTTGCGTTGGCCGCGCTTGCTCGCAAGCCGAGGCTCGCACGCAAGAGATGACGGCGCATGCTCGGCGAGGAACCGCAACAGTGCATCGACGCCAATGCCGCGAATCGGGTCGACGGCGAACACGGGCACGAGCTTGCCGCTGGCCATCGCCCGCGCGAGGTATTGGTCGAACTCTGCCGCGTCGAGGTGGCCCTTCTCGAGGTAGTGCGACAACACCGTGTCGTCGACCTCGGCTTCGTCCTCTTCGATCCAGTCGTGGTATTGGTCGGCGCGCGGGCTGTGGTGTGTGAGCACGTCGCGGATGGCTTCGAACTTGGCCGCGACTGCGACTGGATAGCTCACCGGCGCCACTGCATGGCCCAACGTGGTGCGCAGGGATCCGATGAACGCGTGAAAGTCCGTGCCGTCGTGATCGAGATGCGTCACCACGATCGCGCGCGCGCGCCCAGCCTCGCCCGCTGCGCGCCAGAGTTGGCGCGCATGGAACGACAGCGGCGTAGCAGCGCTGACGACGAGACACGCGATGTCCGCGCAATGGAGCGCGCTGATTGCATCCGCAACGAAGTCAGGATGGCCCGGCGTGTCGAGCACCTGGACGCGCACTCCATGGACATCGATCCGATGCAGGTGCGAGACCAGCGTGTGCTTGCGCTCCTTCTCCTCCGGCTCTAGCCCGTTTCCCCCCACATCCACAGCACCGCGCAAACCCGGGCCCTTGGCGGCTCGCAGCATCGCCTCCACCAGGGATGTCTTGCCGCTGTGTCCGTGTCCGATCAGCGCAATGGTGCGCAGGTCTTCCGTTCGAGATGCCATGTGCCGCTCCGCTAGGTGCCTAGCAGCTGCGGCGCGTGCACACGCGCATCGACAACTGCCAACACGACAACGGCGGAGAAGCTGCTCTGCTTTGTGCCCCCTTCAGCGCAAACGAAGCCGCCGCAGTGCGCAGGTCTAACTGCGACTGCGGCGGTGCGCTGGCGCGGGTTCTGGCCCCAAGACGAGAGCGGCCTTGATCAGGCCGCTCGTCCGCTCACTGACGAGCCGGGACGATCTCGACGCGACGATTGCGCTCCTTCGAGCGCGAGTCGCGCGGATCGAACTGGCCGTAGCCGACGATCACAATGTGATCCTCAGGCACGCCCTGCTCCGCGAGGAAGCGAGCGACCGCGTTGGCGCGCTTGGCCGACAGTTCGCGGTTGTCGAGGTACTTGCCCTTCGTCTTGACGATCGGATCGGTGTCCGTGTGGCCCTCGACGTAGATCTTGCAGTCGCCGTAGTCGCGACGCAGGACCGTGACGATCTTCTTCAGCACGCTCGACGCGCTGCTCTTCAGGCGATCGCTGCCCGAGTCGAACGTGACCGTGTCGTCGACGCCGATCGACAGGCGGCCCTTGCGATAGTCGACCGTGACATCGCCGCCGAGTTCCTTCTGGAGGCCTTCGGTGTTGGTGTTGTCGAACGCTGCATTCTCGGCAGCCGGCGCCGACGGAGTCGCGCGCTGGTTGGCGAGCTGGCGCTCGAGGTCGTCCTTCTCTGCGCTGAGCGCGGAGACGCGACCGTTGAGGTTGCGGATCTCGGTATCGCGATCGCGAAGCAGATCCTGGTAGCGAGTCGTGCAGCTGCCCAACAGGGTCAGCGCGACGAGTGAGACAAGCGTCTTGGCAAAACGGAACTTCATGGGTGCCTCCCTATTGTGGATTCATCCGTTGCGTCGTCCGCGACGGACGACCAGAACAAGTGCGAGAAGACTGACGAGTGACGCGCCCCCGACGATCGGAAGAGCGAGCGGTGAAGTGCGCTGCCACTCGGGCCAGGTGTAGAACACGAACTCGCGCAGCGCGGGTTCGAAGAACATTACGAGCACGGCCCCGATCGCAAGGAACGGGCCGAACGGGATCTTGGATTCGCGCGTGATCGCTTGCTGCAGCATGCCGCCCACGGCTCCGAGCACGCAACCTAAGAAGAAGGTCCACAACGCGCCCTGCCAACCCAGGAATGCGCCGATCGCGCCGAGGAACTTGACGTCCCCGAATCCCATCGCGTCCTGCCGGAACAGCTTGCCGCCCAACACATGGACTGCGTAGCACGAGCCAAAGCCAACGGCTAGGCCAAGAGCGCTCGCAAGGATGCTGTCGAACTCCGGCGACAAACCGCTGCCGAGCGTGCCCGCATAGCCCGGCACCAAGAACGCGACGAGCGTCGGCCCGAGCCACATCATCGGAATGTTGAGGGCATCGGGCAGGATGCGGTGATCCCAATCGATGAACGAACTCGCGATCAAGAACGACACGAACGTCGCATCGAAGATCGCAGGCAACAGCAGCGATGCATCCATCGCGCCCTGCAGCAGCAACGGTCCGTGCGCCGACGGTCGCAACGCAACCAGCACGAACATCACTGCCGTGAGCAACTCGACGAGCGGATAGCGAATCGAGATGCGCTGCTTGCAGCATCGCGATCGACCGCGCAGCAACAACCAACCCATCACGGGGATGTTGTCGCGCCACGAGATCTGCGCACGGCATTGCGGGCAGTGCGAGCGTCCGCCCAACGAGCGCTTCGTTGGATCCTCTTGCGGCAGTCGATAGATGACGACGTTGAGGAACGAGCCTATGCACGCGCCGAATCCGGCTGCGGCAAGCTCGTACGCAGGAAACGCCATCTTGAAACCGACCCACGATCGCCATGTGTGGCGAACACCAGCAGAGATCCCGTCGCCGCGAATTGCGTAGCGCTCGACTCGCTGACCGGCGGTGAGCTGCGACTGGGAGGCGGAAGCTTACGAACGACCCCGAAGCTGTCCAGATGCAAGAAACAGCCATTTGGAGGCCGTCCGTGCACAGTTATCAACAACCGGCCAATCCGGGACCGGGTCAGCGATCGAGCACACGGACGGACAACAACTCAGGCAACGGCTCGCTGCCGCGAAGTTCCGCCTGCAGCCTCAGCCGTAGGAAGGAGCCAGCCGGCACATCGATGCGCTGCCCATCTGCGGCATCTCTCGGCGCCGACGCGCGGATCGGGTCCAAGTCCGGGTTGCCGCGGCGCAGCGGGTCGTGCGGAGCGAATTGCCAGAGCGTTCGGATGCCTGCAGCGCCGTTGCGGATGCGCAGGACCGTTGCAGGTCGATCGAATGGCAGGGCGAGGAAGGGAGACCATCCAACCGCAGTCACCGCAGCGCCCTCGGGCAACCCTGGCTCGAGGCGAATGCGCACCGGCACGCACCCTGGTGGCACCGGGCTCGCGAGCAAGCGGCCGTTCTCGGTCGCGAGCACGGAGCCGTGCGGCACGCTGCCGGTCACTCGAATCCAACCTGCCGACACGAGCGCGACCGCCACAGATCGCCCCTCGGCGGCAGCGGCGATGCGGCCTGCGACTTCGATGCCGCTCGCCGCGGTGACCGTGAGCGATGCCTGCTCCGCCAAGATGCTCGGCTCGACCAGCGCAGGCATGGGCGGCATCGGGCGGTCTGGCGCCAGCGCCAGCAGCGAACCCGCGATGGACGCATGCCCCACCGCAGACAACCGCACGGGACCGTCTCGGCAGTCGACCTGCACGGTCACGCCTTCAGGGATGTCGATCGCTGAAAACTGGAAGTGCGCGCCGTTCTCGACCCGCACGCTGCCGTCGCCAGGATCGAACGGATGGCCTGCCCTGAGCACGAGGTCGCGCGTGGGCCGGAGGATCCCGAGCGCGCCGTTGCCCGCCTCTTTGCGCACCAGCGGACGGACCGTGCGACGGGAGGTCACTTCGAATGCGGGGGCCGCGAGATCCGCATCGCTCCAGACCTGCGGGTCCTCCACAGTCGGCCATTCGGCGACGGCCACCGAAACGCCAGCAACCACGTTGCACCAGACCACCTGCACCGGTGCCGCCCTGCCAGCGTAGTCCTGCAGCGCACTTGGACCTGCCACGAGCCGAATGCCCATGAAGTCCTCGGGTTCGAGCGGGATCAGCCGATCGGACCCCACCGTTCTCACGATGCTGCGGAACTCGAGTTCGACCGAGCAACCGCGGAACTCATCGGTCGGCTGCTTTGGTAAGAGCCGGACTGCCGTCGGCTCGATGCGCTCGATCTCCGACGGCGAAGCCCCGCGACGCAGCAACGTCACCTCGAACGCAGAGGTCGTGACGGAGGTCGGCAGGATCGGCAGCGTGAAGTGCAACGCCAGCCGGGGGTCATCGACCGGCAGCGGGTAGGAGCCGAGTTCGCTCGGACGCAGCACGAACGGGCGCGAATCCGAGAACAGCGGCCGCAGCGGCGCGGGCCGGTCTGGCTTGGCATCGGCGATCGACGCCGTGCGGAATGCGCGACGCACTCCATCCTGCAGCAGCGCACCACGGCGCGAGCGAATGCCATCCGCTCGGGGATAGCCCGCGACGGCGAGCCGATACGACTCACTGGGCAGCAGAGACCCATCGAGCAGGTCGCGCCCCAACGGAGCCTCGGGCTCGAACGTCACGTAGGAACCCTCGGTGCGCAGTCGACCGCGGACTGGCCGCCCTTCGGCATCGATGACCGCGAAGCTATCCGGGCTGACCGAAAGCGGATCGACGGGCTCGCTGAAGTACACCGTGATCGGGTCATTGAGCAGCAATGGCTCGGACTCCGCGGCCAGGGTCGGGAAAACGCGCGTGATCGAGAATCCAGCCTCGACGTCGACGCTCCGTCGGCACGCAACCAAAGCGACGAACGCTGCGGTCGCAGTGAGGCCGGTGCGGAGCATGCGAATCGAGTTCATCGCGGATCAGGCGCGAGCGCTGCGACGAACGGCATAACCGTTCTTGATGGCCGCAGACGCACGCATGCCCGAGGTGAGGATCCGCGGGCCAGTGCAGAGAGCGTTCGACGATATCGGGCGGCCCGCGCGCGCGCAGCACACTGCACGCCGCAATGCAGTCGAACGGCGAGATGCGAACGAGAACGGCGAGTCGACAGGAATCCTCCCCATCGCCGCAATCAGTCGAACAGCGAACCGAGCACAACACCCACAAAACGCAGCGAGGCAGCCACTGGCTGCCTCGCTGCAGTTCACCGATGCGCGGACCAGATCACGGGCGACGCACGCGGTAGACGACACTCATGCTCTTCAGCGACGGCGAGATTGCCGGGGTCACGTCGATGTTGTTCGTCATGACCAAGCGGAAGTTCATGTAGCGGGGCAGCAACCCGGTGAGCGGGTTGCGGATCGTGTCGAGGCGATCCTGCGTGACGTAGGCCGTCAGGCCATCCGCCAACACGCGAGGCGACGTGAAGCCGGTGCCCGAGTTGCCCTCGGCGTAGCGATAGGCTTCGCACGCGTAGTTCGGGTTGAGCAGGTTGCCGCGCGCGGCGACCGTGTCGTTGTTGCCCGGGTTGTAGAGAACGTCGTCGTTGGCGAAGTCATTCGCACCGCGGATCTCGAAGACGATCGAGGTGCCGGCAGGCTGCTGCGCGAGCGGCGGATCCAGCAGCGACGTGAAGTCGCTGATAGCAAGGTCCGGCGCGAAGCCAGCGGCCGTCACGTCCGGGAAGCCGCCCGGGACTGCCGCGCCGACGCGCTGGTTCGGCTTCTTCGTGTCGAAGAAGCCAAACGTCACCGTCGAAACGCGACGCACGAAGTCGGCCGCGGCCCAGTGCAGCATGCCGTCGCCGGCCGGCGCGCGGACGATGCCGTTCGGGCCGTTACCGGCCAAGCCAGCTTGCGTCAGGATGATCGCGCCCGAGTCCTTGATCCAGCCGCCATCGGCGCTGATCTGGTTGGCGGGATCGATCAGGATGTCCGCCAGCGTGCTCGGGTTGAGACCGCCGGTCGTGTGAACGCGGACCATTGGGGTCGGCGTCGGCGTGGCGCAGCCGATGCCAGCATTGGCATCGTAGTAACCACCCGGGTTGCCAAGGGCGAAGCCGCTCGGCTGGCCGATCATCGCGACTTGGAAGCCGTTCACGCCCTGCGCGATCGTGTTGGCCGCGCCGTCCGGGAACATCTTGAAGTCGACGAGAATCGGCATCGCGATCGGGTCGAGGTCGCGACGGCGGTTGCCGCGGAAGTCACCCTCGTCGAGGACGAAGCTGCCGCTCACGGGAGCCGGGTTCGGGAACACGCTCGGGACCCACGGCGAGTCGACGTCAGCAGTCCAGTCATTCGACTGAAGGCTCGTCGCCGGCTGCGGGTTGCGCGCACCACCGAGACCGACCGTAGCACCGTCCTGCTTGGTCACAAGACGCGAGTCGCGCCACGTGTAGGTGCGATCGAAGCGCGGGTAGGAGATGAACTTGATCTGGTCAGGCGACCGGAACTGATCGTTCGGGTCGATGCGGTAGATCTTGTCCTCGAACACCGACTGCGTCGACGAGCCGCGAAGGATGTTGTCCGCGTAGTTCGTCGTGAGACCGCTGTTCATCGACAAGCAATCGAGCACACAACGATCGGGGGCAGGCGGCGCGCCAGGCACGAGCGTCCAGTGCGTATCCGGGCGCTTGTCGGCGTGGCCGAGAGCCATCGAGTAGCGATCGAACACGTCGAAGCGCACGTCGAAGTCCGCGAACGGCGACCAGTAGAGCTGCTCGACGTCGAGCACCATGTCGCTTGCCTGGCGGTTCGAGAGGCCGAAGTCATCCTCGAGGTAGCGCATCTGCATGCGCGAACCGCGAGGTTGGTGCGGCTCGATAACCTGTCCGACCGGCTGCGGGTTGGCGCCACCCTCGTAGGGGTTCGGCACGTTCGGCGGTTGGACCGTGTCGAGCATGCGCGGCGTCCAGTAGAGACGGCCGCCGTTGGCCGGAACGAACGTCGTGACGGCGGGGCCACATTCGCCGCGGTTCGTGCGGCTGATCGAGCCCAGGTTGTTGTTGTCCGCAGTGCGACGGAAGCGCACAGCCTCAGCCGCAACCAAGCGGCCGTCGAGGAGGCGGAACTGGCCGAACAGGTCGACCGAGCCGGACGCAGTGCCGTCTTCGTCCGCGCTCTCGAACGGATAAACGTGCCACAGGACCAGGTTGTCCTGCTTGTCCTGGTCCATCGTCAGCTGCGCCGACCAGTTGTTGACCGTGTTGCTCGGGTCGTCATTGGCGATGAACACCGGGTTGCCCGAGAAGTCGGTCAGGCCATCACTGCCGAGTAGCAGGTGGAACCAGTAGATGTCGCTCGTCGAGCCCAGCGAGTGGAAGAAGCCCATCGGAGGCTTCAACTGCAGCAACGTGCCATCGCCGGCTTGGTCCGAAAGACGCGCCGGGACAACGCTCGAGGAGACAACCTTCGGCTGGTTCAACTGCTCGAAGAACAGCGTGCCCGTCATCACCGAGTTGGTGAGGACGAGGTTGCGCGTCGCGTCGATGCGCTCGAAGTCCATCGGCTCCGAGAACTCCAGCGCGATGGACGCGTTGGGATCAACACGCTGGCCTGGAGGCACCGGGATGCCGCCAACCGAAGCGGGCGGCGCGGGCTCGACCTTGAGGTAGTTGAAGCGATCGCCGACATCGCTCACGACCTCGGTGCCCACCGAGAACCGAATGTTCTCGTAGTAGAGGCGCCGGACTGAGCAGTCCTGACCGAGCGGATCCGCCGCGTTCGCTTGGAACGTGACCGGGCGCCCGAGCGAGTCGACGCCGCGAATCTCACCGACCTTGACGCGCGTGATCGGCAGCGACGAACCCTGCGAGCCATCGACCGCGAGGCCGAGGCCCGGGAAGGCCGGGTCACCGCGATACGTGCCGACGTCGAGGTTCTGCATGATCTCGGCGCGGATGCGAACGTTCTCCGTCGTGCCGTCCGGCAGTTGCACCGTGACGGTTTGAAGGAGCGTGTCCCCTGCGCGCAGAGGCTGGCTGGTAGGAACGCTGGCCGGACCGAGCACCAAGTTGGTTGCGCGGTCGATTGCGCCACCCACGAACGGGAAGCGCGCACGGATCGGAACGAGGTTGCTGCGCTTGTTCAGCGTGATCGTTCCGTCAGCGGCGATGTCCGAGATGCCCATGCCGACCGTGCCGAGGATCATCGGCGGCTCGAAGTCGCGCAGCACGCCGGCAGCGCCGTCGTTCTGGTTGCCCGAGCGGAAGTCGCGGATCACCGAGTCACGGCCAAAGCTGTCGAGATCGTTCAGCTCGTCGATCGATTCCTGCTGCACGTAGAACGCAGAGGAGACTGAGCCGCGGCTCGGCAGCGCGATGCGAATGTTCGCGGTCGTGCGGTCCAAGCTCGCCGGCATGCCGGACGCGGTGAAACCGCCGCGGGCTTCGCCACCCTGGATCGTCGGATCGAGGATCAGTTGGCTGCCGCGCGTCACTACGCGATACGGAATGGAACGGAATGCATCGGTCGGCGAGATCACATTCGGGTCGCCGGCGAACTCAAGCAGTTGCACCGCGGACGGATTGACCTCGAAGAACTCCGCCGTCAGGTTGAGCTTCGCGGAGAAGTTCAACACGATCGCCGCATCGCGCGGCACGACGGGAATCGGCTGTTGGCTCGTGTTCTGCCCGCGGTAGGACGGAGGCAGAACGGCGAGGTTGAGCTGCGCACCCGTGAGTGCAGCCTCGAATCGCGCCTGCTCCTCGCCACGGTTGTCCCAGAGGATCAGCAACTCCTCGTGCCCCGTATTCACATCGAAGGGCATGAACTGGTAGTTGGCACTCTGGACGACCTCGCCAGCGGGGTCGTAGAGCGACTGCGTCTCGATGTTCGAGCGCACCACCACGTCGGTCTGGATCAAGACGCGACGACGGTTGAGTTGGTCGCGCCGATCTCCGCGCGCTTCGTCCACGCGTTGGTAGGCATAGATGTCCACCAGTCGGCCGTAGGTGACAGTCTGCAATGCAGGCTGACCCGTGCCGAGCGTGTTTTGACCGACCGTCCCGGTCGAACCATCACAGGCCGCCAGCGCCAGCAACAGCAGCGGGGCGGCCAGGAGGAGGGATTGCTTCATGTTCATTTCCGAGTCGTGGTTCGGTGCTTAGGTCTCACAGACCTCAGAAGCGGAACGGAAGGCGCAGGAACTGGAGTTCCGGGCGCGGCGAGTTGGGGCCGAACGGACGCGGGTTCACGTCACCGGCCTCTGCCTTGTAGGTGCTGTTGAACTGAACGTCCCACTGCACGAAGGCTGCACCGAGTTGGCGGATCTGCTCTTGGACCGCCACATCGGTGAGGTTGTAGGCGAACCCGTCACCAGCCGGGAACCGGATAGCACCCGTGGCCGCCTGATCAGGGTTCTGGTGGAACGCGAAGCCGATGCGGACGTTCGAGATCGGCACCGTCGCGCCGCCGGTACCCACGTAGGTCGAGCCTAGGCCTTCGCTGCCGTCCGTCTTGACCTTGAAGAACTTCGCGCGGACCTGCAGCGTCGTCGCCGTGGCGTCGAGCGGCATGTCCTGGCTCACGAGCAGCACGCGATCCGTGTGCGACAGGATGCGGTAGCTACCGCGGACCGAGCCAGCGCTGCTGATCAGCTCCGCCTCGTAGCCGACGTAGCGATCCGCGTCGCTGCCCAGCTGAGCCTGCGTCAGCTCGATGCGGTAGGCCGGCTGACCACGGAAGCTTGCGTTGGACTGGACACCCAGCACCGTCACACCAGGAGCTGCGAACAGCGCCGGGTAGGAGACGAGCGCCGAGCCACCCTGGACCTGCCACTGCGAGTAGCCGTTCTTCAGAGGCTTCGTCGGGTCGTTGATGATGGCTGCGTATTCGTAGCGCGGGCCAGTCAGCGAGCCGGTCGGATCCGTGACGCCACGCGGGAAGCCGTCCGGAGCGATCAGCGAGCGACGCTTCGAAGCGCCGAGGTCGATCCACTTCGAACGAGCGCGCGTGACCGAGTTGTAGGGCACCGGGAGCAGCACCGGAGCCGGGCGGATATCGCCTTCGTTGGCTCCGATGTTCGTCGGGGTGCCGGCGTCGTCCACCAGCGTCCCCAGAGAGTTCGGGAAACCGCGCCACGCGAGCAATTGCTGCTTCTGCGTTCCCGTCGAGATGACGCCGGCGCGACGGATGACGATGTTGTCGTCGAGGACCGTGTTCGTGCCATCGACGTTCGGGCCCGAGGGGTCGCCAGGAGGCGCCATCAGTTGCACAACGCCCATGCCGCCGAGGCCGCCCAACGGACGGATGTCATACTGGGCCGCCGGCAACACCGTGCCCTGGCCGGAGACCGGATACTTCGACTGGACGTCGGGCGTGAGGAACTGACCTGTGCGGCAGATGCCGCCGTCGGCCGAGATCGCGAACGTGTATTCGTTCTCCGGCGACGCGTAGCGGTAGTTGGCTCCCGTGCCGCGAGCATTGAACTCGATGCGGGTCGCCGACATCAGGATGACCATGCCGCCCGAGCCGGCGCCACCGCCACCGCCCTGGTTGCACGAGCCAGCCTGCTCGCCGCCACCGCCGTGACCGCCGTCCGCCTCAATGCGACCGCGCGGGCCGATGATGATCGGGCCGAGTGCCTTGACGATCAGCACGCCGCCGCCGCCGCCGCCGCCACCGCCCTTGTTATCGTTGACGAAGTTCGGCGTGTTGATCACGCAGTCCGGCGCGAGGTCGCCACCGCCACCGCCACCAGCACCGCCAACCGGCGCCGCCAGCTCACCGCGGATTCGGATCTGGCGCTGGCGATTGATGCCGACGCCCCAGAAATCGTTGTCGGTACGCGCATCGGAGAACACGCGAGCACCCGCAGCACCACCGGCGAGGGTGCGCGTCGTTGCGCCTGCGTTGCCGGTGCAGCCGTTGCCGCCGAGGCCTTCCTGCTGTTGGAACAGCGAGCCCGTGCCGCGCAGTTCCTTGTAGAAGGGGTCGCCCTGCGTGGCGAGCGAGCCACCACCGCCACCCGATCCCAGGTTGCACGGCGAGCCGCAGGAGATGCGACCAGGCTGGCCACCCTTCGCGGGAGCTTGGTTCGCGCCGAAACCAGCCTCACCTTGCGGCGAGCGCTGCGTCGAGCTGGGGCTGCCCTTGCCACCATTGCCGCCAGCGCAGACACCGACGCCGCCGGCGGTCGGGAAGTTGGCGGAGTTCAGCGTGTTGACGCGGTCGCCATCGCCGCCGCGGACGGACAGCAGGCCGTCAACGCGGAACTCGTCGCGGACGAGCCACACCATCGGACGCGTGCCTTGGCCCTTCACGATGACGTTCTCAGGGATGCGAACGCTCTTGAAGTTGAACTGGCCGCCCGAAACGTTGAACGCGGGGCCGTTGCTCGGCTGAACCTGAGTGAAGTCGGTGTTGAGGATGACGCTTGCCGTCGTCGGCTCGAACATCAGCTCCGTCGAACCGCCCTCGTAGTCAAAGCTGGAGCGGATGAAGCCAGTTCCCACTTCCGCCAGCGGCTCCAAGAACGCCGCATCGAAGTCAATCTGGCTCGAGTTCGCGAACTGCTCGACGAGCGAGTCAAACTGTGGCTCGTAGGAAGCCTGCGTGCGGAAGGTCGCGAAGATGCGCTGGTAAGCAGCGTTCGCAACGTTCGACTCGCCGGAGATGTCCTCCGTGGTGCTCTCGACGATCACGCGGACCGTCGCGTTGTTCGGCAGCACGCCGACCGGACGCAGCACGACCGTGGAGCCGTTCAGGCCGTTGGTCTCGAGCTCGACATCCGCCGGGATCCACGTGCTGACTGGGTTGCCCGTGGCGTAGTCGTCGTATTCGAGGAAGATGCGACCGCGGTTCACGCTGGAACGGACACGGGGATCCGTGTCGAGCGCCGTAGGAACGTTGCCACTGTTCGGGTTGAGCGCTTGATCGAAGCTCAGTCGGACTTCGACCGGCGGAGCACCAAACTTGTTCAGCGAAACGAGGTTGGCTTCCGGCGTCGGCGTGATCGCAAAGTTGGTCTTGCGCGGGCCACCAGCCTTGACGTTGCGGAACAGTTCCGTCGGTGTCGTGCCATCCGCCGTCGTGAACCGGAACGTCTGCGGGTTGGTCAGCGACTTGCCATTCGCGGCAAGCAGGACCGCGTTGTTGCGGCGGTCACCACCGACGAGGCGCACCAGATACGTGCGGCCCGGGCGGAACCCGCCGTTGTCGTAGTTGTCATTGGTCGGCAACGTCGGAACGAACAGCAAGCGACGACCTGGCGCGGTATCGCCGGGGCGGGTGCCAATCTCGAAGAACCCAGTCGGCTGCTCCGCAACCGGACTGCCGTTCAGATCCAGGACCGAGAAGCTAACCGAGTCCAACGACGCGCTGCGGACATCCACCGGCGTCGAGAAATCGAACCGGATCGGATCGTTGAGATAGAGACGGCCGCTGTTCAGCGGTTCCGTCGATACCACATCGAAGCTGCCGGAGAACGCGGAGGCAGTATCCCCCGAGCCACCGGAGCAAGCCGCGGCGGCAGCGGCAAGAGCGAGGAGGAACGAAGTCCGCAGGTTGGAATTTGGGTTCATGGCACTTGGTGTTGCCGGCCTAAGGCTGCCGGCAGCATGTCTGAACGTTTCAGAAGACTACTTTGAGCGGCGGAAAGGGCTGGAACACGGTCCGGCGAGCCTCACTGGCCTCGCTGGAACCGGTAGGAGAGGACGAACGTGTCGATCGTCGGCGCCACCGGTGGCGTGGCGTCGATGTTGTTGCTCATGAGGTAGCGCCAGTTGACGTAACGGACGTCAGTCGGCGTGAATCCCTCATTGGGACCATTGAAGCGGGACAGGAAGGTCGTCTCGAACAACTCGTTCGGGTCGAGCACGTAGGTCGTGACCTGCCGGTTGTAGAAGTAGGTCCACCAGTTGCGCGCCACGCCATTCGACTGGCGATCGTCGAACTTGCGGATGTGCGCGTCGCAGGCCTTGAACGGATCCAACGGGAAGTTGGTCGCGTTGGTCTGCAGCTGTGCCGTGTAGGCGGCTGGGTAGACGGTCTGGCCCGTGCCCTGCGCCCACTCACGCCAATACCACGGGTCGCTGTCGACCTGGCCCGCGGCACGGAACTGGGCGATCACCGAGGTGCCGCCGGGCAGCGCCGTCGACGGCGGATCGAACTCGTAGAGGAACCGCGGGCGAATGCCGGACGGGACCGCGATCGAGCCGTTTTGCGGGTTGGTGTAGTACGGGCCGAGGCGCGAATCGGCGAAGCCGTTCGGGACGCGGTGCGGGTTGTAGATGTCGAGGAACCCGTTCGTGATGACGCTCGCCCTCTTCAGGAAGTCGATCATCACCCAGTAGAACGTGTTGTCGCCGGGGATCGTCGTGCCACCGACGCCCAGCGGGGGCGGAGGTGCGTAACCACCTTGACCGTTCGGCGACGCGAAGGGTTCGCGGCAGATCGGGCTCAGGTTCGGGAACGGCGGGCGACCGGCCGAATACATGCGGAAGTTCGGCGTGTTGCTCGAGGTCAGCGCGATCGAGGTCTGCCAACCGGTGAGGCCGAACGCGACGTAGCCGTTGCCGGCGGGCAACTGCGACGAGTCGCACTCGACGAAGAAGTCGGCGAGCAGCGGCAGCGCAATGTTGCCGAGCAGACCTTCCGTCGAGCGGTCCTGCGTGGTGTCCACGCGGATGAAGTAGTTGTTGCCGCTGTGCCAGAAGCCGTTCAGGAACGCAATCGGTCCAGTAGTGCCGTTGTCCTGAACTGCACGGCGCGCGACGCCGTGGTTCCACGGCGAGATGATCCACGGCAGGAAGCTGATGGCCGTGTTGTTGACGTCCGAACCGATGCCGCAAGCGCCGCCCTGCTCCACCATCGTTTCGTCGCGATAGACGAAGTACGGACGGCGGAACGTCGGCAGCGGCAGGAAGCGGTTGCGCTGGTTCGGCTCGAGCACGACCTGCTGCGCGTCGATGCGCATGTTCGAGGGCGTGTTCGCGAAGGCGTTGTGCGGAGCCGGACGCGTGTCGACTTGCGCCGTCGAGGTGCCCGCGCGCAGGTTCCGCACGTAGTTGTCCTCGAACGTGGTCACGAGGCCCGAATCGGGGAACGTCGGCAGCGCGCCGAAGTTGCCGACGCAGGGTTCTGGGCGACGCTCGCTGTGCCCGAGGCGCAACGTGACCTTGTCGAACTCGTCGAACTCGATCGGGGCTCCGGTGTAAGGCGCCCAATACATCTGCTCGATGTCGAGGTTGAAGTCGAACGGATCCGTGCGCGACAAGCTCAGGTCGATTTCGCGCCATACGGTCTGCAGACGGCAGCCGTAAGGGTTGAAGGGGTTCTGCAGGCCCTGCCCGAGCGGGGCGGTCGCAGAGTTGCTCGCGATCTGCTGCTCACCTGCAGCCTGTTCCGGGCACCAACGAAGCACCGAAGCCTGCGGATCCACCGGGGCTTGGTTGAGGTCGTCGGCGATACGACGGAGACGCGTAGTCGGGCGGCCTTCGAGGCGGCCATCGACGCGCGAGAACGCACCGAACACGTCAGCCAGCGGCGTCGCGCGAGCGTTCGGCACAGCGCCGTTGCCCTGGACTTCTTCCGGCAGGTAGTAGGACGGGTTGGGATCCTCGTCAGAACTCGCCATCGTGCGCACGACGGACACCGCAAGGTTGTCCTCGAACTGCGGACGGCCCGCGGCGGAGCGCGTATCCAGCGTGAACGGAATCACGAGGCCGCGCGCGCGGTTGGGATCGTTGGTCTGCAGGTCGATCGGGTTGCCTGCGAGGTCGCGGATGCCCTCGTCACCGGCGATCACGTGCAGGTAGTACGGACGGGGTCCGTCCTGCCGCATCGCCTGGTCGAGGAAGAAGCCTTGCAGCGGCTGCAGGCGCAGCGTGGTCTGCGAGCCGTCCTCGTCGAGTGCGCGCGAGCCAACCAAGTGCGGAGTGCGGAACTTCGCGAGGTTGAACGACGAGGGCGCCATGCCGACGCCTGCGGGCGCACCCGTCGCATCCGCGACGCGCCACGGACGCGTCGCGATGAACTGGTCGATCTGCACTTGGTCGACGAGGTCGCGGGTCGCGAAGTAGAAGGTGTCCGCCGACTTCACCGTGCCCTGGAAGTCCACCGGCTTCGTGAAGCGAATCACCGCGCCTGCGAACGGGGAGATGTTCTCGTTGGGCTGGCTCGGCGTGCCGTCGAACTGCGGCAGCGGCGTTGGCGTGAACAGACCAAAGTAACGGGGATCATCGCCAGCGCGCAGCACTGCGCCCGTGTTGGCGTCGATGCGACCACCCTGGTACTCAGTCACGAGCAGCGCGCGCGGCGCATTGTTGCGCAACCAAGCATCCAGCTGAGCCGGATCCTGAGGGAAGTCCGGGCGGTTGCTTGGATCGATGGTTTCCAAACCGGGAACCAAGCGGACGAGCACGTCGACGTGCTGGACGGCCGGCTGCCCAGCGTCATCCTCTGGGTCCGCGACGACCTCGGTCACGCCAAACGGAACCGAGTTGCCTTCGACCAAGAAGCGGAACACGTCCCCGCGGTCGATCTCGTGCGAGATGCCCGCCTTGTAGACGCGAATGCGCATCGTGCCCGAGCTGACCCGGTCGACGCGCTCCAGGTAGGTCGACAGTTCGCCGACGAGGCGCGGAGGCTCGGTATCGAGCACAAAGCCGCGCGCGAGGTTAGGGCTCGAATCGCCGCTGTTGCCCGAACGGAAGTCGCGGACGATCGCCGGACGGCCCGAGTTGTTGATGCCCGAGTAGCCATCGGAACGCAGGCCCGGGATTGCGAGCGGACCTTCGAGAGCCAGCGCCACGCGAATGTTTGCGCCGACGCTGTCCGGCGAAGGAGGCAGACCAGCCGCGTTGTTGCGCGTTTGGTATTGGAGGCCCTCGCTGCCCAGCAACACTGGGTCGAGAAGCAAGCTGCGATCCTTGACAACGATGCGAACCGGCAGCGGCACGAAGTTGCCAGGCTGCGATGGATCACCAGCGACCTGGAGGAGTTGGACCGCTTCCGTGTTGCGCAAGCCCGTCACTTGGCCGTTGGCATCGCGGATGACAAAGAAGTCATCCGTGACTCCGACCGGTCGCGTGAAGTTGAGGCGCACCGCAGCATTGCGGGGAACCACCGTGTAGGGCTGCCCCGGCCCGCCTTGCCCAACGAGCAGAGGCGTGACCAACGAGACATCGCGATCCAAGTCGCTGAACAGTTGATCGAACGCGGCAGAACCGATTTCTCGCGGAATGAAAACGCGCGGCTGCAGCGTGTCGGGATCAGAACTGAGGAAGTCGTAGCGGACCTCAGAGTCTGTCTTGCCCTCCGATGCCGTGCCCGCGATGCGCTCATCCCGAATCTCGCGACCGATCAGCACATCCTTCTGGAACAGTTCGACGTTCTGCCCATCGCTCGTCGTGCGGATTCCGTAGATGTCCGCCAACCGGCCATACTCCACGGAGTTGACCTGATTCGTAGCGCTCGGCGTGCCGACGCCAGCGTCCCCGGTCGTGCCCCCACCGCCGCCGCTGCAGCTAGCCGAGACGAGTCCGAACAGAACGAAACCGGAGGCACGGAGTGCTGCACGGGCCTTGGTCAGGCCGGTCGTGTTGCTTGCCATAGTGTGCACGGAAATGGGGTTCTCGGAGCAACCGTGGGGACGGGTGCGGTCGTCTGCTGAGTGCAAAGCTTCTCCGCGGGCCAGAATGCAGAAGAAATCGGATGCACGCAGCATGAAAGCTGAGGGGAGTTCTGTCAGGACTGCGACGCCCGGGCCAAAGCACGGCAGCGCGCAAGAGGGGAGTCAGAGGGGTTCAAGAATCATGCCGAGAGACCAGGTGGAGGCAAGCCTCCCCAAGCCCCAGCGGAAACACGACTTCGAACGGCCAGCCGGAAGACCGCTCCTGCGTGGGACCGCGCACCGCAGGCAAGTGTAGTGCGAATCCGCTCAGTCGGTGCCGCCTCGTATCTGGAAGCCTGCGGCACGAGCTTGCTCCTCGGACTCCAGCCAAACCCGCTGGTCCGGGTCCATGCCGCGCAGCACCTCGGCGGTCACCGGCACGCACCACCGCTCCTGTGCGTGCCCAAGATAGCGCACTGCCAGTTCGCGCTCGCAGTAGGCGCATTCGAGCGACGGTGGCTCCCCGACAGCTTGGCGCACCCGAAAGTCGCGCTCGAGGTAGCGCACGCCCTCGCCGTTGGTGATGCAGCGCTCATTACGGCACCGCAAGAGGCTTCGGGCATCGATGCCGGGTGTGGTCGCGCGCTCGGCGCGCGGAGTGGAGCGCAACTCGATGCGGCCCAGCAGATAGGCCATCAACGCCATGCGAATCGGGACCCCGAGCTCTGCTTGCCGGAAGTAGACCGAGCGAGGGTCGTCGTCGACTTCGTAATCGATCTCATCGACGCGCGGCAACGGATGCATGATGCGCGCATCCTTGGCAGCGGCGGCGCGCAGCGTGTTCGTCGATAGACGTGGGTAGTTCTTCGTCTCCTCGCCTGAGTGCCGCTCACGCTGGGCGCGAGTCATGTAGATCGCGTCGATGCAGTTGACCTCGACGGGAGTCAGTTGCGTGAACAGGGACAGTTGATGCGGCTCGCTGGCCGTCAGATATGCCGCAGCATTGCTGCTGCCGGCGAGCCCCGGAAGGTCCGCGACGCTGGCGACCGCAGTCTTGACGCCAAAATCTCGACGCAGCCTGCGCAGCACGTAGTCCGGCAGTTCGAAGCCCGGGTAGGGCATCGTCACGATGTTCGCGCGGAATCGCGCCAGCGCGTAGCAGAACGAGTGGATCGTGCGCGAGTACCTCAGGTCGCCGCAAAGGACGACCTCGAGTCCGTCGAGTCGCCCCTTCTCTTTGTAGAGCGTGTAGAGGTCGCACAGAGTCTGCGTCGGGTGCTCGTGAGATCCGTCGCCACCGTTGATCACGGGCACACGCGCGTAGCGAGCAGCGACGCGCGCCGCGCCGTCCTCTGGATGGCGCACCACGAGAATGTCCGCGTAGCTCCCACCCACGACGCGCACCGTGTCCGCGAGCGATTCGCCTTTGCTGCGGCTCGTGGACTTCTCGTCGGCCGCCGTGATCACGCCGCCGCCGAGGCGAAGCATCGCAGACTCAAAGCTGAGCCTCGTTCGCGTGCTCGGCTCGAAGAACAGCGTTGCCATGATCGACCCGCGACAGAGGTCCGACCAAGCGTGCAAGTTGTCGCGGAACTGGTCGGCATGATGAAACAGCTCGAGGATTTCCTCGGTGCTGAGGTCTTCGATGGAAACGAGGTCGCGCTTGCCCTCGCCGCCTGCGCGCGCGCTTGCTGCACTCATGGAGTCACTCTTGGCGCTGCGCGTGCCGTTCTTTTGGCCCGCGCGGCGCGGCGGATCATGCCGTTCTGACGCCACACGCGGAAGCCAACTCCGACAGCGCCTGGAACTGCGCCGCATCGACGGCAGCGGCACCTCCGACCGGCCCTGCTTCGGGCAGCCCACGCGCCTCGCGCAGGATCTGCCCCATTGTCGCGCGAATCGATGGCGCGCTGGCGAGATCGGATGCGTGAAAACGCGCACGCGGCTTCATCGCAACCGGCCAATCGACCGCCACAGAATCGGCCTTCGAGGCGACGACGAGCGCTCCCGCGGCGGCGATCGTCAGATCCGATCGCGATGGTGCGCGATCTTGTGCGACGACCAGCAGGACCAAATCTGCCGACTCGCGCGCGCGTCGCGATTGAACAAGCGCTTTCGCGTCCACCCCGTCGAGCCCTTCCGCCTCGCCTGCCGTGTCCATCACTTCGTAGGGGTAACCAGAGAGCGCGGTGATCTCCGTGACCGCGTCCCTGGTCAAGCCTGCAAGGGGACCGGCGAGCGAACGCTCCTCGAACACAAGGCGGTTGAACAACGTCGACTTGCCGGCGTTTTGCTCGCCGACGATCGCAAGCTTCGCAGGTACGGCGAGCGCCAGCGAAATGCGCGATCGAGCAATCGCGCGCGCGAGTTCTTGCTGACATTGCGCCCGCGGCATGCGAGCAACACTGGCAAGCCATGAAGGGAAGTCGCACTCGATCTGCTCCAGCGCGAGCATTGCCTGCTCACGAGAGAACGAGGTCTCTAGCAACCTCTGTTGGGCGCTGCGCAGCGGCTCGTGAAGCTCGCCGAATGCCGCAGCCACCGCATCGAGCAGTGCGATACCGCCATGCAGATGCACCTCCAGTCCAAGCGCCCCGCGATCCAGCACCAACACATCGTCGACGATGCCAGCAGGCAGCCGAAACTCCGCTCGCTTCGGCGGCCCAAACGGTGCCAGCATGACCTCCTCGCCTGACGCCGTCCGCAAACGCTGGAGCACGGAGTGTCTTTCGCCCTCGGCGGCTCGAACGATGGCGACGCCGCCTTGCCCGCGGGGAGTCAGCAGTTCCATCGCGCTTCTTCCGCGAGGATTCGTAGCCCTGCGTGGACCAAATCTGGCTCCCAGCGAGGTCGAAGACGCCCGCGCAGCAGGTAGTCCTCAGCATGGCCACCGGTGAGCACCACGGTCGCGGGACCGCGCGCCGCGGCCACGGTGTCCGCGACGATCCGTTCGACCGCGCCGCAGAACGCGATCAGCACACCCGTATTGACGGCGTCCGCCGACGACTTCGGCGGAAACGCGACCGCTGCGCGAGGCGTCGCGCGCGGCAATCCAGGCGTGACGATCGCCATGCCTTCCACGATGGCGCGCAAGCCCGGCGCAATCGCGCCACCACAGAACGTGCCATCCTCCTCGACAAGATTGACCGTAGTGGCGCTGCCACAATCGATGACGATCGCACGCCCGTGGCGTCGATGCGCCGCGAGCGCGGACAGCCACCGATCGGGCCCTAGCGTCGCAGGCGTCGCGTAATCGAGCGGCAGTGGGCACGGGAGATCGACGCCCGCGATCGCCACGTTGATTCTGAGCCGACGCAAGTCCGCAACGGCGCTGTCGAGTCCACCCCTCACCACCGTGACGGCAACAGCAGCGCGTGGACGATCTGCGCCGAGGAACGCGTCGAGGGAATCGCTCGGCGACAGACGCGCTCTCCGACCGCATTCCCCGTGCAGCATCACATCGAGGGTGCTGTTGCCGCGATCGATCGTGAGCAACATGGACCTCTCGCCTCTGCGCCGCGTCGGTTCAGCGATTGGGAGCTTCGATGATGCGCTCGACCTCGCGGCCGTCGCTGAGCAACTTCACGACGAACGTGCGCGTGCCGCGGTTGAACTGCCGCTTGCCAACAGCCATCGCGTCCGCCTTCGTGCTCACGGGCTCCCCGTTCACGGACAAGATCAGGTCGTTGCTTTGCACGCCGTAGCGCGCCGTCAGATCAGGGGCGACGTTGAGCACTCGCAATCCGCGCAGGCCGCTGCCCGTGCGACTCACGTAGGAGTCGACGTTGATGCGATCCATGAACGACTCGGGCGACTCTTGCATCAGCTGTTGGTCCTTCTTGCTGATGAAGACCTTGTTGCCGACCAGCGTGGTTTCCTCGACCTCCTTCCAGCCGCTCGCCGACTCTGGCGCCGCAGCGGTGCGGACTTCGCGCGGCTGATTTTCATCGCCACGCTGGATCTCCACCACGGCGCGCATGACGTCTTCGCTGATCTCCAGCGACGTCTTGAACACTTCCTCCTCGAGCGGCTTCGGCATCGTTGCAGGATCCTGGCCTTCGACCGGCTGCGCCGAACCGCCGCGCACGAAGTAGGCAGAGCGAGCATCCTTGGCAACTCGCACCAAGCGCACGTCCTGGAACGGAGGCCACAAGGTCGCTTCGTTGCGGGGCGACCCGTCGCCCACGACCCAGACGCGTTGGATGAACTCTTGGCCCGCGCTGGAGGTCGGCACTTGCGTCGAAGCACCCGGTCGCGCGCCAGCCGGCCGACCACCGCCGGGCCGACCGCCCGTACGTCCGCCAACGCCGTCCGCAGCGCCAGCGGGTGCTGAGGCCGCGGCGCCGGACTGGTTCTCGAGCAGATACCAATTCGGCGGCTGCACGGATGCCACATCCTTGTAGCGGATGATCACGTGCGACTGACCGCCCTTGCCGTCCGTCGAGGTATCGCACATCAGCGAGACCAACTCGATCACATCGGAGAGCGGGCGGACATCGGCGACCTTGGGTTGCTGCACTTCCTCGATCGCAGCCTTGGTCTCATCCGCCTTGCGCAGATCCTTGCCGACGAGGTTGGGCGCCATGAACCGCGCCTTCCACGGCGCAGTTTGGTAGTTCCATGAGAAGTTGCTCGGCCCGTCGCCCTTGCCCTTCGACAGCCGCTCCTCCGCCTCCTTGATGCCCGACTCGGAGATCTTCGTCCGCAGCGCGCCATCGCTCTCTTGCAGCGATTGCATGAAGTTGTAGCCGGCGAGCCCCAGCAGGCCCGTCGAGATCGCATAGAGGAACAGGTTGACCGGCAGTCTCATCAGCGGTTGGGCAGTCTAGCCATCGAGAAGCACCAGGACATAGGACTGTCCAGTCGCCCTACGACGGATCGTCGCAAGCTTCCTTCCCGCGCCGTCCGGGACCGGATGAGAAGTCGCTCAGGCGAACGGGCGAACCTGCCCGCCCTGCGTGATGCCGCGCATTTGCATCTTCAGCTCGTCCGGGCTATCCGACGCCAGCAACGCGTCCTCCAGGCTGATGTTGCCCGCCTGGAACAGACGGATCAGCGACTGGTTGAACGTCATCGTGCCGTAGTAGCTGCCCTCGGCAAGCGCCTTGGGCAAGCTGCGCGTTTGCCCTTGCTCTAGCAGTTCGCGGACGGTCGGCGTGTTGATCAGCAATTCGACGGCCGGAACCATCGCAGTGCCTTCCTTGTTCTTGATCAGACGCAGCGACACGACGCCGGCGAGATTGAGCGCCAGTTGCAGACGAACGAGTTCATGCTGGTGCGGCGGGAAGAACGTGATGATGCGCTCGACGGTTTGCACTGCGTTGACCGTGTGCAATGTCGAAAACACCAAGTGGCCGGTCTCGGCAGCGGAGATCGCTGCCTGGACCGTCTCCGCGTCGCGCATCTCGCCGATGAAAATCACGTCCGGCGATTGGCGCACCGCTTGGCGCAGCGCGGACGAGAAGTTGGATACGTCGACGCCCACCTCACGCTGATTCACGATCGACCGCTTGTCCTCGAAGCGGTACTCGATCGGATCCTCGATCGTGATGATGTGCTTGTTCATGTTCCGGTTCACGTACTCGAGCATCGCGGCGAGCGTCGTGGACTTGCCGGAGCCCGCAGTGCCGGTTGCGAGCACGAGGCCGCGCTTCATCGATGCGAGGCGCTTCAACGATTCGACGGGAAGGTTGAGTTCCTTGAACGAAGGAATCTCCTCCTTGATCGCGCGGAACACGAAGCCCGTCTCGCCGCACTGATTGAACACATTGCAGCGGAAACGACCGACGCCCGGCAACGCCACGGCAAGGTCCGTTGCGCCCGTGGTGCGATACTCCTCCTTGTGGCGCTCCGTGAGCACCTCGTCGAGGTAGCCCCGCATGACCGCCCGAGTCAGCGGCTGGTCGCCAACGAAGCGAATCACGCCGGATTGACGAATCGCAGGACAACCACCGGTCTTCAACACGAGGTCAGAAGCACCTTCCTTGACCATCATGCGAAGGAAGTCACTGAGCTTAGGGTCGCCCGTGGTCGTGTTGGGCTGCGTGATGACGTTGTCGGTATCCATGCGAAAAGCCTCCGATCCCGGCTCTATCGGCAGAATCCCGCAGCAAATCCCCATTCGCGCCCCAGCGCTCCATGCCAGCGGACTCCTCGCCAGCTGGCGAGACGCTACGCCGTCTCAGCGAGGGTTCGCGTGACCTCGATCACGAGATCCCGCAACCCCTTCTGCATCGCACTGGAGATGCGCAACACCTCGTGGCCCAACGAGGCCTCGAGTTCCGTAGCGCAGCGCTCCGAGTCTTCGTCCTCGACCTTGGTGGCAACCACGATCGCCGGCCTGCTCGCCAGCGCCTCAGAGTGCGCCGCCAACTCTTGCCGAACCGTGCGATAGGCCTCGGCAGGGGGCTGCAGCGCGAGTTCACTGCAATCGACGAGGTGCAGCAGAAGGCGCGTGCGTTCGATGTGCTTCAAGAACTTGTCGCCGAGTCCCTTGCCGAGGTGCGCGCCCTCGATGAGCCCCGGGATGTCCGCGATGACGAACGTGCCGCCGCCAGGCCCCTCCGCGATACCGAGCATCGGCTCCAGCGTCGTGAACGGATACCCCGCGATCTTCGGCCGTGCCCGCGTCAGGGTTGCAAGCAGCGTCGACTTGCCGGCATTGGGCAAGCCGAGCAAGCCGACATCGGCGATGAGCTTGAGGCTCAGCAGCACGTCGCGCTGCTCGCCTGACGTGCCGCGCTCCGCCTCGCGCGGCGTGCGATGCGTGGCGGTGGCGAAGCGGGCATTGCCACGGCCGCCATAGCCGCCGCGCGCCACCACGAAGGGCTCGTTCTGGTCGACTAGATCGCGCAGCACGTTGCCGTGCTCGGTATCGATCACGACGGTGCCGACCGGAACCTCTAGCACGAGATCGCCAGCCTTCTTGCCGTAGCAGTCCTTACTGCCGCCAGGCTCGCCATTCTTTGCAGCAAACAGCCCATACCCCGTGAGGTGGTAGAGCGTGTTCACGTGGGTCGATGGCTGCAGGATGATGCTGCCGCCGTCGCCGCCATCGCCGCCGTCAGGGCCTCCGCGCTGGGCGTTCTTGTCGCGCAAGAAGGAGACACATCCGTCGCCGCCCTTGCCGGCGCGGACCGAGATCTGGAGTTCATCGACGAACATGGGAACTCAGCAGATCAGAGGTAGGAATCGCCGCGCCATTTGCGCGGCGATCGATGCAGACGGAACTCAGTTGGCCGAAGGCGCAACTGGCTCGACGTCAACGCGACGGTTCTTCTGGAAACGGACGACGCCATCCGCGATGGCGAACAGCGAGTCATCGCCGGCGCGACGCACGTTGCGGCCCGGGGTGAACTTCGTGCCGACCTGACGAACGATGATCGAGCCGCTCGACACAGCCTGACCGCCATAGGCCTTGACGCCGCGGTATTGCGGATTGCTGTCGCGGCCGTTCTTGGTGGAGCCTTGCCCCTTCTTGTGAGCCATTTCTCTAGTCCTCTATGGGATCAGGCGTGGATCGCCTCGATCTGGATCTCGGTGTAGCGGGCGCGGAAGCCGTTGAAACGACGGCTGTTCTTGCGCCGGCGGAACTTGCCGATCACGACCTTGTCGGCCTGCACGTCGGCCCGCAGCACCTTGGCCGTGACCTTGGCGCCGGAGACGTAGGGCGAGCCGATGCGGCCTTGGCCCTCACCGCCGACGAGGCAAACCTTGTCGAAAGTGAGCGTGCTGCCTTCCTGCACGTCTTCGTGCAGGTGGATTTGGATGCGGTCCCCGGCCTGGACCCGATACTGCTGGTTGCGGTCGTCGACGACGGCGTACATGCAAAAACTCGATGTTGGCCACGCCAGGATCGGCGTGGGAAAGGGCGAGGCAAGATAACGACGGCCCGAGGGGTTTCAAGGGCCGCGTCGGAACGGTTGGTTCCAATTCGGGCGCGGCGAGCCGCCCGATGGCGGCTTGCCGCAATCCATCCACCCGGCGCGGAGCCGGGCGGACCGCTACGCCTTCACGCCGAGTCCGGCGGGAATCGCGATACGGGCCGGCTGGCCGTCCCCGGTCAAGAAGCGGTAGTGGACCACGTCGATCGGGTAGGTCGGTTCCGGGCGGAACACGACCGTCTTCCCGACCGCGTCCTCGAGGTCGAGGATTGGGCGGCGCTTGTAGTTGCTGAGGTAGTCGTTGACGCCAGGATTGGCGAAGACCTGGAGCATCGAGTAGCCCTTCAGGTTCAGCAACGCGCGCACCTCGCGCAGCACGGAGAGCGCCTTGCTCTGGATCGTGCGGGACCAGCCAGCGCCCTTGCAGTGCGGGCACTGCATGAACACCGTGCGCTTCAGGCCAGGGCCAACGCGCTGGCGCGTGATCTCGAGCATGCCGAACGGCGAGATGCGGCCAACCTTGATGCGCGAACGATCGCCGCGCAGCTCGTCGATCAATCGCTTCTCGACGCTGCGCCGGTGCTTCTCCTGCGCCATGTCGATGAAGTCGATGATGATGAGCCCACCGAGGTCGCGCAGTCGCAGTTGACGGACGATCTCCGGGATCGAGTCGAGGTTGGTGCGATACGCAGTGTCGTCGAGGTCCGCGCCCGGCTTGAACTTGCCGGAGTTGACGTCGATCGCCACGAGAGCCTCCGCTTGGTCGATCACGATCGACGCGCCGTTGGTCAACTCCACCTTTGGCTGGTAGAGCGCCTCAACATCCTTCTCGATGCCAAAGCTGTGGAACAGCGGCGTCGTCTGCTCGTGCTGCTTGATGCGATCCGCCATGTGCGGCATCAACTTCTCCGCGAAGTCGCGGATGCGCAGATAGACGTCCTCGCTGTCCACCACCACCTCGGC
>JBEELK010000080.1:0-6164 GCA_041168165.1 Planctomycetota bacterium | reverse complement strand
ACCCTGCGCGCAGCGGTCAAGGCGATGAAGGGCAAGGAGCTCCTGCTCGCCCACTACATCGAGGACCTGGGCACCGTGCTGCAGTTGCCCGGAAAGTACACGGGCCGCCCCGAAGTCGCCGCGGAGGTCTACGAGAACAGCTCGCTCGACGGCATCATGGGCGTCGCGGACCCCAAGGAACTGAAGGCGAAGCTCGACACGTTCGGCACCAACCTCGGCCTGAGCTCGACGCGCGGCCTCGAGGACCTGTTCGCGGCGGCGGTCAACCAGAAGGCGGCGCTCGACAAGCGCGTTGCCGACATCTCGACCGAGCGCGACGCGGCCCTCGCGACCAAGAACGCGACGGACACCAAGTTCTCCGAGGCGACGACCGCGCACTCGCGCGCGAGCAACGAGATGCGCCAGACGCTGGAGCAGACCCGCGCCGACTTCGATAGCGGCAAGCGCGAACTCGAAAGCCGCATCGGCCTGCTGCAGCAAAACGTGCGCGACCGCGACACGCAGATCGCCGAGGAGAAGGAGAGCCGGACCTCGGAGCGCAAGTCGATGCAGAACCAGATCGGCAAGCTGCAGATGCACAACACCGCGCTGGTCGACAAGGACAAGATGCGCGTTCCGCCGAGCGTCGCCGATGGCTCGATTCTCGTCGCCAAGAGCGGCCTGAACAGCGCGTTCATCAACCTCGGCAAGAAGGACATGCTGCAGCCGGGCACGATCTTCCAGATCAAGAACCTCAACAGCTCGGCTGTGAAGGGTTACGCGACGGTCACGCGCGTCGAAGAGACTCGCGCCGACGTCTCGCTCTCGGGCATCGTCGACGCAGTCGGCGATCCGGTCCGCGACGGCGATGCGATCTACAACGATCTCTACAGCCCCGGCCAGAGCAGCAAGCGCACGATCTACCTGCTGGGCCGCTTCAGCTACCCGTACCACAAGCCGCAGCTGACCCAGTTGCTCGAGAACCTCGGCAACCGCGTCGTCGCGAAGATGGGCCCGGGCATCGACACCGTCATCCTCGGCGATGACGCGATCAACGAAGCCGGCGATGGGTTCACGAAGGTCGAGGAGTCGGAGGAGTACAAGGCCGCGACGATGCTCGGCGTCGAGTTCGTCCCGATGCGCAAGATCCGCGACATCGTCAAGCCGTGACGTAGCGCGGTTCCTCGCCGCGATTCGACTCTGCGCGGGCCTCGACCACATGGGTGGTCGAGGCCCGCGTCGTTTTCTGCCCACTCGCTTCGAGGTCGCCGATGGCGCACGCTCGCGGTGGGGCTATCGTGCGCCGCCCGATGGTCGCGCTTGACGATCCCAGAATCCGCGAGGCCTATGCCGAGCCAGAAGAGTTGCCGCGCATGGCGTTTGGCGACCACCTGGACGAGTTGCGCAAGCGACTGTTCCGGTCCGTGCTCGCGCTCGTGATCGCGGTCGCCGCGATGCTGCCGTTCCACGACGAGGTCCAGGGCATCATCACCGAGCCCTATCGCATCCTGTGGCGGCAGGCCTTCCTCGACCACGTTGCGATGCTGGAGCAGCGCGAAGCCGCAGGCGTGCTCGATGCGGACTTCGGCGTCGAGTTCCTCGCGAACTGCCGCAAGTACGGCGAGACGATCCTCGCCGGCGAGTTCCCGTGGCCGGCGCTGCTGCCGGACAAAACGGGATTTCCGGTGCCGTACACGCTGGTCGCAATCGGCGGCCTCGACGACTTCTGGACGTTCATGATGGCGTCCTTCGTGTTCGCATTCGTGATGGCCTCGCCGGTGGTCATCTGGCAAGCGTGGGCCTTCGTCGCGGCGGGCCTCTACGAGAAGGAGCGCAAGGTGTTTCACCGCTACTTCCCGTTCGCGATGGTGCTGCTGACCACGGGCGTGTTGTTCGGCTACTTCTACGCGGTCCCCTACGGCCTTGGTTGGCTCGTGCGCATGATGAAGACCGATCAGGTCTCCGCGCTGCTCGGCGTGAGCCAGTACTTCACGCTGTTGTTCACGATGACCGCGGCGTTGGGCATCGTGTTTCAGTTGCCGATGGTCATGGTCGCGCTGCAGCGCGTCGGACTCGTGCGGCACGCGACGCTCGCCAACAACTGGCGCGGCATTGTGCTGGCGATCTTTGTGATCTCCGCGGTGATCACGCCGCCGGACCCGTTCAGCATGCTGCTGATGGCGGGGCCGACGTTGTTGCTCTACCTCCTTGGGCTCGTGCTCACGTCGCGCGGCAAGCGCCACGAAGTCCCGATCGACCCGCCAGCTGCCGCCGCAACATGAGCGATGCCCTGCGCACCGCGGAGATCCTGTCGATCGGCGATGAGTTGATCCACGGATCCAACCTCGACACCAACGCGCGCTGGCTTGCGCAACTGCTCGAACGTCACGGCGTCGCGGTCGCGCGCTTCACGGTGGTCGGCGACGACCCCGTGCTGCTCGAAGCCGCGATGCGCGATGCATGCACGCGCGCGGACCTCGTCGTCGCCACCGGCGGGCTCGGGCCGACGCTCGACGATCGCACGCGCGACGTCGCGGCGGCGATCGCGGGCGGCCCGTTGTGGTTCGACGCGCCGTCGTGGCAAGCGATCTTGGACTACCTTCGCGCGCGCAATCGTCCGATCCCGGACAGCAATCGCCGGCAAGCGGAGTTCCCCAAGGGCGCTCGCGTGCTCGCGAACCCGGTCGGCACGGCGCCTGCGTTCTTGGTGCGCCTCTGCAACGCCGAGTTGTTTGCGTTCCCTGGCGTGCCGCGCGAGATGAAGAAGCTCGCCGAGGATCACCTCGTGCCGTGGCTTTCGGCCCAACCTGGCCTGGAGCCGATTGCGCAGCAGTGCCTGCTCGTGCTCGGCCCCAGCGAAGCGCTGCTCGGCGAGCGCATCGAGCCGTTCATGCGCGCGGGGCGCGAGCCCGTCGTCGGCGTGACCGCGAGCGGCGGCCTGTTGACGATCCGCATCGTCGCGCGCGGTCGCGATCGCGCGGCGGCGCTGCGTTCGTGCGAGGACACCGCGGCCCAGATCCGGCCGCTCCTCGGCGATTGGCTGCTCGCGGAGGGCGAGGCGACGCTCGCCGAACTCGCGGTGCAGCGCCTCCTCGCCAAGAAGGTCACGGTCGCGGCGGCCGAGTCGTGCACCGCGGGCCTGTTCTCCGCAAAGCTCGGCGAAGTGCCCGGCGTCTCGGCCGTGTTCTTGGGCTCCGTCGTCAGCTACGCCAACGACGTCAAGGTCACGGCCCTCTCTGTCGACCCTTTGCTACTGCAGCGGCACGGCGCCGTGTCCGAGGAAGTGACCGCCGCGATGGCGCGCGGCGCGTGCAATCGTCTCGGGGCGCGGCTCGGGCTTTCCGTGAGCGGCGTCGCAGGGCCCGGCGGCGGCACCGCGGAGAAGCCGGTCGGCACGATCTGCTTCGGGCTTTGCCTCGATGGGGCGGTCACGACCTGGACGCTACGGTTCCCCGACCTGGGCCGCGAGTTCCTGCGCGAGCGGGGCGCGATCGAGTTGCTCGCGGCGGTCCTGCGCCACGTGCGCTGAGCCCAGCAATCCCGCGGGGCGGTCGCCGGGTTCTCCCGCGCTAACTGGGCATCCAACCCGTGGACATCGTCCGGTGAGTTGCTATCCTCCCCGCCCTCCACTACCCCGTGGTGTAATTGGTAGCACAGCAGGTTTTGGTCCTGTTGGTTGCTGGTTCGAGTCCAGCCGGGGTAACCAAAACTCCAGCATTGGCTGAGGTTTAGGGCCGTTCTTTCCGATCGAAGACTCCTGGTTGCTGCCCCGTGGTGTAACGGTAGCACAACAGATTCTGATTCTGTTTGTCAAGGTTCAAATCCTTGCGGGGTAACCACTTACGGCTCGGCTGCTCACGCGGTCGGGCCGTTTTCGTTTCGAGCTCGCCTGTGCATTCGGGCGCGACCATCGGTCTGCCGATCTCGACTGCGTGACCAAAGAGACAGCCGCGATGACCCGCCGCCCGTTCCAACGTCTGCACCGCGAAGTGCTCGTGCAGAACCAGTGGCACCTCTACTGCAAGGATCGCTACACCCAGGCGGACGGCAGCGAGGGGGTCTACTACTACATCGACATGCCGGGCTCGTGCGGCGTGATCCCGCTGTTCGACGACGGCACCACGGCGCTCGTTCGCGAGTACCGCTACCTGCTCGGCGGCGACTACTGGGAGTTCCCGATCGGCGGCATGAAGGCTGGCGAGACGCCGCTGCAAGTTGCGCAGAAGGAACTGCACGAAGAAGCGGGCCTCGTCGCCAAGACCTGGATCCCCATCGGTCGGTTCTCGCCCTACAAGGGCCTGTCGACCGAGATCTGCCACTACTTCGTCGCCAAGGACCTCAGCTTCGATCACCAAGAACTCGAGCCGAGCGAGCAGATCACCGTGCATCGCATGCCGCTCGCCGAGGCGCGCAAGCTGCTGGTCGAGCAAGCGTGCGGCGACGGCATGTCGTGGTGCGGGCTCGTGATGCTCGATCGCTATCTCGCGGCCGAGTCGAAGCGCGCGTCCGACTGAGATCCGTCGTGCCGGATGCGCGCAGCTTGCGCGCGCTGTGCCGCTGCAGTCGCATGCGCGGATGCGCCCAGAGGAACGTCCGTTCCGCGTCACTGTCTACGCCTCATCGAGCGAACGGATCCACGCGGACTACTTCGCGCCCGCGGAGCGCCTCGGCTTCTTGATCGCGGACCACGGCTTCGAGTTGGTGTGGGGCGGCGGTCGCTTCGGCCTCATGGGCGCGGTTTCGCGCGGCGCGCGCGCGCGCGGCGGCGCGATGCGCGGAGTGATCCTGCAGATGTTCGTCGACAAGAACGTGCACTGCCCGCACACGCGCGAGATGGAGTCGGTCACCGACATGCGCACGCGAAAGCGCGGCCTCGATGAGAACGGCGATGCCTACGTCGTGCTGCCGGGCGGCCTCGGCACGATGGAAGAGGTGTTGGAGATCCTGTCGTTCAAGCAGCTCGGCTTTCACCACAAGCCGGTCGTGCTGCTCAACACCAAGGGCTACTGGGACCCGATGCTGACGATGCTCGAACGCGGCTTCGAGCAGGGCTTCATCCAGTCGCACTACCGCGGCATCTACACGGTCGCGAACACGCCCGAGGAAGCCATCGAGCAAGTCGTTCACGCGCGCACTTCGGGCCCAACGCCGCCGCACGAAAGTCTGCGCGAGGAACGCGGCGGCGGCACCGCATGAGCGAACGCGCGCGCGACTTCGATCGACTGCAGCGCGCGCTCGACGCGGCTGCGACGGCGCTGCGACGGCACATGGGCGGCAGGGTCGAGTACACGATCAAGGAAGGGCACGGGCCGGTCACGGCCGCGGACCGCGAGCTCGATGACTTGTTGCGCACGATGTTGCCCGAGCCCGGCGAGGGCTGGCTCTCGGAGGAGACCGTCGATGATCCCGCGCGGCTTTCGTGTCGCCGCGTTTGGATCGTCGATCCGATCGACGGCACGAAGAGCTTCGTCGCGGGTCGGCCTGAATACGCGATCTCGATCGCGCTCGTCGAAGATGGCGAGCCAGTGCTCGGCGGCGTGTGCAACCCTGCTTCTGGTGTCACGGTGACGGGCGGTCGCGACGTGGGGCTGCACGTCGAAGGCCTGCCGCGGTTGCCGTTCGTGTCGCCGTCGTCCTCGCTGCGCGTGCTCGCCAGCCGCTCCGAATTGCGCGTGGGCGCGTGGTCGGAGTGGACGCAGCGGGACGACATCGAAGTGCTGTCGATCAGCTCCGTGGCCTACAAGCTCGCGCTCGTCGCCGCGGGCGCCGCTGACGCGACGTGGACGGTGTGGAACAAGAGTGAGTGGGACGTGGCCGCCGGCGCGGCTCTGGTGCGGGCTGCTGGAGGCGAGGTTTGGGCTCCCGGCCACGCATCGGTCGCGATGAACCGGCGGATGCCGCGGTTCTCGGCGTTCGCTGCGGCGCGTGTGGGATCTGTGGCTCGGGCGCGGAGTCTGTTCGACGGCTGACCCAATCTCGTAACGGCGCCCTGTCGCGCGGATTTTTCTGCGCTCGCCGCGTGAGGAATCGCCGGCTCAGAGCAAGGAGTCTCTGCGCCCATTCGCTCGATGCTGTCGGAGGTTCCGGCACACGCGTGCAGCGCGCCATTGCGACCTCCGCCGTGTCCGCGCTGCTCAACAATCGGGTTTGGTTCCGCGCGCTGGCCGTTGCGATCGGCGCGTGCG
>JBEELK010000079.1:0-9142 GCA_041168165.1 Planctomycetota bacterium | reverse complement strand
CTTGGTAGTACGGCTGCGCGTTGCTCGCGACTGGCGTGATCGAATCGCCTTGGCCCGCGACGATGCCGAGCGGAACGCGCACGTTGCTCGCATTGCTGCCGCGCGGCGGCACCGGCGCCATGCAGAAGCCCGCGCGATAGCCCGGATTGTTGGCGAGCACGTTGCCGACGTTGCCGCCACCCATCGAGTGGCCGAGCAATCCCGCGTTGCTCATATCGAGTGCGCCAAACAGCGGGCTCGCCGCAGAGCCATTGGCAGCGACGAGCGCCGCATACAGCGCGCGACCGTCATACTCTTGGCCCTGATTGTCGAACTGCGTCGTGTTGCTCATCACGGCAACGAAGCCGTTGCTCGCGAGCGCGTTCCCGACCGGCGCGTAGTTGTTGCCAACCGCGGCGAAGCCATGCAAGAACACGACGACGGGCCAGCCGCCCGCTCGCGGCAAGACCGCTGCATTGGTCCCCGCGACCGCAGCCGGATAGTGCACGCGCGCAGTCAGGTTGGCCGAGCCCTGGCCCGTCGTGTTGGGGAGCGACACATCGCGGATGCCGACGAGAAACGGAGCCTGCGCAACCGCGGCCGGGGAGGCTGCCGCAGCGACGAAGGCGAGGAGCATGGGGCGGATCAGGTTCATGGCGTGGTGAGGCCTCTTGGACGCGAGGCCGGGAAGGTATCCGTTAGCTGGTGGTCCGCCCCATCACTGGCGGCCACGGATTTGCGTGCTCGGGTGCGCATTCCCCTTCACAGCAATGCGCCGCGTGGCGCAACGGCGCGCGGTCCGGCATCGTGCGCCCTGATGCGCGCATTCCGACTGGTCTGGCTCCTTCACCGATGGATCGGCGTCGGCATTGGCCTCGTGCTGCTCGTCACGGCTTCGACTGGGTTCCTGCTCTTGATGAAGAAGGAGTGGGCGTGGGTCCAGCCGCCCGTCGTGCGCGGCGAGGCGGGCCCCGCCTCTGCGCTGAAGCCGCTGCAGGACGTCTATGCCGCCGTGTTCGCGCTCGGGTTGTCCGAGTTCCGCAGCGAAGACGACATCGCGCGCATCGACTTCCGCCCAGCGCAGCGCGTGCACAAGGTGGTGAGCGTCCATGACCAGGTCGAGGTGCAGGTCTGCGCCACGACGCTGCGCACGAGCGGGCCCAACCGCCGCGTGAGCGACCTGCTGGAGCAGATCCACGACGGCTCGTGGTTTGGGTCCGTTGCGCATTCGGGCGTGATGCCCATCGCGGCGGCGAGCTTGGTCTTCCTCGCGATCTCGGGCTACGTGATGTGGCTCTGGCCCAAGTGGCAACGCAGAAAGAGCCGCGTGCGGTGAGTCGCGCCCCCGCGTAGAACTCGGTCCGCAGAAAACGCGCCCGATTGTCGGTTGAACCGGGCATCAGGCTCGCCTAACCCCGCCGCCGACCGGCCACACTCCTCCTCACGTTGTCGATGACGGACTCCCCGCACGGGCGGCCAGCCTACAAGCAGTATCTCCGCTTGATCCGACCCGAGTCCTCGGACCTCGGCGTCATGGTGGTCTACGGCGCCGCGACCGCAGTGCTCACGCTCGCCGTGCCGCTCACGGTCGACGCGCTGATCAGCAGCATCATGTTCGGCACGATGCTGACGCCGCTCGTGGTGCTCGTCGGCGTGCTGCTCGGGTGTCTCGTTCTGCAAGGCATCCTTCGCGGCATGCAGATCTTCGTCGCGGAGGTCATCGAGCGGCGCATCTTCGTCCGCGTCACGAGCGACCTGTCGTGGCGGTTGCCGCGCATCAACATCGCAGCGTTCGACAACAGCTACGGTCCCGAGCAGGTCAATCGCTTCTTCGACACCGTCACGGTGCAGAAGAGCAGCTCCAAGCTGTGCCTGTCGCTCACGGACATCACGCTGTCGACCATCGTCGGCATGACGGTGTTGTCGTTCTACCACCCGTTCTTGCTGATCCTGGCGCTCACGCTGATCGCTGCGATCTTCGTGCTCGTGTTCGTGTTCGGCATCGGCGGCGTGCGCACCGCAGTGCAGATGTCGATCGCGAAGTTCGAGACCGCTGCATGGCTGCAAGAACTCGCGCGCCACACAACCGCGTTCTGCACGAAGGGCGGAGCGACGTTCGCCGCAGATCGCGCCAACGAACTGTGCGCGGACTACATCGACGCACGGCGCAAGCACTTCCGCATCCTGTTCCGCCAAGTCTGTGGTGGCCTCGGCTTGCAAGTGCTCACCAGCGCTGCGGTGCTCGGCATCGGCGGCTGGCTCGTCATCAGCCAACAACTCACGCCAGGCCAACTCGTCGCGAGCGAACTGATCGTCTCCGCGGTCGTCGCCAACATCACCAAGCTCGGCGACGTGCTACAGCAGTGGTATCTGGTCTGTGCCGCCGCGGACAAGGTGGGCCATCTCATCGACCTGCCGCTCGAACGCCAAGAAGGGTCGATGTTGCCCGAAGGCAAGAACGGCGTGAGGCTGCAGATGCACGACGTCACGTGCAAGCGCGAGGACGGGACCGAAGCGCTGGTCAACGTCTCGCTCGATGTCGCGGCCGGCGAGCGCATCGCATTGCTCGGCTCCACGGGCGGCAGTTCGAGTTATGCGCTCGACGTGCTCTACGGCCTGCGCAGCCCAACCAGCGGCTACGTCACGATCGACGGCATCGACCTTCGCCAGTTGCGGCTCGACACGATGCGCGACCAAGTCTCGCTCGTGCACGGCACCGAGATCGTCGAAGGCTCGATCCTGCAGAACCTGAACTTCGGCAGGCAGGACATCGGCCCCGACAAGATCCGCAACGCGCTCGAGGACGTGGGCCTTCTCGATGAAGTGCTCGCTCTGCCAAACGGGCTGGAGACGCAACTGACCACGCGTGGCTCGCCGTTGTCGTCGAGCCAGTGCAGTCGACTGATGATCGCGCGCGCCATCGTGCGCGAACCGCGCGTGCTGTTGCTCGATGGCGCGCTCGACGCGCTGCCGTGGGACGTGCGCCGCCGCGTCGTGGACCATCTGTTCGACACGAAGCACGCGTGGACGCTTGTCGTCGTGTCGCAAGTCGAAGACGTGATCGCCGCATGCGATCGCCTCGTCGACATCGACCTGCGCGAAGCGCCAAACGAACCACCACCAGGAATCGCGGCGCTGCTGCAAAAGAAGAAGCAACGCAAGGAGGGCTCGTGACCATGGGCTCCGCAGCGACTCCCGACTACCCCGTCGTAGAACTGCCGTCGCTCGCGCGCGCAGGCAAGCGACGCGTCACGCGGCGATTTGGCCGCTTCATGCTGGTCGTTCTGATCGTGACGCCGTTCGTGCTCGCGTTCGCGCCGTGGCAGCAGAACCTCGCGGGCGAAGGTCGCGTCATCGCGTTTGATCCGATCGAGCGGCCGATGCAGATCCAGGCGCGCACCGACGGCGTGGTGCTGTCGTGGCACGTCAAGGAAGGCCAGTCCGTCAAGAAGGGCGATCCCATCGTCGACTTGGCCGACAACGATCCGCTGATCCTGCAGCGACTCGCAGAACAACTGCAGGCTGCCGAGCAGAAGCGCGCGGCCGCGATGCAGAAGCGCGATCAATACGATCGTCAGGTCGAAGAAGCCGAGAAGGCCCGGCAAGCAGCGATGCAGCTCGCCGACGACGAGATCGCCGCGGCCGTGCAGCAGGTGGAAGTGGCGCAACAGGCGGTCAAGGTCGCCGAAGCCAACGTCGCGTTCCGCATCGCGTCGGAGACAATGTGGTCCGGTCTCGTCGCCGATCGCATCGGCGCATCGATCGAACTCGAGAATGCGCGACAACAACTCGCGATCGCGCGCGCCGACGTCGATGCGCGCAAGGCCGCCGTGCTTGGCGCAGAGGCGACGCTGCGCGCGCGCAAGAGCGCTCGCCTGCGCGTCGAACGCGACGAGCAGGTCAAGGTGCAAACCGCCAAGGCCATGCGCGAGACCGCGCAAGGCGAAGTCGCAGAGTCCGATGGGAGCATCCCTCGGATCCGCCGCGACCTCGAGCGACAGAAGCAGCAACAGATCGTCGCGCCGATCGATGGCTACGTGCAGAACCTGCGCGCAAACGGGCAAGGTGGCGTGTTCGTCAAGCAGAGCACGACGCTTGCCGTGCTCGTGCCCACCACGCGCCAGCTCGCGGTCGAGCTGATCGTCGACGGCAACGACGTGACCTTCATCGACGTCGGTCGCCACGTGCGACTGCAGTTCGAGGGCTGGCCCGCAGTTCAATGGGTTGGTTGGCCATCAGCCGCGATCGGCACGTTTGGCGGCAAGGTCGCGTTCATCGATCGTTACGACGACGGCAGCGGCGACTTCCGCGTCATGGTGCTGCCTGACGAGCGGCCATTCTCCGAGTCTGAAGGCAGGATGGTCAGCTGGCTGCGCAACGTGCTCACGTTTGAGAAGGTCAGCCAAGCTGCCAATCCTCATGCGTGGCCCGGCGAGCCATGGCTGCGCCAAGGCGGGCGCGCGCGCGGCTGGATCGTGCTCGACCGCGTGTCGCTCGGCTTCGAGATCTGGCGACAACTCAACGGCTTCCCACCGACGATCGATCGCAGCAAGGGCGCTGCGAAGGACGCAGGCGGCGACAAGGACGGCGGCGGCAAATGAGGCGCAACGCGCATTCTTCGCGATCGTCTGCCTGTGCGACGCAGTCGCGCGCATGCGCTGCCGCAGCTCTCGCGATCGCGCTCACTGCGTGCCAACCCGCGCGCTACCAACCGTCGGAGGTGTCCCTGCACTTCGACTTGCCCAAGCGAATCGAAGCGATGGACAGCCCGCTCGACGTGCCATCGCCGGGGCCAGTCGTAGTCGACCAACCGCCCGCGCCATCGCCAGCGATCGCCGGCCCGCTGTCGCTCGACACGGTGATCGAGTCCGTCACGAGTCGCTACCCGCCGCTGCTCAGCACGCTGCTCGAACGCGATCTCGCGTCGGGGCGACTCACGCAAGCGATGGGCGCGTTCGACACCACGCTCGGAGCCAAAGTCGGCGGCCAAGTGCAGGGCTACTACGAGTCGACGCTCGGCCAGAGCTTGTTGGAGCAACCGCTCGCAACCGGCGACACGGTCTACGGCGGCTATCGCATCAGCGACGGCACGCTGCCGGACTACGACAAGAACCGCACGCAAGACAATGGCGAACTCGTCTTCGGCGGCCGCGTGCCGCTGCTGCGCGATCGCTCGATGGATCGACGCCGCGCCGGCGTGAGGCAAGCGGAGATCGACGTGCTGCTCGCGGATCCGACGATCGCGCGCGCGCGCATCGACTACGTGCGCGCGGCGACTCGCACGTATTGGACATGGGTCGCGGCGGGCCAACGCCTCGTTGTCGCGCGCGAGTTATTGCGGCTTGCGACCGATCGCGTGGATGCGCTGCGTCGCGGCGTCGAGCGCCAATTCTTTGCGCCCATCGACATCGCGGACAACGAGCGATTGATCGCGCAGCGTCGCGTGTTCGTCATCAACGCGGAGCGGCAGTTCCAACAAGTGGCGCTCGAGATGTCGCTGTTCTTGCGCGACACCACGGACCAACCGATCGTCGCCAACACAGAACGGTTGCCGACGGCGCTGCCCGAGCCCGAGGCGCTCGCTGGCGAACTGCGCGACGACGCATCGACAGCGATTCGGCAGCGGCCTGAGCTGCGTCGATTCCAGCTCGTCATCGACCGCGCGCGCACCGACCTCGAGCTCGCCGAGAACCAGACGCTGCCCAACCTCGACCTCGTCGTCGAAGCCGCGCGCTCACTGAGCGACGGACCCTACACCGATCGCGAGGACATGGAGCTGTTCATCGGCGGCGAACTCAAGCTGCCGATCCAACGACGCGACGCGCTCGGCCGTCGCGAGCAAGCGATCGCCCGCGTCGCACAGGCGCTGATCGACGAGAAGTTTGCGCGCGAACGCATCGTCAACGACGTGACCGACGCGCGATCCGCAGTCCGTGCAGCCTTTGAGCAGATCAGCAACGCGCGCCGCAACGTGGAGCTTGGGCGCGAACTCGTCGCGGCCGAGCAGCGCGCGTTCGAACTGGGCCGCAGCGACCTCCTGCGCATCCAGCTGCGCGAAGTGCAACTCGCCGACGCGCAGGTGCTGGAGCTGGATGCGTATCTGGCCTACCGCCGCGCTCGCGCAGACCTTCGCGCCGCGATTGGCCACGACGCAGCCACGCGCAATCCGTGATCGCTTGACGGCGCGCGCGCACGCGGCGACCGTCACGTGATGCACACGGAGCCCACGACGACCTTCTTTGCCGCTGCGCTGCTCGCGGCGTTCTCGCTGCTCCCACTGGCGATGTCCTCCGACCAGGATCCGCAAAAGGGCAGGCAGCCCGACGCGGCCGTCGCGATCCCGCGTTCCGACACTGGCGGCATCGCGCGTGAGAAGGAGCTGATCCGCCGCGCCAAGGAATCCGGCAACGCGCATGTCGTCATGATCGGCGATTCGATCACGCAAGGCTGGGAGGGCGAAGGCCGTTCGTTCTGGGCCGAGCACTTCGAGAAGTTGCCCGCGCTCAACCTCGGCAACAGCGGCGATCGCACGGAGCATGTGCTTCATCGACTCAACGAAGCCCCCATCACGCGGCTCCATCCAAAGCACGTCGTGCTGATGATCGGCACCAACAACCTCGGTCACGGCAGCAGCAACGCGGACGAGACGCTGCAAGGCGTGAAGGCGATCGTCAGCAAGCTCGTCGAGCAGTGTGACGCGCAGATCCACGTGCTCGAGATCTTCCCGCGCGGCGAACGCATCAACCCGATGCGCGGCGATATCGCGCAGATCAACCAAGCGCTGCGTGCATTCGTCGACGAGCACAACAAGCAGGCGAAGCAAGGCAAGGCGCGACTTTCGATCCACGCGATCGGCGATCGCTTCGTCCGCGCCGATGGCACGATCGACGCAGCCGTGATGCCAGACTTCCTGCATCTCTCCAAGGATGGCTATCGCATTTGGGGCGAAGCGCTGCTGCCGCTGGTGAGCAAGTGAGAGCGGTCTGCATCTCGATCGCGATCAGCGCGAGTCTCTCGCTGCTGACGACGCGCATGGCATACGCGCAGGACCCTGCGCCGCCTGCTGCCTCGCATCGCGTTCATTGCGTCTGCGACATCAGTCAGGAGTTCAGCTTCTACATGGATGGCCGGTTCTTCCGGCAATACCTCGAAGGCCACGGAGAGGACGCGCGCAACTGGGGCAGCCTTTCGGAACTCGACTTGTCGAACGCGAACCTGCTCGTGCTGACCGGCGGCGATGCGCACGTGCCGTATGGAGACGCGGCGACGCAGAAGGTCGACTCGTTCCTGACGAACGGCGGCGCCGTGTTGATGCTGCTGCAAGATGCCGCTGCACCCGGCAACGCAGTGACCAAGAAGCACGGCTGCGTCGCTAGCGAAGAAGCGAGCGGTCCTGCGAAGGCGACCCAAGACCTGCTCGCGATCGCGGGTGCCAAGTCGATCGAGGTCACGTTTCGCGGCGGGCCACGGCTCGCGCTCGACGGCGCGTGGACATCGCTCGTCGTCGACGCGGACGCGCGACCGCTGCTTGCGATGCGCGCGATCGACAAGGGCACGCTGCTCGTCGGCAGCCGCGGGCTATTTGGCAGCAACCCCGATGCGTCCGATCCGATCAATGCATCGTGGATCACGCCGCTCTTGCTGCATGCGACCGCGAAGTTGCGCGTCGACGCCGACAAGCCGCATCGCTCGACGTGGGCCGAGGACACGCTCGAACTCGGGCCGCTCACGCTGGAGTTCCATGACGGCACCGCGCCGTATGCGCGCGCGATCGCCGACGAATACGCCGCGATCCGTCCTCACCTCGTCGCGATCACCGGCGTCGAGCCGTCGCCGGGGATGATCAAGCGATTGCTCGCACTGCCTACGGGCGGCGGCGGGTTCTCAAGCGGAGAGCGCATCGCGATCGGCGCATGGTGGGGCGACTACCCCAAGACGCGCTATCCGATGGTCGAGTTGATCGGCCACGAAGCAGGCCACTCGTGGGTGCTGCCCCATCCCGAGCCGTTGTGGAACGAGCCCATCGCCACGTGGCTTGGCATCGAAGTCGGCCGACGCATGGGACTGAAGGACGCGGACGAGACCATTCGCCGCCAGATCGCGCTCGCGCGGCGGCACGATCCCAAGTTCGACAAGGTCGATCCACTGTCGCCCAATGCGCATCGCGACCTCGTCTGGGGCAAGTCGTTCTTCGTGTTCGAAGAGCTCGAGAAGAAGCACGGGCCAGGCGCGATGGCGAAGTACTTCCGCACCAAGAGGGAACTGCTGAAGGCCGATCGCCCGCGCTACACGTTTGACGATCTCGTCGCCGTGTGGAGCCGCGCTGTGGGCGAGAACCTCTTCCCTTGGTTCCAAAGCCTCGGCTTCGTCGTGCGCGAAGAGCGCACCGGCATCGCGGTCCGCTAGCTGCCCGAGGAAGGCCGCGCGATCTCCTGCAGCTTGCGCAGCAGGTCGCGCGCAGCATCCGGCGCGAGCGATGCGCACTGCTTGGCGATCGGTGCGCCAATCCACGCGAGCGCAACGAGGCTCAGTGCCGCATAGACGAGCGTCTGTGGATACAGGAACGCGGGCTTCTCGATCGCGTACCACAGCGGGCTGATGTCGGGCACCCAGATCATCACGGAGCCCTCCGCCGCATGCAGTGCTGGATCCGCGAGCAAGTGATGGAACGCGACGGTCGTGCCGTTGATGCAGACCCACGTCGACCAGCACAGGCACAGCAACGTCGCTGCAGCGCCCCAGAACGACTCGTGACGCCGCATCGATTGTTGCGCCAACAGCAGCGTCGCGGGCAAAGCACCGAGCATCAAAAAGCGCGGGCCCCAATACGCGCCGCCAAACCAGCTCCACCACTTCGCGAAGACGAGCGCAGTCAGCAACACGAACAGCAGCCACAGTCGCATCGTCGCGCGCATTCCTTCTGGCTGAGCTGACGGCGTGCGCAAGAAGAACAAGCCCGGCGCATACGGGAAGAGCCCGATGCCGCTCGCGAACGCGAGTCCAAGCAAGCCGAGCAGCAGCGGATACGAGAACCCGCCGAGCCCGACGTAGGGCATCAGGTGGCTCTGCAGGATCCCGTCCTCGTCGTAGCCAAACGATGCGGGCGATCCGCGACGCAGCCAGTTCTCGAACGCGATCAGCAGCAACGCGAACGCGGGCGCGA
>JBEELK010000078.1:0-8485 GCA_041168165.1 Planctomycetota bacterium | reverse complement strand
TTCGAACCCCAAGCCACGATGGTCCCGTTCTGCCGCGCGCCAACATTGTGGTAGATGCCGCTGCTGATCTCAACCACCGCGCCAACGGAGCTGGTTCCGTTGAGCTGCCCCTGAAGATTGCTGCCCCAGCCCACGACCGACTGCGCCTGCGCTGATCCGGCGGTGCATGCAAGCACCACTGTCAATACTGGCCGCACGAGAGACATGCCGGCGGTCTGACGCGAAATGCTTGTGCGGAGAAGGTGGTGGTGGTTGGTGGTGCTGTTCTTCATATGTGGTTACTCAAAATCTGACGGTGTTCAGCGGATTGATGCGATCTGAGTCGTCATCTCAGAGCCGCGCCGCTTTGAATTTCACTGCTCTACACATCTCGCCGATTTAAAATTTCAGTTGAATTGGCAACGGTCACGATGCCATGCTCGAGGTGGGTCTGAAAGTTGTGTTGGTCGATCCATCCGTCGCGGCCGAGGTAATGCTCGCGAAGTGTTCGCCGGCAATTTCAGCGACGATTTTTTTGAGGATGGCGCAGGTACTCGACGCAAGCACGATTCGAGGCTGATGCTGATGCAAACACCACCACCGTCGATGCTCCGCTGAACCGCGTCCTGGGCAACGCCCGCGGTACAGCAGCGGGCCATGGCGGCCAAGGTCACTGAGCGAAAAAACAGCATCATCAACTCCTCAGGCTCGCCGAGCGGATTGCTGGCGCATTCCTCCATGCGTCAGGGGGCGACACTGCGCGCACGCGCATCACGCTAAAAACAACCCAGGCCGCCTTGCGGCGACCTGGGTTTCATCATGGGTTTCATGATGGATTTCATTAGAAGTAAGGCTTGCGCAATGACTTAGTAGTCATCACCCTGGCTAGCGCCTGCCGGCGCCTTTTCCTTCTTCTCCTTGATCTCGGTGATCGCGCAGTCGGTGGTCAGCAGAAGTCCCGCGATGCTGGCGGCGTTCTGCAGGGCGATGCGCTCGACCTTGGTCGGGACGATGATGCCCGAAGCCACGAGATCCTCGTACTTCTGCGTTGCGGCGTTGAAGCCGAAGTTGACATCGTTGGACTCTTCGATCTTCTGTGCGACGACCGATCCGTCGATGCCGCCGTTGGCAGCAATCTGACGGCACGGTGCGGCGAGTGCGCGCCACACGATGTCGACGCCCACGGCCTCGTCCTCGATCATGCCCTTCTTGAGCTTGGCGAGCACGCGGCGTGCGCGAATGACGCAGGTTCCGCCGCCAGGAAGGATGCCTTCCTCGACAGCAGCGCGGCAAGCGTGGAGTGCATCCTCGACGCGCGCCTTCTTCTCCTTCATCTCGACTTCGGTCGCTGCGCCGACATTGATCTGAGCAACGCCGCCCGCGAGCTTGGCGAGACGCTCCTGGAGCTTCTCACGGTCGTAGTCGCTGGTGGTCATCTCGATCTGAGCCTTGAGGAGCTCGATGCGGGATTGAATGTCCTTGGTCTTGCCGGCGCCTTCGACGACGGTGGACGCGTCCTTGCCGACAGTGACCTTCTTGGCGCGGCCGAGTTCGGCGATGGTGATGTTCTCGAGCTTGATGCCGAGTTCTTCCATGATCGCCTGACCGCCGACAACGACGCCGAGATCCTGAAGCAGTTCCTTACGACGATCGCCGAAGCCCGGAGCCTTGACGGCGCAGACCTTGATGACGCCGCGAAGCTTGTTCACGACGAGAGTCGCGAGTGCTTCGCCATCGACATCCTCAGCGACGATGAGAAGGCTCTTGCCGCCCTCGGCGATCTTGCCGAGGATCGGAAGGAGGTCCTTCGCAGTGGAAATCTTCTTCTCGTAAAGGAGGACATAGCAATCCTCGAGCACGCACTCCATGGTCGCGTTGGCGGTGACGAAGTGCGGGCTGAGGTAGCCCTTGTCGAACTGCATGCCTTCGAGGAGCTCGACATAAGTGTCGAGAGTCTTGCCTTCCTCAACGGTGATGACGCCGTCCTTGCCGACCTTGTCCATGGCTTCGGCGATGATGTTGCCGATCTCCATGTCCTGGTTGGCCGAGCATGCGCCGACCTGCGAGATCTCCTTGGAGCCCGAGATCTTCTTCGACATGCGGTGAAGTTCGTCGATGACCGCGATGACGGCCTTATCGATGCCGCGCTTGACCGAGTTGGCGTTCGCGCCAGCGGTGATGTTGCGGAGGCCTTCCTGGTAGATCGCCTCGGCGTACACGGTCGCGGTGGTGGTGCCGTCGCCAGCGTCCTTGGACGCCTTGCTCGCGACTTCCTTCACCATCTGCGCGCCCATGTTCTCGTAGGGATCCTCGAGCTCGATCTCCTTGGCGACGGTGACGCCGTCCTTGGTGACGGTCGGGGCGCCGAACGCCTTCTCAAGAACCACGACGCGGCCGGATGGACCGAGGGTGACCTTGACGGCGCGGGCGAGCTTCTGCACACCGCGGAGGATCCGCTCGCGTGCGTCGTTGTCGTATGCAATCTGCTTGGCTGCCATGGTGTTGCTGCTTTCCTGCGCTCGCGCGCGTTTGTGTTTCTGAATCGCCTACCCGATCTCAACCCAGGCCACGCGTTCGGCGTCCACGATGTAGACATGCGAACCGTCGGTGACCTTCGCCAACCCATCCGCTTCGCACGGGATCAGCATGGCCTTCTTCACAATGCAGCTCGGCGCGTGGTCGAACTCGATGCGAAGGTCGCGCTGTCCATTGAGCTCACTGAACGCGAGCCGTAATCTTTCGTGCGTCATGGAAGGCCTTTCTACGCGATGACTCAGCCAATCACGCCGAGGATGTCTTCCTCAGTCATGATGAGCAGCGTCTCGCCGTCCATCTTGAGCTCGGTGCCCGCGTACGAAGTGAAGATGACGGTGTCGCCCTTCTTCACAGTGAACGGGGTGAGCTTGCCGTTGTCCTTGCTGCGGTGACCGTCGCCGAGAGCGACGATCTTGCCCTGCTTCGGCTTCTCTTTGCTCGACTCGGGGAGGAAGATGCCGCTTTCGGTCTTGGATGCGGCTTCTTCACGCTTCACGAGGATCTTGTCGCCGAGGGGTCGAAACTTCATGCTGATGCTCCTTGCTGGTCTCTGCTTGCGCTTGGGAACGGTTGAACGAATGTACTTGACAGGTCGCCGGCGTGAACGCGGGCGTTTGCTTAGGCGGCAGGCCAGTGATCGCGGTAGTGGCGTCGCACCACGCGCTCAAGGGCCTGCAGCATTGATTCGAGTGGAACTGGGTCGTCGAGCACGGTAAACGCGCCGTCGCGGAGGGCGGCGGCGAGGTTTCGTGCACTCTCGGAGGGGTCGACCTGGCGCGGGCGCACGACGATGGTCGGCGGCGGTTGCTCGAGGCGCCTGAGAAGTTGGAGGACGCGCGGGCCGGCGGGAATCGACCGGGCTCCGGGCTGCGCGTGCGTCGGATGCATCGGGATCGAGAGGTCGATCACGGCGATATGGACATGCTCGCGGCGGATGACTTCGGAGGCCTCGTCGCCGCTTTCGGCGCGGAAACAGCGGATTCCGATCCGGTCGAGCACGAGGGGAAGCTGGTCGGCAAACGCGTGTTCGCGCCAACCGCCGTAAGTCAGCAGCAAGTTGAGATGGCCGGTCGGGCGGCTGCTCGCTGGGTCACCACTGCTTGCATTCCCACGAACTGGATCGCCGGCGCCACCTGAGGCGGGGATCTGGTGGTCGGGAGAGTGAAGGCGGAGGTGCATGCTGAGCAGTTCGTCGAAATGAATTCGGGGAGCGGCGGCATCGCAACGACTGTGCCAACGGCAAAAGGGCCGAGGATCGGACAGGCATGTTTTGGGCGACTGTGGGACGGGACGCGTGATTGGACAGGCATGTTTTGGCTGGCCGCGCGCCAGGGACGGGGTGGCCGACGAGCGTCCAATTTGGGACAGGCATGTTTCGGCGACCGACGCCAGGCTGCGGCTTGGGGTGGGCTACTGATGCAAACTCATTATTTGAATAGACTTAGAGTTCATCCGCTGCCGACGACTCGGTTTCTGGACTGCCGAGGCGGCGCCGGTGCATGCCTGTCCCAGATTGGCGACGGTGCCGATGCATGCCTGTCCACTCCTCGACATCCGGTCGACATGCCTGTCCCATCTCGGCCCGCACGCCAGGATGCAGCGCCGTCCGAACATGCCTGTCCACTCATTGTCCACTCATCGGCCCGCTCGCCATTTCGCCAACCCGCGCCGCGCCGCACCCCTCGTCTGCCAAGTTGGCACACTCCCCCGCGCGGTCTTCCGCCAATCCACCGAACTCGGCGCGCGGTTCCCCTCCGGATTGCCGTCTCCTATCTTGCCTGTCCCATGTCGATCCCCGCCGTCCGCATCGCCGACCTCTTCGCCCACCACGCCTCCCACCTCGGCACCACCGTCACGGTCCAAGGTTGGGTCCGCACTCGCCGTGACTCGAAGGCCGGCATTTCCTTCGTCGCCATCACCGATGGTTCCTGCTTCGACACCGTGCAAGCGGTCGTCCCCAACACCGTTGCGAACTACGAGTCCGAGGTGCTCAAGCTCACCGCTGGCTGCTCGGTTGAGGTCAGCGGCGTTGTGGTCGCGAGCCAGGGCAAGGGGCAGTCGGTTGAACTGCAGGCCACCGAGATCAAAGTGCACGGACTCGTGGACGATCCCGACACCTACCCGATCTCGCCGAAGCAACATTCGTTCGAGTACCTGCGCGATGTCGCCCACCTGCGCGCGCGCACCAACACCTTCGGCGCCATCGCGCGCGTGCGCCATTGCCTCGCGATGGCAGTCCACCGCTTCTTCCACGAGCAGGGATTCCTCTGGGTGCACACGCCGATCATCACCGGCAGCGACTGTGAAGGCGCTGGCCAAATGTTCCGCGTGTCGACGCTCGACGCGATGAATCCACCTAAGACGCCCGAAGGCAAGGTCGACTACGCGCAGGATTTCTTCGGACGCGAGACCAACCTCACCGTGTCTGGTCAGCTCAATGTTGAGACTTGGTGCATGGCGTTGTCAAAGGTCTACACCTTCGGACCAACCTTCCGCGCGGAGAACTCCAACACTTCGCGCCACCTTGCTGAGTTCTGGATGATCGAACCCGAGATCGCGTTCGCCGATCTACTCACCGACGCGAAGCTCGCCGAAGACTTGCTGAAATTCATGTTCAAGGCCCTGCTCGCCGAACGCCCCGACGACATGAAGTTCTTTGCCGAGCGCATCGACAAGACCTGCATCGAGCGCCTCGAGAAGTTCGTCTCCGCCGACTTCGCCAGGATGGACTACTCCGATGCCATCGCCGCGCTCGAGGACGCTGTGCGCAAGGGCGTGAAGTTCGACTACCCCGTCAAGTGGGGCATCGACATGCAGAGCGAGCACGAGCGTTGGTTGACCGAGACCTACATCGGCCGTCCCGTGGCGGTGATGAATTATCCGAAGGACATCAAGGCCTTCTACATGCGCCAGAACGACGACGGCAAGACCGTCGCCGCGATGGACATTCTTGCGCCCGGCATCGGCGAGATCGTTGGCGGCTCGCAGCGCGAGGAGCGACTCGATCGCCTCGACGCGCGCCTCGACGAGATGGGCCTGCACAAGGCTGATTACTGGTGGTACCGCGACCTGCGCCGCTACGGAACCGTGCCGCACGCGGGCTTCGGCCTCGGCTTCGAGCGCGCCATCATCTATGCGACAGGTATGGCGAACATCAGGGATGTGATTCCGTTCCCGCGGGCGCCCAAGACGGCGTCGTTCTAGGTTGGTGCCTGGCACCAACCTGGCACCAACCAGCGCTACCAGGTAGCAACCTGGTAGCAACCTAGGGCAACGGGAGCGCCTTCTCCTGCAGAGGAATAGTCGGACGAGAAGTGTAACCTGGCACCAACCTGGCATACCTGGTTGGTGCCAGGTTGGTGCCTGGCACCGTTAGAGTTTGAGGTCAAACGACACGACGGCCTTCGCGCCGCCGTCGCCGTCCACCTCGACCCAAAGCTTCGAGCCGGCGGGCAGCGGATTGGGCACTTCGGCATGCGTGTGCCAGTGGTCGACCTCGACCTCGGCCTTCGCCTTGATGGAGCCCTTCGCGTCCTCGGTGCCGATCCAGAATCGCACGGCGTTTCCAGCCTTGCCGCCGTTGACCCACACGTCGATCGCGGCGTCGACGCCGGCCTTCACGCTGCCGTCGCGAGATGCCTTGACCTTGAAGCCCCCCGACTCCTGCTCGCCGAGCTCGGTCGTGGTGCCGTGCTCGTGGCCTTCGTTGGGCTTCGCGGGATCCTGGCTCGCGGCGGCGTGGTCGTGGCCCGCGGCGGCGTGATCGTGGTCCGCGGCGGCGTGATCGTGGTCCGCGGCGGCGTGGTCGTGATCATGGTCATGCGCCGCAGCAGGCGCAGCTGATTTGTCGCCTTCGCAACCCGCAAGCGGGAGCATGGCGACGGCGTAGAACGAGACGGCGGCGATGGGGATCAGTCGTTTCATGTGGTTTCCTTGTTGTTGCGAAACACGAGCGCGTAGCCCGCGGGGATGACGAAGAGATTGAGGACCGTCGACGAGACGAGTCCGCCGAGGACGACGACGGCAAGCGGCGCGAGGAGCTCGCTGCCTGGCTTGCTTCCTGAGAACGCGAGCGGGATCAGTCCGAGCGCCGCGGTGAGCGCGGTCATCAGGATCGGTACGAGCCGTTCCATAGAGCCGCGCACGAGCGCTTCGGCGCGCGTGCAGCCTTCGTGCTGCTCGAGATGCGCGTAGTGGTTCACGAGCAGAATTCCGTTGCGCACCGCGATGCCGAAGAGCGTCACGAAACCCACCATGCTCGCGATCGAGATGACGGGCGCGATGTAGCGCGCGCTTCCGATGCCGAAGAGCGCGAGCGTGTTTCCGACGAGCGCGGGAGACTCGGTGAGGTAGATCGCCGCGATGCCGCCGATGAGCGCAAGCGGAAGGTTCAGCATGACCAGCAGCGCCGTGCGCGCGCGGCCGGTTGCCAGCTGCAGCAGCAGGAACATCACGAAGGCCACCACGATTCCCATCGTGAAGATCGTGCGGCTCGCCGACTGCTGCGCCTCGAACTGCCCGCCGTAGTGGACCGTGCATCCTGCGCGCGCCACGATCGGATCGACGCGCGTGCGCACCGCTCCGACGAGGTCACCGAGGTTGTAGCCGTCGGCGACGTTGGTCGACACGACCGCCTTGCGCTGCGCGTTCTCGCGCGCGATGAGGTTGCTCGTGCGCTCGGGTCCGATGTCCGCGACCTCGCGCAGGCGCACCGCGGTACCGCCGTGACCGCGGAGCACGAGCTCGCCGATCTGCTCGATCCGCGCGCGGTCTTCTTCAGCCAGGCGCACGACGAGCTCGAGGCGGCGCGTTCCCTGATTGACCTCGGCGACGGTCTCGCCGTACAGCGCGCGCTGCACCTGCTGCGCCGCGCCCGCGGGCGTGAGGCCGGCGGACGCGAGATCCTGCGCGCGATAGCGGATCGGCAGCGATGTCACCAGGACTTCGCGGTTCGCGTTCACGTCGCGCGTGCCCGGGATCGCCTTGAGCTCGCCCTCGATCTCCTTGGCCACGCGGCGGAGCACGTCGAGGTCGTCGCCGAACACGTTGATCGCGATCGCCGCGGGCGTGCCCGAGAGGATGTGCGAAAGCCGATGCTCGATCGGCTGGCCGACCATCGTGGTGATGCCGGGAATGTTGGCGAGGATGCGGTCGATCTCGGCGCGCACCGCTGCGTGCGATGCGCCTTCCTTCATCGTGACCTCGATCTCCGAGCTGCTCACGGGCTCCGCGTGCTCGTCGCGCTCGGCGCGGCCGGTACGGCGCGTGACGCTCGAGACGCCGTCGATCGCGACCAGCTGCTTGTCGACGCCGTTGGCGAGGCGGTCGCTTTCGCCGAGCGAGGTTCCCGGCGGCGCCATGAGGAACACCGTGAAGGTTCCCTCCTTGAACGACGGGAGGAACGAACTTCCGAATGTCGCTGCGAGCACGAGCGATGCGGCGGTCAGCGCGCCCGCACCCGCGAGCACGGAGCTGCGGCGGCGAATCGCCCAGCGCAGCAGCGGCTCATACCGCCGCTTCAGCCAACGCACGAGGGCGCCGTCGCCGTGCGCGCCGCCATGGCCCGACGCGAATGCGCGCGCGAACGCGAGCCTGCACAGCGCCGGCGTGACCGAGAGCGCCACCACCAGCGACGCGAGGATCGACACGATGTAGGCGATGCCGAGCGGCTGGAAGAACCGCCCCTCGAGCCCCTGCAGGAACAGCAGCGGAACGAACACCATGCAGATGATGATCGTCGCGAACACCACCGATGAGCGGATCTCGTTGCTTGCGGTGAGGATCACATCGACGACGGGCTGCTGGCTTTCGGCAGGAAGCGCGGCGTTCTCGCGCAGGCGGCGCAGCACGTTCTCGACATCGATGATCGCGTCGTCGACGAGTTCGCCGATCGCGACCGCGAGGCCGCCGAGCGTCATCACATTGATCGAGAGCCCGAGCGCCCACAGCACGAGCAGCGCGACCGCCAGCG
>JBEELK010000077.1:0-3488 GCA_041168165.1 Planctomycetota bacterium | reverse complement strand
CATCGGCATGGCACTGTTCGCGGAGCCCTTCTGGCGGCTATTCGCGTTGCCCGGAGTGCGCATCGTGCCGCCGCTGCGCTGGCTCGGCCCCGTAGCGCTGCTGCTCGCGTGGCTGTCGGCTCAAGGCCTGCACGCGATGCTGCAACACGGCGAACGCGCGCGCCTCGTCGCCGCCGTCGCATGCGCCATCGTCGTCGCGATCGCGTGCTTTCTATTGCAGTTCCGATTCTCGTCGTCGGACGCCTTCCGCGACTGGGGACTCGCGGACCAGCTTGCGGCGCGTTACGCGGCGAGCGCGCCGGATCCCGCAAGCATCACCCCTCTGCGCATCGAGCAGCTCGTGCTGCGCGGCCCCAACAACGTCGACTACGCACAGAACGGCGCGAAGCTCGCGAGCGAATCGCTGTTGTCCGCGTCGCTGTTCCACGCGCTCGCAGCGATCGCGCTCGCAGCGCTGTTGGTCACCATGCGCAATCGCGCGCGCGTCGCGAGCTTCGCCGCATTCGCGATCGTGCTCATGACCGGCCTCGATCTCGCGCGAGCAGGCCGCACGTTTGCGCGCGGGATCAGTGGCACGGGCGACAGCAGGACTGAGGCACACGAGCTCTTCACGCATCGACGCATGGAGCTCGCGGAGTCCGGCGGCTTCATGATCGCACGCGTGGCTCCATGGCAATCGCCCGCGACGCCGCCAGAGCCGAGCTTCCTTCCGCCGGGAACACTGGGCCCGGACGGCATCCGCGACTTGCAGGTCTACACCTACTTCGACACGCGCTCGATCCAACCGTGGGCTACGATGCTCGACGCGGCGATCGGCAACGGCGCGGGAACGGCAGCCACGGCGAAGGGCTATCTCACAGCGAGCCTTCCCGATCACCCCGGCGTGCTTGCGCATCCGCTGCTCGACGCATGCGGCGTGCGCTATCTGTGCAGCACGACGCCGCTGCAACACGCATCGACGTCGCCCGCGCAAGCGATAACCACCGAGCGCGGCGCCTTCTACGTCTACGAGCGACCCAGCGCGATGCCGCGCGCGTTCTGTGTCGCGGGCGTCGAGCCGCAAGCGAACGACGCAGCCGTCGTCGCGGCGATGGCGAACCCCGCGTGGCAACCGCGCGCAACCGCGTTCGTCGCGCGCGAGGACGCTGCGTCCTTCGACTTCCCAGCGCGCGATGCCGCTGCAGGAACGCGCACGGTCACGTTCGCGCGCGACGATGCCAACGAGATCGTGCTCCAGATGGCAGACGGGCCGCGCGCGACGCTTGTGCTCGCGGACACCTTCTTCTCGGGCTGGTCCGCGAGGCTCGAACGCAATGGCACAGCGGAGCCGTTGCCGATCGCGCGCATCAACCACGCAATGCGCGGCGTCGTCGTACCCGAAGGAAGCGCGACTGTCGTGTTCTCCTACACCCCGACGCGCCAACGTCTCGGATTCGCGCTGTTCGCGATCGGGGCCGCGTTGCTAGGAATCGTTGTCCACAGGACTCGAACCTCAAGGCCCATAGGAACTCGCGTCGAAACTCCGACGTGAGCATTTTCGGCAGCGGCCGCCGCGAGGGGATCCTGACTGTGCTGGGCCTCGCGGCCTTTGCGCTGTCGGTCCATGGACTCGGCGCGGCATTCGGCCTCGCCGATGGATTCGAAGGCGACCTCGCGCTCGCGCGCGGCATGCAAGCTGCGCACCAAGTCGCGCTCGATGGCGGCATGCCGCTGTGGGACCCGGCGGGCGCCGGCGCTCCGCTGTGGGCAAGTGGCGCCGAGATGATGTATCCGCCGTGGTGGCTGCTCGGCCGCGGGCACGACGCATTCTGGCTCCCGGTGCTCGCGGCACTGCATGCAGCCATCGCGTGCGCGCTCGCGTTCCGCTTCTTGCGCGTGCAAGGGCGCAGTCGCTACGCATCGTTCGTCTGCGGCGCCGCCTATGGGCTCAGCGCGCACACGGGCCGCATGTCCGGCAGCCTGCCAGAACTGGCGGCGCTCGCGTGGGCGCCGCTCGTGCTTGAGTTACTGCTGCGCGTCGTGCGCGGCGAACGTCAACGCCATCTAGCGCCGCTGCTCGGCCCTGCGATCGCGTGGATGTTCTGCACCGGCGGTGTCGCAACGGGCCTCACCGTGCTTGCCGTCGCCATCGTTTGGTATCTCGGATGGTCGCTGCGAGAACGGCATCGCCTCGGCTCGCTGCTTGTCACCGGCGCAGTGTCGCTCGGCATCGCAGCCACGCTGCTGGCTCCGATGTGGCTTGGTGCGATTGAACTCCCGCGCGCTCCTTCGGACACGCATCCGCGCGTCGATGCATTGCTGAATGCGCGACTCGTGTGCGGCCCGCTCTTGCTGTTCTTTGCAATGCTCGGCGCGATGCGACGCCAGCGGGGCGCGCCGACGATGCGCTGGCTCGCGCTCGCAGGACTCGGCGCCATCGCTGCGATCGCGCTGCCCTTCGCGCCGTCGCCGCTGCATGGCGAAGCCCCGTGGCAGCGCACGCCGGACGCGCTTTGGTGGCCCGTGCACTTCGCGCTCGTGCTGCTTGCGAGCAACGGGCTCGACGACTTCCTCGACATGCCGGTGCGCCGCCGCGCGGCGACCGTGTGGACGCTCGTGTTCGCAGTCTGCATCGCGCCGATTGGCTTCGTGCTCGGCGAACATGGCGCGTGGCTGCGCGTCGAAGGCGCGGTCACCCTCGCGCTCGCGTCGCTGTTCTTGCTGTGGCGCTCGCTCGGCATCCTGCGCTTCAAGACCGTCGTCGCCGCGGCTGCGCTCGTCTGGCTGTCGGTCGCGACGCTGCGCGAACATGCGAGCACAGGGCGCGCGCCGTGTCCCGTGCCGACGCTCGCGAAGATGCAGCCGCATCCATGGCTGTTCGCAGCGCCAACCGCCGAGACTGCGGTGCCGACTGCGCCACCGCCGCGCGCGCGCATTGAATTCGATCTTCGCAGCGACAGTGACTCAGGCGAGCCTGCGCCAATCGATCCGCTGGCGCCGCCCATCGAGCCCGTTCCGCATCCAGGGAGCGGATCGCCAACGCTCGTGCACGCGCTGCCTTCCTGGTTCGTGCCGCGCCGCGATGCGGCGGCGACGGCCGAGTTCCTCGGTGAAACGTCGCGGACGAGCGACTACCGCGCGCACCTGCCAGAAGGGGCAGGAGCCCTCGTCGTCGACGACACCTGGACGCCAGGATGGCGCGCCTACGTCGACGGCCGCGAAGTCGAATGCCTCACGACAGAATGCGGCGCGCGCGCCGTGCTGCTCGACAGCGGCATGCACATGGTGCGCTTCGAGTATCGGCCGCTTGCCGAATCGCTGGGCATTCAGCTCGCCGTAGGCGGCTGCTCGTTTGCCGGCGTCTGGTCCTTGTTCGCGCTCGTGCGCCTTTGGTTCTCGTCGCGCAAGAACACGTCGACCGGCCTGCGCACGAAGAAGGCCAAGAGGCCGCCCACCATGGCCAAGCCCGCCATCGCGACGAAGGCTCCCGAAGGCGCGAACTCGTAGAC
>JBEELK010000076.1:0-3728 GCA_041168165.1 Planctomycetota bacterium | reverse complement strand
AGACAGTGCATCTGCCCGCGGTCCTTGCGTCCCTTGTGTTTGCATTGCTCTTTGCGCCGAACGTCGTGGCCCAGCGACCCAATCCGGGCCCCTCGCCCTCGTCGGGCAGCGCACCCTCGCCGAGGCCCAGCGCCGCGCCGTCGAGTCCAGCCCCGCGGCCCAGCGTGAGCCCAGCCCCGCGGCCGAGCGTCAGCCCCGCGCCTTCCGCCCCGCGGCCCAGCGCGAACCCCGCCCCGTCCTCCTCGCGACCGAGCCCCCGGCCGGCCCCGAGTTCCTACTCGCAGCCCACCCCGCGCCCGACGCCAGCGCCCGCCTCGACGCCCCGACCCAGCAACTTCCCGAGCAGTTCGCGCCCCAGCCAGTCCAACCCGCAGCCCGTCTACACGCCGCCAGTCGCCAACCCCGCGCGCCCGAGCGGCGGCGCAACGCGGCCCTCGACGCAACCAAGCCGCCCGCAGACCAGCGGCTCCACGCGTCCGAACTACACGCCGACCACGCAACCGCAGGGTGGCGTTCGCACGCCAGGCGGCAGCCGACCGAACCAAAACAACTCCTCGTCGCAGCCGTCGGTCCCTGGTTCGCGCCCTGGCAACACGCCTACCTATTCCCCGCCGCGCGCCGTCGGCGGCAGCATCCGCATCCCCGACCGCGACACGACGAGCGGAACGACGCCGCGGCCGAGGCCTTCGACGCCCGGCGGCAACTCCGCGGGGAACGGAGCCTCGACGCAGCCTTCGGGCCGTCCCACGTCGCGCCCCGGCTCGTCGGATCGGCCAGTGACCAAGCCGCAGATCGTCGATCGCTACGAACCCGCCGCCACGCCGCGGCCGCGCGGCGATCGCGGCGATGCGGGCACTCGGCCCTCGGGTTCCACGAGCGGCGCGCAGGTGAAGCCCGCCAATCCCGGCCTCACGCCGCGGCCGCGCGCCAATCCAGCGCCCGCCACGACGCCGCAACTCGTCGATCGCTACCAGCCGGGTCGGCCGACCGTCGGACCCCGCGACGTCACCAACCCGCGCCCGGGGACGCGGCCCAACACGCTCGGCGCCCAACCGCAGCTCGGTGCGCGCCCCGTCACCAACGCGTTCGTGCCTGGCCTCGCGGCGCGGCCGCGCACGCCGACCACGATCGCCAACACGCCCGGACGCGCGTGGTCCGGTAGTTCGTGGTCCGGCAACGTGTGCTACGGCACGCGCCCCTACTACGGCGGCTCGTGCTACGGCCCGATCTGGAACCCGTGCCGCCCGATCGGCGCGTGGAACCCGTGGTGCGCCAGTTCGCCGGCGTGGAGCGTCGGACTCAGCTTCGGCTACGGCTACGGCTCGGCGTGCTGGGGCTGGTCGTCGTGGTATCCGTGGGGCTACTGCGCGCCGCGCAGCCGCTGGTCGTGGAGCCTCGGCTACTGCTGGTGGGACTCGTGGTCGTATCGCCCCTACTGCACGCCCGTCTGGTGGACGCCCGCCTACTACGCGACGCCCGTCGTCTACGAGACCACCTACATCTACTCGTCCTACCCGTCGTCGGCTGTGCCCGCATCGTCCGATGCGTCGCTCGCGAGCGGCGCGTCGTTGCCCGGTGACGAGCCGGTGTTTGCGTCTGGCTCGCGCGAACTCACGCCTGAAGAGCAGGGCCGCCGCTACGTCGATTACGGCGACTACTACTTCAAGGAAGGCCGCTATCGCGACGCCGCCGATGCCTACGCCAAGGCGCGCACGTTGCTGCCCGCCGACGCGTCGCTGCACTTCGTGATGGCAGACGCGGTGTTCGCGGTCGCCGACTACCACTTCGCGGCGTTCTTGATCGGCGAAGGGCTCCGCCTCGAGCCGGGTCTCGCGCGCGCTGAGACCGACAAGCGGTTGCTCTACAGCAAGCCGGAGGTGTTCGAAGAGCACATGACCGCGTTGCGCCGCTACCTCGAAGGCAAGCCCTACGACGCGATGGCGCATCTCGTGCTCGGCTACAACCTGAAGTTCTCGGGCCAACCCGAGAAGGCGCTCGCCGCGTTCCGTCGCGTGCTCGAGATCGATCCGACCCATGCGTCGGCCAAGCTCTTCGTCGAAGCGCTCACCACGCCGCTGCCCGCCGCGGCCGACGACGCCGACTCGGCAGCGAAGGACCGCTGATCCATCGCGCGCGCAGTCGACGCGCGCGCGAACCAGCTGCTACGCCTGCATGAAGTTGGCGAGCCGCACGAGCGCGCGGCTCAGCATCTTGCGGCTGTTGGCCTCGGTGATGCCAAGGCGCTCGGCGATCTGCGCGTGCGAGAGGCCCTCGATGCGCGCGAACACGATGAGATCGCGATCGGCCTCGCCGAGGCGGAAGAACGCGCGCTCGAACTGATCGACTTGCTCCCGCGCATCCGTCGTCCGCAATGGCGACGCCATCGACGCGTAGAAGTGCGACAGTGCTTGATCGGCTTCGCGCGTCGGGCTGCGGCGTTCGGCGCGATGGAAGCGTTCGCGGTTGCGCAGCTTGTTCTCGGCATACGTCAGCAGCCAATTGCGAAAGCTCGCGCCGCCGTTCCACTCGTAACTCGGCAGGTCCGCGAGCGCTTGCCGGAACGCGCTCTGCACGAGGTCCATCGCGGACTCACGGCTTGCGATGAGAGGAGTCCGCTTGAGGCGCACCCATGCGTGCACGCAGTCGATGTGCAAGCGGCACAACGCATCCTGCGCCTCGCGGTCGCCGCGCTTCGCTCGCTCGAGTAACTCTCGTTCGTTGGGATCGACCAGATCGGTGTCCGCCACGTCTCGCCTTCGCTCCTCTTCCCGGCCCGGGAAGATCGCGGCATGCTAGACAGCTCGCGGCCGTTCGGCCACGAGGTCGTCGCGGCTCCTCTCCCACAGCCGCAGCCGTCCGCATCCCTCGCTGCGAATCCATGGCCGAACCTGAAGGAGCCGAGCCCGCGCCGTTGCCCGAGTCCGTCGAAGACGCGCTCGCGAGTCTTCACGAGAAGGGCAAGCTGCCGACCGAGACCGTCATCGATCGTTGGTGCTCGGCGCACCCCGACGCGGCGCAGCGCATTCGCGGCGCCATCGCAGCGCTGCGCGAACTGACTCCGCCGGAGCGCCCCGAGCACGTCGGGCCTTGGCGCATCCGATCGACGCTCGGCGAAGGCGGCATGGGCACTGTCTACCTCGCCGAACGCACCGAGCCGGTGCACATGCGCGCCGCACTCAAGCTGATCAAGCTGGGCATGGACAGCCGCGCCGTGCTCGCGCGCTTCGAGCAAGAGCGGCAAGCGCTCGCGCGCATGCAGCACGACGGCATCGCCAAGGTCTACGACTGCGGCACGAGCGAACGCGGGCAGCCGTACTTCGCGATGGAGTTGGTCGAGGGTCGGCCGCTCACGACGTTCTGCGATGCGAACCAAGTCGGACTCGCGCAGCGCCTGCGACTGATGCGCAGCGTCTGCGACGCAGTGCAGCACGCGCACAACAAGGGCGTCGTGCACCGCGACCTCAAGCCGAGCAACGTGCTGGTCAGCGGCGATGCCGAGGCGCCGCGCATCAAGGTGATCGACTTCGGCCTCGCCAAGGCACTCGGCGAAAAGCTCGTTGCGGCCACGTTGTTCACGGAAGCGGGCCAACTGATCGGCACGCCCGAATACATGGCGCCGGAGCAAGCCGATCCGCTCAACACGGACATCGACACGCGCGCCGACGTCTACTCGCTCGGCGTGATGCTGTACGAGCTGCTCGTCGGCGAGTTGCCGTTCTCGACGAAGG